>NZ_JBBKBL010000002.1:0-562738 GCF_037892645.1 Coprococcus sp. HCN-4056 | reverse complement strand
GAAAGAGATTGGAGAGAATGAAGTCGCAAGACTTTCTGTATGAAATTCTGAAGGTACATGAAATAGTTAAAAAAAGAAAGCGTCAAAAAACGCTTTCTTTTTTTGTGTATAAATATTAATTTGAAATATGAAATAATCATTCTGTACCTCATAAAAGATTGTAAAATATAAAAATTAAAAAGCAACGGCATGTTATTCTTAGATAGCCGGATATTGAAGGCTGTTATGGTATTTAAAAACTAATATAATGGTAAAAGATTGTGTATTTTTATTGCAATTACATACATAAATCTATAAAATAGATATGGTGAATCATACATAAACAGTGCGAAAAAGGGTATATATCTGATATATTATATCAGATAAACAAGAACAATAATTACAGATGTATTGTAATAGAAAGGAACGATAATAGCAGGCAGCTATTGAAAAAGGTATGGGAATAAAAGAAGAAACAATAAAAATGAAAGCGGCAGCACCTTATCTGGCAGCTTCTTCGGTAGAACAGAGAAATAAAGCACTTCTACTGGTTGCAGAGAATTTAAGGGCAAATGCGGCAAAGATTTTTGAAGAGAATAAACGAGATCTGGCAGCGGCAGAAGAAGATCATATTGCACAGGCAGTGAAGAAACGCTTGAAGTTTGATGAGGGAAAACTAAGAGATGTTATAAAAGGAATTGAGCAGTTAGTTGCTCTGCCTGATCCATTAGGAAAGGTGACATTAAAACGCCAGTTGGATGAGGGATTAGTTCTGAATCGTGTCAGCTGTCCGATTGGTGTTATCGGAGTTATTTTTGAAGCAAGACCGGACGCACTTGTTCAGATATCATCTCTTTGTATTAAGAGTGGAAATTGTGCGATACTAAAGGGTGGTAGGGAGACAACATATACCAATCGTATCCTGTTTCAGATTATACATGATAGTATAATAGATGCAGGGTTGCCGGCAGATTGTATGCTTCAGGCAGAGCAGCACAGTGAGATTGATGAACTTCTGTCGTGTCATGAGACGGTTGACCTTCTGATACCGAGAGGATCGAACAGTTTCGTTCAGTATATTATGAATCATACAAAGATTCCTGTTATGGGACATGCAGATGGAATCTGTCATATTTATGTAGATAGAGATTATGATCCAAATAAAGCGATTCCAATTATTATCGATGCAAAGACCCAGTATACAGCAGCATGTAATGCAGTGGAAACTTTGTTGATCCATAGAGATATAGCAGGAAAATTTCTTCCGGTTCTTGCAAAAGCATTAAAGGAAAATGGAATTACGCTTCGTGGAACAAAGGAAGTAACAGATCTGATTGGCGGAGAGACAATCGGTGAACAGGAGTTCAAAGAATATCTGGATCTGATTGTTTCTGTTAAGATTGTAGATACGGTAAATGATGCGATCGCACATATCAATAAATACGGTTCCCATCATACAGACAGTATCATTACCGAAAATGCGGAAACTGCAGAATTATTTATGCAGATGGTAGATTCTGCCGGAGTTTATCAGAATTGTTCAACTAGGTTTGCGGATGGTTTCCGTTATGGTTTTGGTGCAGAGGTTGGAATCAGTACAGGAAAGATCCACGCAAGAGGTCCGGTTGGTCTGGAAGGGCTTGTTACTTATAAATACAAGCTGTTTGGATGTGGACAGATTGTAGATGATTATGCAACAGGAAAGAAAGAATTTCATTTTAAAGATTTATAATAAAAATCATTCACAAGATTATTACAGGAGTTAGAAAGATGCATAAGGAATTTCGAATGGGAAATGAAGCAATTGCGCTTGGGGCAATTGCTGCCGGGGTAAATTTGATTTCCGGATATCCGGGAACGCCATCGACAGAGGTACTTGAGACGGTTGCAAAGAACAGAACAAATGACTGTTATGTAGAATGGTCGGTTAACGAGAAGGTTGCCATGGAGGTAGCAGCCGGTGCTGCTTATTCAGGAGCGAGAGTTATGGTAACAATGAAGCAGGTCGGATTAAATGTGGCATCTGATCCGTTGATGAGTCTGGAGTATGTGGGAGTAAAAGGCGGTATGGTGATTCTGGTTGCCGATGATCCGGGTCCAATCTCATCACAGACAGAACAGGATACGCGAACATTTGCAGCATTTTCAAAGGTTCCATGCTTTGATCCTACATCGGCACAGGAAGCTTATGAAATGGTACAGGAGGCCTTTGAGTACTCGGAAAAATATAAAACACCGGTATTTTTAAGACCGACAACAAGAGTGTGTCATGGATATGCAACGATTGAAGTAAAGGATGCAGCAGAATACAAAAAGAATGAATCGGAGGGATTTGTGAAAGATTCCAAACGGTGGGTTATTTTCCCGAAGCTGTCCTTTCAGGCACATCGTAATATTGAAAAGCGAAATGTCGAGCTGGGGGATGCCTTTTCTGAATATGGCAGAAATGTTGTGAGCAGGAAGATAGAGACAAGATTTGGTATTGCAACCGGTGGAATCAATTATACATATACAATGGAAGCCCTGGGAGACGATGCAGAAAAAATAGCGATATTTAAAGTAGCGACCCCGTTTCCGTTCCCGGAACGAAAAGCAGTTGAATATCTGGAACAGTTAGATGCAGTTTTATGTGTGGAAGAATTAGATCCGGTGATCGAACGTGCGCTTACCTATATAGCGGGCAAATATCATCTCCCGGTAAAGATCTATGGTAAGCTGACCGGTCATGTAGCAGCCTCAGGTGAGAACACGATTGACAGTGTAAAGGACAGTATCACACAGTTCTTATTGGATCAGGGTATTGCAGCAGACCGGTACAAGGCGCTTACCGCAGGTGAAAAGAACAATCAGTCGGAAGAGTTGGCAGAGATGCCGGAGCTTCCGGTACGTCCACCTGTATTATGTGCAGGTTGTCCTCATCGTGCTTCCTTTTATGATGTAAAATGCGCTATGAAGGGAAAGAAGACAATCTTTTGTGGAGATATCGGATGTTATACACTTGGAAATGCCATGCCGCTTGATATGGTTGACACTTGTCTGTGTATGGGTGCAGGGCTTGGAATTGCGCAGGGTGTTTATCATACAGAACCGGATACGACATGTTTTGCATTTGTTGGAGATTCTACATTCTTCGCGTCAGCAATTCCCGGTGTCGTAAATGCGGTTTATAATCAGGCAGATATGACATTGATCGTTCTTGATAATTCCACGACGGCTATGACAGGACACCAGCCACATCCTGGAACCGGACATACGATGATGGGAGATATTGTAAATAAGATTGATATTGTTGGTATCTTAAAGGGAATTGGTCTTAAGACAGTAGAGACGATCAATCCATTTGAGCATGAAGCAGCGGTACAGACAGTTGCGCGTGTTGCAGCAGAACCGGGTGTGAAGGCAATTATTTTCAAATCTCCATGTATAGCCATTACGAAGTCGTCCAGATGTATGCATATAGATACAGATGCATGTATAGGTTGCCAGAAATGTATCAGAGAGATCGGTTGTCCGGCACTTTACACATTTGAAGGCAAGGTTTGTATCGATGAAAGTCTCTGTACAGGGTGTACTTTGTGCAGTCAACTCTGCCCGGTACATGCAATCGGGGACGGACAAGAAGAAAGGGGGCAGGCATAATGAATAAGAATATTATTCTGTGTGGTGTCGGTGGACAGGGAACGGTGCTTGCATCCAAGCTGATCGCAGCCGCAGCTATGGAGAAAGGAATCCCGGTTATGAGTGCGGAAACGATCGGTATGGCACAGCGCGGAGGAAGCGTATTCAGCCACGTAAGAATGGGTGAAAATCTGTATTCACCAATGATAGCAAAAGGAACAGCAGATATGATCCTGGGATTTGAACCGGGAGAAACGGTGCGGATGCTTCCTTATCTGAAAAAAAACGGAGCAGTAGTTGTCAGCAATCGTGCGGTTATGCCGGTTACAGCATCGCTGGCGAAGACCGGTTATAACGGAGCAGCTATGATCGAATATCTGAAGACACAGGTAGATCAGGTTTTGGTGATCGATACAGATCAGGCATGTGAAACTCTTGGGTCTGCAAAGGTGTTAAATGTCTTGATGCTGGGAGCCGCAATCTCGACCGGTATGCTTGGACTTGAAAAAGAAGATATCAAACAGGCTTTGATAAAAAGATTGCCGGAAAAATTACATGAGCTGAATTTCAGAGCACTTGATTATATACAATAAAAATATTTTATAAAATAGAAAGTTTGGAGGATAAATAATGGAGATTTCAGAGTTACAGATCAGTCAGGTCAATAAACAGATCGAAGCATTGATTAAGGCTGAAAGTTTTTATGGAAAGAAGCTGGAGGAAGCAGGAATCACAAGAATTTCGACACCAGAGGATTTTAAGAAGCTTCCATTTTCAGAAAAAAAAGACCTGAGAGATGCATATCCACTTGGTTTAATGACAGCACCGGAAAGTGAGATCGTTCGTATCCATTCATCATCAGGAACAACAGGACTTCCGGTTATTATTCCATACACAGCAAAGGATGTAGATGACTGGGCAATCATGTTCAAGCGTTGTTATGAGCTTGCAGGTATCACGAATATGGATCGTATTCAGATCACACCGGGATATGGACTCTGGACGGCAGGAATCGGCTTCCAGAATGGAGCAGAGAAGTTGGGTGCTATGGTCATACCTATGGGACCGGGAAATACGGATAAACAGCTTCAGATGATGCAGGACATGAAATCTACTGTCCTTTGTTCGACGTCTTCCTATGCACTTCTTCTTGCAGAGGAGATCGAGAAACGTGGTATCAAAGATAAGATTTGCCTGAAGAAGGGTGTGATCGGTTCTGAACGCTGGGGCGAAAAGATGAGAAAACGTATCTCAGAGGAACTGGGAATTGAATTATATGACATCTATGGTTTGACAGAGATCTATGGACCGGGTATCGGAATCAGCTGTAAATATGACAACGGTATGCATTACTGGGATGATTATATCTATATCGAGATTCTTGATCCTGTAACCTTAGAGCCGGTTCCGGATGGCGAAATGGGTGAGATTGTTATAACAACGCTTGTAAAAGAGGGTGCACCTCTGATTCGTTATCGTACACATGATCTTTCAAGAATTATTCCGGGAGAGTGCCCATGTGGATGCAAGCATCCAAGGTTAGGTGTGATTATGGGAAGAACGGATGATATGATGAAAATCAAGGGTGTAAATGTATTCCCAAGCCAGATTGAAGAAGTATTGAAGGAATTCCCTGAATTATCAAGTGAATATCAGATTCGCATCTCCCATCTGGATGGAAAAGATACAATGAGAATCTATGTAGAGACGGATGGAAGCGTAGATTTCGTAGAGTTATCTAAGCGTATTGCAGAGAGAGTAAAGAGTCGGATTGGATTTACCCCACTTGTTAAGGTTGTAGAGATTGGGGTGCTTCCAAGAAGTGAAAAGAAAACAAAACGTGTAATTGACGAGAGATATGAATAAAGCAGAAAGCCGGATATGATATTTCATACCCGGCTTTGTTTTTGTCAGTAAATTAGGAATTACAGATCAAATTTTGTTTTTACAAAATCTTCAATGATATCGGCGGTCTTTTTGAAGCCCAGGACGGTTGAATTGATCGTCATATCATAGTTCTTACTGTTGCCCCATTCCATATCAGTGTGATCCTTGTAATATGTTTTTCTGTTACGGTCATGACGTTTGATCGTAGCTTCAGCATCACGTTGGGATAACTGCTTGGTTTCCATAGTACGCTGTAACTTTGCTTCGTTATCAGCAACAATAAAGAATGAAGCTACACAATCCATATCCTTTAATACATAGTCGGCACATCTGCCAACAATTACAAAGGATTCTCCGGATGCTGCCTTTTCTTTTATAAAATCGAACTGAAGACCGGCAAGAATCTCTTCCGGAGAATTGCTGTATCCCTGAACGGTACGAGAGAACAGATATTTTCTAGGTGACTCATCATAGTCTTTAATATTATCTGTATCAAAATTATTCTGTTTTGCAACTTCTTCAATTAGATTACGATTGTAATATGGGACATTAAAACGTTTTGCAATGTCCTGAGCAATTACATGTCCGCCACTTCCATATTCACGACCGATTGTGATAATAACCTGTTTGTCCATATTTTATAACCTCCCTAAAAATATGTAAGTTTTTTAGAAGACGCTGTTATATCGAATAAATACACCGAGTGTACAAATGATCATAACAAGAATAGTAGCAGGAGCCATCTTCTTACAATATTCGCCCCATCCGACTGGATGACCTGCTTTAGCAGCTACTGAAGTACCAACAACATTTGCGGAAGCACCGATAGGTGTTGCATTTCCACCAATATCTGTACCAATGGCTAATGAATAGGCAAGGACGGCAAGAACCCCACCATTACCTGCTGCAAGTTCTTTGATAACAGGAACCATAGTAGCAGCAAATGGAACATTATCGATAAAGGCACTGCAGATAGCTGAGAGCCAGATGATAATAGCAACCATGATATACATATTTCCACCGCTGACGTTTTTGATGAATTTTGCAATGACTTCCAGAATACCGGTCTGCTCCAAACCACCAACGACAACAAATAAACCAATAAAGAATAAGAGTGTCTTGTAATCAATCTTCTTTAAAAGTTCCAGTCCATGTCTGCCGGAACAGATCAGTGTGATTATAGCTATTATAACACCAATCGCAGCAACTGTCAGCCCTGTCTGTGTCTGTGTAAGAAGCAGAACAACAGAAAGCAGGAAAATAACACAGCTGAAGATAAATCCGGATTTGTCTGTAATTGCTTCTGAAGGACTTGGTATTGTTGAGGTATCAACCCCACCTTCATTTTGCTTTAATTCCTTACGAAAAGCAAGATAAAAATAGACAATCATAATTACCAGTGAAATAAGAACAAATACACCTGTATTTGTCAGGAAATCAAAGAATGAAAATCCAAGTGAGGTACCGATGATGATGTTTGGTGGATCACCACAGACGGTAGCAGTTCCACCGAGGTTGGAGCAGAAGACTTCTGCCAAGATCATTGGAACCGGATTGAATTTTAATAATTGTGAGAGTTCTACTGTTACAGCTGCAAGGAACAGAATAACCGTGATACTTGCAATGAACATAGAAAGAAATGCTGACAGGATCATAAAGGTGATTAGAATTGGAACAATTCTGTATCGTACAAGCTTTGCAATCAGCATGCAGAGCCATGTAAAGAAACCTGCACGTTTCATACCTTCAACCATGACCATCATACCGGCGATAAAAATAATGGTCGCCCAGCTGATACCGTTGGAATCTTCAGATGCTTGTCCAACTGTATGCCAGAAGCTGGTTGTAAAAATGCTTTTAACGTTTAACACTTCCATGATAGCCTGTCCACTGTGCAGACAGATACCAAGGACAAAGATGATGGTGAGTAATCCACAGCCCAGCGTTATAAGATAATGTTCGATCTTATCAAGAACGATCAGCACAAACATAGCCAGGAAGATGGTTACTGCTAAGATGGATGCTAACATGTTTCCTCCTTCTTGAGAGATACCTGAAAATCATATGGTAGTATCTCTTCTTATTTATAATATTTTTTTTCCGTTTATCATTATAGGAAGATTGCACAAAAAGTCAATATTTTTCGGTAAAGGTTCGGTAAAGGACGATGAAAATTGATAAAAAACAAGTAAATATGACTAAAAATAGAGTGAGTAAATAATAAATAGTCATTATATTTGGTACAAATGTTACAATTTTCAACCGTATTATGGATAGGAACAAAATTAATAAGAAGAAACTGTTGCATTTCCGTTCAGACTGGGGCATTATAGAGAAAGAATATTAAAGGAGAATGAGTAATTATGTATAAAATTATTTGTAAAGATGGCAGAGCAAAAAGAGCTACCTTTACGACTGTTCATGGTACAGTGGAAACTCCTGTATTCATGAATGTGGGAACTGCTGCTGCGATCAAAGGTGCAGTTGCTACGACAGATCTGAAAGAAATCGGCTGTCAGATTGAATTATCAAACACCTATCATTTACATGTAAGACCGGGTGATGAGGTTGTGAAGAAAATGGGCGGTTTACATAAGTTTATGTATTGGGATCGTCCAATTCTTACGGATTCCGGCGGATTTCAGGTGTTCTCGCTTGCAGGACTTCGAAAGATTAAGGAAGAAGGCGTTACATTTAACTCGCATGTAGATGGACGCAAGATATTCATGGGACCGGAGGAAAGTATGCAGATCCAGTCTAATCTTGCATCTACGATCGCAATGGCGTTTGACGAGTGTGCACCTGCAAAGGCGGAACGTTCTTATGTGGAGAATTCGGTTGCCAGAACCTATCGTTGGCTGGAGCGCTGTAAGGCAGAGATGACACGTTTAAACAGCCTGCCGGATACGATCAATAAGGAACAGATGCTATTCGGAATCAATCAGGGCGCAGTATATGAGGATATTCGTATTGACCATGCAAAAAGAATTGCAGAGCTGGATCTGCCGGGGTATGCTATTGGTGGATTGGCTGTTGGAGAGACAGCGGAGGAAATGTATCATATTCTGGATGTAACCGTGCCATATCTTCCTGAGAATAAGCCGGTTTATCTGATGGGTGTCGGAACGCCGATCAATATACTCGAAGCAGTTGACCGTGGTGTGGATTTCTTTGACTGTGTATATCCATCCAGAAACGGACGACATGCACATGTATACACAAAACATGGAAAACTGAATCTGAAGAATGCAAAATATGAGACAGATGACAGACCGATTGAAGAAGGCTGCGGATGTCCGGCATGTCAGCATTACAGCAGAGGTTATATCAGACATCTGTTAAAGGCAAATGAAATGCTTGGTATGAGATTTTGCGTCTTGCATAATTTGTATTTTTATAATAATATGATGAAAGAGATTAGACAGGCTATCGAAGAAGGCTCATATGCATCGTATAAAAAGTCTATGATAGAGAGTTTAACATCAAATGAAGTTTAGAAGGAGAATATTATGAACACATTAGGAATGGTTTTAAGCAGTAGTACAGCATCGGGTTCAGGTTCAGGCAGCACAATGTTTATCGTTGTATATATCCTGATCTTTGCTGCAATTATCTACTTCATGATGATCCGTCCACAGAAGAAGCAGAAGGCTAAGACAGAGGAAATGCATAACCAGATGGAACCGGGTGACAATATTATGACAACCAGTGGTTTCTATGGCACAATCCTTGATATTGTAGATGACACAACTATCATTGTTGAGTTTGGTAATAACAAGAACTGTCGTATTCCAATGCATAAGAATGCAGTTGCTGAGCTTGAAAAGAAGAATGCAGCAGTAGTGGAAGAAGATAAGGAAAAGAAATAAAGAATATCTTTTTAATAAGAAGATGTCAGAACAGAAAAATCTCCATGTTCAGTAGAAAATCTGAATATGGAGATTTTTTTCTGTTCTTCAAAAAAGATGCGCTTTAATATTGTCCAGAATTCCTGTGGTGATCCGCATACCGCCGCGACCGGTTCCGAGAGAGATGTCCGGTTTGATCACACCGTGGAAATCCGTACCGCCGGAGACAAACAAGTCATGTCTGTCTGCAATCGCCCGGAGCTTTCCGCTCTCATAGGAATTATTAGAAGAATGATAAGCTTCTAAGCCCTTTAACCCAAGTGGTTTCAGATAGTCCAGTAATTCCTCAATCTGGTTATAACCAAGCTTATAGAGTAATGGATGTGCGAGAACTGCACATTTGCCATATTGGTTGATGATCGAGAGAGCACGTTCACATGTGACCTCCGGTTTCGGAAGATAGTATCTGCATTTTTCGCCAAGGTATTTTTTAAATGCCTGATCCTTGTTCTTGACAATGCCGTCCTCAATCAGAACTCTTGCAAAATGTGCACGGGTAATGACTGTATCCGGATTTCCCTCTTGAAGTTTTTCAATGGTCATATCGATGCCGTCACGCTGAAACAGCTTGCACATTTCCACATTTCGATTAAAACGTGCATCTTTTAAAGCGTTCAATTCAGCAAGAAGTCCGGGATTGGTATAGTCCATATAGAAGCCCAGAATATGGATCTCACGTGAACCATAGTTGCACGAAAGTTCGATACCGGGAATCAATTCCATAGGAAGAGGATCCTGTGTATCCGGGGCCGGCTGATGATTTTCCATGAACCGGATTGCTTCCGGGACTCCATCAACCGTATCGTGGTCGGTGATCGCCAGAGCGGCAAGTCCCTTATCAAGAGCCATCTGGCACACTTCAGATGGAGTAAAAGAACCATCCGAAGCAGTTGTATGGACATGTAGATCTATAAAACGCATATGTATTCCTCTTTTCTTTATACAATGTAGGATTGGTTTACCGAAATCTAAAAAGATAAAAGCAAACCAAAATAATTATAATATGAATCTAAAAACATGGCAAATTTTTAGACAAACTTATTGATATTTTTTATTAATTGGTATAGACTTAATTGACGGTTTATGAGAAAATATGTCTGATGGTTACGAAAAAAGAATAGATATTCATAACCGCTTTAAGCAGATTTTCATATTTCGAAAGGAGATTCACAATGATTTATTCACAGGAAGTTGAAAACATGTGCCCAGTTGGACAGGGCGTACATCATGGATGTGCTCCAATTCCAGAAGAAGCAAAATGGGTACAGGCAAAAGAAGTAAAGGATATTTCAGGCTTTACACATGGTATTGGCTGGTGTGCACCACAGCAGGGTGCCTGCAAGCTGACATTAAATGTTAAGGAAGGAATTATTCAGGAAGCATTAGTTGAGACAGTTGGATGTTCAGGTATGACTCATTCAGCAGCTATGGCAGCAGAGATCCTTCCGGGACTTACAGTTATGGAAGCTCTTAACACAGACCTTGTTTGTGATGCTATCAACACAGCTATGAGAGAGTTATTCTTACAGATCGTATACGGTCGTTCACAGAGTGCATTCTCAGAGGATGGACTTGCTATCGGTGCTGGTCTTGAAGATCTTGGTAAGGGACTTCGTTCACAGGTTGGTACTATGTACGGTACATTAAAGAAGGGTCCTAGATACCTTGAGATGGCTGAAGGATATGTAAATGCTATCGCTCTTGATGAAGAAGGTATGATCATTGGATATAAATTCGTTAACCTTGGTAAGATGACTGATTTCATTAAGAAGGGTGATGACCCTAACACAGCTTATGAGAAGTCATGTGGACAGTATGGACGTGTTGCAGATGCAGTTAAACTCATCGACCCACGTACAGACAAAGAGATTGAGAAATAATAGAAGGAGGTAACGATATAATGGCATTATTTGAATCATATGAAAGAAGAATCAAACAGATTAATGAAGTATTAAACAGCTACGGTATCTCCTCAATCGAAGAGGCAGAGAAGATCACAAAGGATGCTGGTTTAGACGTATACAATCAGGTAAAGAGCATTCAGCCTATTTGTTTTGAGAATGCATGCTGGGCATACACAGTAGGTGCAGCAATCGCAATCAAGAAGAACTGCAGAAAGGCTTCAGAAGCTGCAGCAGCAATCGGTGAAGGCCTTCAGTCATTCTGTATTCCAGGTTCAGTTGCTGATACACGTAAGGTTGGTCTTGGACATGGTAACCTTGGTAAGATGTTACTGGAAGAAGAGACAAAGTGCTTCTGTTTCTTAGCAGGACATGAGTCATTCGCAGCAGCAGAAGGTGCGATCGGTATCGCAGAGAAAGCTAACAAAGTTCGTAAAGAGCCACTTCGTGTTATCTTAAACGGTCTTGGTAAGGATGCTGCTCAGATTATTTCAAGAATTAACGGTTTCACATTTGTTGAGACTGAGTATGATCCATATACAAACACAGTTAAAGAAGTATTCAGAAAGTCTTACTCAGAAGGACTTCGTGCAAAGGTTAACTGCTATGGTGCAAACTCTGTACCAGAAGGTGTTGCTATCATGCACAAAGAGGGTGTTGATGTATCTATCACCGGTAACTCAACAAACCCAACTCGTTTCCAGCATCCGGTAGCTGGTACTTACAAGAAGGAATGTAACGAGTTAGGAAAGAAGTACTTCTCAGTTGCTTCAGGTGGTGGTACAGGTCGTACACTTCACCCAGATAACATGGCAGCAGGTCCTGCTTCCTACGGTATGACAGATACACTTGGACGTATGCACAGTGACGCTCAGTTCGCTGGTTCATCATCCGTACCTGCTCATGTAGAAATGATGGGTCTGATCGGTGCTGGTAACAACCCTATGGTTGGTATGACAGTTGCTGTAGCTGTTTCTGTAGAGGAAGCAGCAAAGGCTGGTAAGTTCTAAAAAAACTAGGAAATAAGCCAAATTTCAGAGTGTGGTGTAGTGGTAAAATGGAGTAAAAAGTGGGTCATTCCTACATTACTCCTACATTACTCCTACACCGTACTCCTACATCATAAACAGGCTATTTTATTTTTCTTATTTCAGTTTGTAACCATTCTGGCTTGCGTTTTGTGTAGATTGCTTCAGTTACATCTTTGATCTGATGACCTACCATGTATTTGACAGCATATTCGTCTACACCATAACGCTTAGCCATGGTTATAAATTGTACTCTTGGATCATGAGCTCGATGCTCTGGATTTAGCTCAAGAGCTTGGCATATATCATCAAATCTATGCCTATACTTATCGTAGGTCATTTTATATGAACTGCGATGTGTATGAGTATCCGTGCAATTAAATAAATAGTCGCTGCCTATTTCTTGAGCAAGAGTATAGTTTCTTTCTACAATGGCTTTTATTTTTGGATGAATAGGAACTAAGCGGTCAATCCCCGCCGGTGTCTTCATTCCGCCAGTAATAAATCCATTTTCTAAATCAACATTTTTTAATTCAAGCAACCCAATTTCTTGAGGTCTCCAACCGGAATAGCATTGGAATAACACAATATCTACATACTGCAAATCATCAACGTGATTCCATAATGTTTGAATTTCTTCATCAGTAAAATCGATGTGAGGTTTCTTTGCCTCTTCGGCTTCATTTACGACCTCATCGGATAACTTGAATGTTCTGGCATAATTCTTATCCACTAACTCAAATTCAAGAGCATAATCAAACATCAAATTAAACATGGACTTTATTTTTTCTTTCGTATTAGCTGAGGCATGCTTAACACCATTTTTATCAGTTACGGTGCCGTTATCCATACATCCCTTAATATGCCTGGCTCGAACGTCTTTAGCCCGCATATCGTAAATTGTAGAACAATATCGCCAAGCTGACGTAATGGTTCGGGTTCCTGATTTACTTTTTAATGTTTTAAAGTATGTGTCGATCCATTTTTCATATAGTTGCTTGACTGTTAAATCACGATCAAGATCATATGGATTTTTGTTGTATTCGATAAGCGCAGCATAAGCCTCGTTATATGTAGGAAAATAGGTTTGAGGTTTTAATGGACGTTGAATGCATCTACCTTGAGAATCTTTTCCAACAGTAACATATGCACGAAATGGATTGCGTAGGTTTTTGTTCTTCAATTCCGTTATCTGACCAAATCCATTTGGTAAGCGACGCCTTTTAGAGGCCACGTTAACTTTTCGAAGCTGCTTATGGTTAATCACAAAACCACAGTGAGGACATACAACTGCTTTATCGCTAACTTGTAGTTCGCATTCTGGACATTTTATTAACATGTTAGTTTCTCCTTTCTGAATAAAAATTTTAATGTATCATATACTACGGTGTAGAAGTTTGTCAACTCCTACATTTTTCTTTTGTGGGGTTTATATTTTCTAATCTAGGATAGAATTTCGGGGTGTATATGATACAGGGGTATAAATTAGAATGTCCTTATTGTGGAGGGGAGCTAAAGTACTACGATCAAGTGAATAGAATGGTCAAAATTGAAAATGGAAACGTGAAACGCATAAAAATGAAAAGATTTAAGTGTAAGAAATGTTTTAAAATTCATCGATTAATTCCGGAAGAAATCTTTCCGTTTAAGCAATACGATGCTGAAATTATACGCGGTGTACTTGACGGTACCATCACAAACGAAACGCTTGGTTTTGAAGATTATCCAAGTGAAACAACCATCAAAGAGTGGAAAAAAGAACACGATAAGGGTAAATTAGACTGATATTTCCAAAATTTACCACTCAAGTCCGTTTAACAAAATAGTAGTCATTATCCTAGAATGGTTATTGCTAGGAGGTGATAGCGAATGAGCGAAGTTATATTTGCAGAAGGTTCGGTTCCAGTAGCTGTAGCAGCTAAAGTATATGGCAAAGATGCTAATTGGGTACGAACCGGTATTGTATGTGGATGGCTACCTATTGGACGAGCCACTAGAAATGGTGCTATGGTGACAAAATTGGAAGAAATGGATTCAAGATACGGGCGTATCAATTTTTATATTTCACCAAAGAAACTATGGGAAGATACGGGCTATGTCTGGAAAGGAGAACGGAAGATATGAGTACAGTAATAAGACCTGAACTATCAAAAAAGAATGAGTATTGGTTGGAAAAACACCGGTATTATGAATTGAAGCATTTTTGCCTACAATATCCGATATGGAATCAAGAGTATACATCCTTGAATGGGTTTTCTTCGGCACCTGGGAAACTCCTTACAAAGCCAACCGGATATGGAGATCCAACCTTCGATGTTGCAGAAAAAAGAATGTATTATTCAGTTCGTATGGATATGATTAAAGATGCCGTATATGAAGCAGATCCCGACTTGGGTATTTATATTTTCAAAGGAATAACAGAAGGGCTATCCTATGAAACGCTTAAAGCTAGGTTAGAAATTCCGTGTTCTAAAGATACATACTACAACCGGTATAGGAAGTTCTTTTATCTACTTGATAAGTCGCGAAAATAACAGCTCCTGTAATGAAAACAATAAACTTATATTTTTAAGGAGGATGTTATTATGAGTAAAAAGAAAGATGCTAAACTGAAGGATAAAATTAAACGACTCGAGGCTGAGGTTAATATTCAGAAAGAGTTGATTGATGTTATGACAGATGCTTTAGCACTCGCAATTATCAAAGTAGATAAACTTGAAAAAGAAGTTTATAGTAAGTAAATGGGAAGGAGTCCTAATCACGGACTCTTTCTTATTTTTTCGCTAATTTTGCAGTGACTATTATGAAAGGATGATTTATAATATGTTATACTATCGTCCTTATCTTAATAGAAAGGGCTTGTCAGAAAAGGAGGCAAGTAACATGGAAGATAACATGAAAGAATTTATTGCATTCAGTAGAAAATTATTGAGAGATCTGAAAGAAATCAGAGAGCTTTTGAACAATGGCGATGAGAAAAGTGCATTGGTTAAGCTTAATAATTTGATTGATGATACTCAGAAAGATATTGAAGCATAAAGGGTTATCGGGAGGACTTGTAATTTTGATTACAGGCCCTTTCGTTTTTTCGCGTATCTTACAGCTCCTGTATTGAAAGGAGTGAGTTATTATGCGAAAAACAAAAATAATTTTATGGATTTTAAGTGTTTTGGTGTTGTTTATTAACATTCATTCATGTAATGGTGAAACATTATCGTGGGGTTTATGGGCACAGACGATATTGATGCCTGGAATCATATTTATATTATTTGTGTATGCAAATTTCACAGACGAGGGAGAGTCCTAACTAAGGGCTCTCTTATTTTTTCGCGCAATTTACAATTTGTATTATGAGAGAATAGTTTAATGGTAAAACACTGGATGTATATTCAGGGATATCGGTTCGAATCCGGTTCTCTTTTATTTTTCCGTACTCAGGTGACGGCAAAAACATTTATATTTATACAATAGCGAAAGGAGGATAAATATATGCTTTGGATCGGTTTAATGATTGGAGCAATAATTGGTAGTACGACTACCTGTGCGGTTCATCATTATAAAACCACATATGGTAAATTTATGCTTGTTCCGGTGGATGAAATCGAAGAACCGGGAGAGTATACGATCACAGTTCGAATTCCACAAAACGCCAATCTGCTTGATAAAAAGCGAATCATATTAGAGCGAAGCAATTCGCAGGATTAACATACCGTTTAATGGAACATGTAAAAATTATATTTTTAGGAGGTAAACATGGAGAAAGACAAATTAATTAAAACATTTGATGAAGAGATTAGTAGCGGCATTAGCGCTATACAGAATGTGGAGATTAATACTGATGCGTACGGAAAAGCGGTAGACAATATTGCAGTACTTACCGAGAAAACCATTAAACTCAAAGAGCTTGAGGTAAAGCAGATGCAGCTTGAGATGGAAAAAAGTCGGCATGATGAAGAACTTAGAATCGAAAGAATGCGGGCAGAAGCAGAAATCGATAAGCAGCAGGCAGAGACTAAAAGTAGAAAATGGGATAAATGGATTGATCGCGGTATAAAGATACTGGAAATTGGCGTGCCAGTGGTAACCGTAATCTGGGGTACACATTACACATTTAAGTATGAGAGTGAAGGATATATGCCTACGACTCTTCTTGGCAAAGGATTTGTAAATAAGTTATTACCTAAGAAGTAAAAACATGAAAACATGATCGAGTGAAGACTCAGTGTAGAAATACATTGGGTCTTTATTTTTTGAAAGGAGAAAATAAAAATGGATGAAAATAATAAAATTGAAGAATTAGAGAAGAGAATTAATGATCTTGCGAGATTATACATACAGATGGCTGACAACCAGTTGCTGCTTTCGTCAACAATAAAGGAATTACTTGGCATAAAATCACCGAGTAATAAGAAATCTCGGAGGCATTCATGATGCGATATCATTTCGAAAAGCCTCGAAAATATACATCCATGTATGGCGAAACATACAGATGTGACCATCCGGTATATTCGCAATGTACTTTATATAAGATTGGTCGTGCAGGTTTAGCTGTGATACAGCAAAGATATGATCCGGTTACGAAGAAAACATGGTGGACTGAAATAGATCCATGGCTTACAGATGTATTATATTTACATCCTGGATTTAAAGAGTTTTTTGACAGTAAATCAGGTGAGGTATCAGGCGGTTTATATCCGACTGTAACTATTCGTCAAATAATGTGGGCATTAAAAATGAAACCTATACCTAAAGAGCGTTGGGAGACATGCTTTGACCGATCTAACATTTGAATTATCGCGTGAAATGCAATTCATTTAATGAAGAAAAAGCAAAGGAGGCTATTTACTATGAAAAAAGTGGCAAAAAATTGTATTATTGGAGCAATTATTTATGGAGCATGTCAATTATTCTATGACATGGGGAAAGGTTATATGCTTGGCGTAATGGCAAAGTATAACGACGAATATAGCCCAGTTGAAGTAATTGACCTTTGTAGTAATAATGATGGTAAGCATAAATTGCGAACGAAATTTATAGCGGAAATGGCTGAAGGAACTGTAGAAACTATTAATAAACAGTATGAGGAGGAGCCTTAGGGCTCTTCTTTTTGTTTTATCGCGTGAAATACATACCACTTTATGAGAAATTAATGTTTATATTTTTAAGGAGGTATTAGTATGAAAAAATTTATAAAGGATTATATTGAACTGCGGAAAGCGGGTAACGAATTTTACAAAAAGCATTGGTTTGGATGTATTATCTATACAATGTTATGTTTTGTAATTATATTTTCACAGCCTATATATTCAATAATTAAAGACAAAATATCAGAGCATAAGAACAAAAACATTGATACTTCAGAGGAGGAGCCTTAGGGCTCTTCTTTTTGTTTTATCGCGTGAAATGCAATTCATTTAATGAAGAAAAAGCAAAGGAGCGTGATGAAATGATATTATTAACAATTATATTACTGACAATACTGATCCTTACAGCAGTTGTAATTGTAGCTGTCTCAGTTGGAGGTAGTGCATTTATACTGATATTTGGAGATGTGATTGTATGTATAGGGTTCTTAATATTGCTTGGCAGATGGCTTATTAAAAGAAGAAAATAAAAGCAAAAAGGCGGATTCATTATGGATTCGTCTTTTATTTTTTATTAATAAAAATTAAGGAGGAACCATGAAAGGAATTATACCAACCATAGGAGCATTTGCAAAGAAACACTCATCAACAATTATCGCATCGATTAGTATTATAGGTGTTGTGGCAACTGGTATCAGTGCAATACATGATACACCTAAAGCTTTACGATTGATCGATGATGCAAATGAAAAAAATGACAAACCGATGACTAAGCTTCAGATGGCTAAAACTGCTACACCAGCTTATATACCTACAATTATTACAGGATCATTAACCATAGCATCTATTGTGGTATCTTGCGTGGTCAACGAGAAACGACAGACTTCATTATCTGCGGCATGTTCGTTAGTAACAGAATCATTTAACGAATATCGATCAAAACTTATTGATATTTACGGTAGTGATGCAGACAAAGAAGTTAGAGATGCCGTAGCAAGGGAGCATTGCACCTATCATGCGATTGATTTTGATCAGCCGGATAAAAAGATACTTTTTTATGAACCAATATCCCATCAGACATTCCGAGCATACGAACGTACTGTAATGGATGCAGAATACCATCTTAACCGGAATTATGTTTTGGGTGGTTTTATATCGATCAATGAATATCTGGATTTTCTCGGATTAAAAGAGATTCCTGACGGGGATAATGCAGGATGGTCTATTGATTCTGGAGCATACTGGCTTGATTTTGAGCATACAAAAATGAAACGTACTCATAACGGGGAACCAATGTATGCAATAAATTGTATTTTTGAACCTGACGAAGATTGGCTTTGCGGATGGCAGTAAATTCGCAAAAAACACAAAGGCTATAATGAGAAAGGAGGACAAATGCTATGAATTCAAAAGTATTAAAGATCATCGGAATAGTAGCATCAGGTGTAGGCTTATTAGTAACACTCACGAAAGATTGGGTTGACGAGCGGACATTGGATGCAAAAATCGATGAAAAATTGAATGCAAGAAGCATTAATCAAGATGATGAAGAGGAGTCTTAGGGCTCTTCTTTTTATTTTTCACAAGGAGGAATAAGAAAATGAAGAAAAACTTCATAACAACATTTGCAAAAGGTGCAAAGAAGGTATTTGTAAAAAAAGCCCCTGCAATACTGACCGGTATTGGGGTAGCAGGAGGATTTGCTGCAACTATTTCGGCGGTAAAGGCAACCCCAAAGGCATTGCGATTGATTGAAGAAGCTGAGAAAGAAAAAGGTGACAAATTAACACCTGTTGAAGTTGTAAAAACAGCATGGAAGCCGTATCTTCCTGCGGCAGTTACTACAATTATGTCAGCTGCATGTATTATTGGTGCAAGTACGGTAAGTGCAAAACGTAATGCAGCACTTGCAACTGCATATTCCATATCGGAAACGGCACTTAGAGAGTATAAGGATAAAGTAGTCGAAGTTGTCGGCGAAGAAAAGACAAAAGAAATACAGGATGCTATCAGCAAAGACCGTATAGCTAAGCATCCTGTAGAAAAAAGCAACGTGATCGTTACGAATAACTCCGATCAGCTTTGTCTTGATTCTATATCAAATCAGTATTTTATGTCAACAATGCAGAAAATTGAAGATGCAAAAAATAACTTCAATTGTCTGCTCACCAACTACAATTATGCGTCGTTAAATGAATGGTACGACCAACTTGGAATCGCAGAATCTAAACAGATTGGCGACACTCTCGGTTGGGATATTAGCAGAGATGGTTTACTTGGATTAAGTTTCTCGTCCCAGATATCTGACGATGGGCGATCTTGTATTGTGATCGATTACAATGTCGGACCAAGCTACGACTTTGATAGATTTGGCAGGTAAATCGCGTAAAAAACAATTTCTATAATGAAAACATATAAAAATAAATAATCTCAAGGAGGATATTATTATGGAAGAAAACAACAATGTAGAATTAACAGAGGTAAATGAAGAGAAAGTAACGGATGTTTCTACAGTAACGGAGAATGAAGTTGATTCTTATGAAGATGACGAGGAAGGTGGATCAACAGCCTTAGGATTTGCTATCGGCATAGCCGTAGCAGCAGTAGGCGTTGGAACAGCGAAACTTGTTAAATGGATTAAGAAAAAGAAGAATTCAAAGAAAGCTGAAGAAGTTGATGCAACTGACGATGCAGACTTTGTTGATTCTGAAGTGATTGAACCTGAAAAAGAATCAGAGAAGTAATTTATATTTATGTAACAGCAAGAGAGATGTCTTACACAAGGCATTTCTCTTTTTGTTTTGTTAGGAGGATTAGTTATGAAGATAAACACAGAAACCATTAAAGAAATTGGAAAAGCATTTATGGTTATCGGTGCTTCGTTGTTTTCGTGTGGTGTCGGCACTTATTGGGTGGGATGCCACATTGAAAAGAAAGAAACAAAACTTACACATGACGCTGAAATGTATGAAATCAATAAAGAGCATGTTAAGGAAGAAAATGATCTTAAAAAATCAGCATTAGAAGCTGCTGTAGAAAAGGATCGGATATATGCTGAACGGCTGAAAAATATGGATTCTACAGAATTTGCGAAGTTTCATGCCGAGAGAATAGCCAAAGCCAATCAGGACGTTCTTGCTCAAGCGAACGAGATCAAAAATAAAGCTGAGTCTGACATTGCTATGGCAAATATGGAATGCACTAACACGGTCACTGAGATACGAAAAGATTGTCTTGAAAAAATAAAAGAGGCAAATGCGGAACGCGATGAAGCACTCAAGAAATACAATGCAATTAATACGTTATTTACGAATAAAGACGCAATTTTAAAGGCAGAAGAATACTTGAAAAAAGCTGTAGAAAAGAACGAGCGCGCAAAAAACGACAAAGAAGATTTGCTGGAGGGCATTAAAAGTTTATTGGAGGATTAAGCCTATGATGAATAAATACTCATACAATGGACCGGTTATGGAATTTGATCGGTGTATTGCTAATAAATGGCGAGGTGAGACGATGGCTGTTTCAGAGAAAAAGGCAAAGAGTAACCTTGTGTATCAGTTTAAAAAGAAAAATAACCGAACAGCTGCAACCCGGATCAGTTTACCAGGGAATGTTGAGCTTGTCGAGATTGGAGCGTAAAGATGAATGAACAGTACACACCTAATTCTCATAAATATAAAGCGGAATTAGAGAAAAAAAAAGCAGAACCGGATGTTACAAAAAGAGAGCATAAAAAAGTAATATCTGGTACAGCTAAAACTAAAAAAAGTGGGCCTATCGGACGGTTTTGTAAGAAATTTCTGAATGAAGACGCTAGAGACATTAAATCGTATGCCATTAACGATGTAATACGTCCATATATTAAGGATGCTATATGGAACATAATTACAAATGGTTTGGACATGGCACTTTATGGTGAAAGTCGACATCAGAAAAAAGCATCCAGCTACATTTCTTACAAATCATATGGCAGCGGTTCCGCGTCTCATAGATCTGAGAAGAGATCGGAAGAAAAATCTAAACCATCAATTTTTTCATATGATGAGATTATTCTCGAAACCAGAGGGGATGCAGACGCTTTACTTGAGGCTATGTGTGATATTTTGGAAGAATATCATCAGGTTCGAGTGTTTGACATGTATGACCTTGTGGAAATGTCGTGTGATTACACAGCTATGGAATATGGTTGGACAGATCTTAGAACCGCGGAAGTCGTTCGAGTAAATGGTGGATATATATTAAATCTACCAAAGGCTAGATTACTTAATTAGGAGGACAGTATGAATATTAACGACTTAGGTACTGGCGAGACTATTTTAAAGCATGACTACAGTACTGCATTTGATAAAATTCGAAAGAATTTAATAGTTCAAAGCTACTATAAATATGGACGTGCCGGTGCAAATTTTGCTACCGGTAACGTAGACGCCATAGGAAGTCTTGAAAAATGTCTTGCAAAATTCAAGGAAACCGGTAATTTGGAATATTTGGCAGACGTTGCAAACTACGCAATGTTCAGATATATGTACCCGCAGAAAGGTGAATATTTCAAATATACTGATTCAGGAGAATCGGCAGGCATTGTTGGTTTATCAGAAACACAGATTAAAGCATTAAAAGATATGGATATGTATTATTAAGGAGATAAAAACATGAAAAAAGATATTATTAAAACAGCATCAAGAGCTGTACATAAATTTGGATTCAAATGTAAAAAACACAGTCCGGAATTATTACTTATAATGGGTATTACCGCAGGCGTTGTTGGAACGGTAGCGGCATGCAAGGCTACAACAAAGGCGGAAAGCATTATTGCTGATTCCAAAGAAAGAATGACTATAATCAAGGATGAATTTGAGAAAGCACAGAATGATTCTGATATTGATTATTCAGAAGATGATATGAAGAAAGATAAGTATATCGTATTTGTACAGACGGGTGTGCAGATTGCTAAGGCATATGCGCTGCCAATTGCCTTAGGCACTATATCTATTACAAGTATTCTTGCTTCTCATAACATTATTCGAAAACGAAATGCTGCTTTGGCATCGGCATATACGTTGATTGATCGATCATTTAAAGACTATCGCGGAAGAGTTGTTGATCGTTTTGGTGAGCAGGTAGATAGAGAACTTCGATATGATATCAAAGCAGTCGAAGTCGAAAAAACAGCAGTCAATTCAAAAGGCAAAGAAGTTAAAGTAAAAGATACAGAAAAAGTTGTTGACCCTAATAAGCTCACTGACTATGCTCGGATATTTTATTCAGGAAATCCGGGATATGACGATGACGATCCGCAGTACACTTTAATGCACTTGAGGAGTATTCAGAATATGATGAACGATCGTTTAAAAGCTCATGGGCATGTATTTTTGAACGAAGCCTATACTGCACTGGGATTTCAGCCAACAAAAGAGGGACAGATAGTTGGTTGGGTTTACGATGAAAAGAATCCAGTTGGAGACAATTTTATTGACTTTGGTATCTATGACCTCAATAACATCGCAAATTGTAGGTTCCTTGATGGCATTGAGAAGGGACTATTACTGGATTTCAATGTGGACGGCCCAATTCTGGATATGATTTGAAATTGTGGGCTCGATAGTTACGGGTCTGGAAATTTGGAACAAGATATTTATGATTATCCGCAGTTACAGAAATATGCTGAGAACTGGGGATCTTTTTTATTATGAAAGGAGTTTATAAATGAAAAATAGAACAGCTATATTTATGTTAGGAATGGCAGTGGGCTCAGTAATAACTTTTCTTGGTGTCAGAAAATACTACAAGGAGTTGGCGGATGAAGAAATTCAGTCAGTGAAAGATGCTTTAAAAAAAAAAGTAGATGCTGAAGCTGAAAAAGAAACTGATAAAAAGAACTATGAAGTTTTATGTGATGATCTTGGTTATACAGGATATCCTACACCGGAACAGTCAAAAGAACTGCATACAATGCTCGTCGAGAATATCGAATTGCTAAAATCTGATGGGCTAAATAATTTTGAAATCGGACAGAAACTTGGAATCGGGGAGGCTACAGTCAGAGCGTTGCTTAATTCCAGTAATGAGAAATTATCCGATGCAGAAGAGGATGAAGACGAAGAGTACGCAACCAAAGATCGTCCATATGTTATAAGCAGAGAAGAATTTGGACAGCGACCAGAATACGACAAGGTTTATCTGGACTTCTACAGCGATTCTATTCTGACAAATGAATATGATGAGATCTTGGAAAACGTTGATGAGGTTCTCGGTAATGATTGGCAGGATCATATTGGTGATGAAGAAGAGGGCTTCGTATGCGTTCGTAATGATCAGAAAGAAACCGATTATGAAATTTGCCAGACCAACCAGTTCTACAATCAGCAGTAAGGAGGTATCATGATAGATAATGATATCAGAAATGAATACTTTGAATGGTTGCTTGATATCGTTTGCGAAGATTATGAGAACAAAAGATCATACCGTAAACTTTTGATGGAGTTACATTCAAGGCAGTTCATACCAATAATGCAAAGAGATGAAAATAGAGCTGGTGACGGTATTTCATTAAGAAGACGTTTTACTTTAGAACGAGGCTATGACGATATTCTTCCGGAATTTATGGCGTTGCCGTGTAGCATTTTGGAAATGATGATCGGATTGGCAACTCGTTGTGAAGAGAATATTATGGACAATCCTGAAATTGGTGATCGACGAGGATATTGGTTCTGGTCCATGGTGGCAAGCCTTGGACTGGGGTCAATGTCTGACTCCAGATATAATCGACAGAAAGTATCTGACATCTTAAACCGTTTTATTTATAGAAAATATGAACCAAACGGAAAAGGCGGATTATTTACAATTTTAAATTGCCCAGAAGATCTTCGAAATGTAGAAATATGGGTTCAGCTTTGTTGGTATCTCGACAATATACGCTAAAGGAGATATAGAATATGCTTGATTTTTTGATGATAGCTACACGATCTCCTAAGCGAGGGATTGTAGAGATATATCCAAAATTCATCATAAAGAAAAGCGATGATCTAATGATTCGAGGTGGAGATTTCTACGCCATATGGGATGATACCAGACAATTGTGGTCGACAGATGAACAAGATGCTACTAGATTAATCGATAATGAGTTGCGAAAATTTGCAGAGGAAAATAAAGCAAATTATTCTGATTCAGTAAAAGTCTTATATATGTGGGATGCTGAGACCGGAATGATTGATCGATGGCATAAGTATTGTCAGAAGCAATTGCGCGATTCATTTCATATGTTGGATGAGAAATTGATATTTTCGAATACTGAGACCAACAAAAAAGATTATGCTAGCAAACGATTATCATATCCATTAGAGCCTTGTGATATTTCAGCGTATGATAAGTTGATGTCTACTTTATATTCCGAAGAAGAACGACAGAAGATAGAATGGGCTATTGGTGCAATTATAACAGGTGATTCTGTTCATATACAGAAATTCATGGTGTTATATGGTGCCGCCGGAACAGGTAAATCGACAGTGTTGGATATCATCATGCAATTGTTCGAAGGATATTATTCAGTATTTGATGCAAAAGCATTGGGTTCTGCTACAAATTCATTTGCTCTGGAAGCGTTTAAAACAAATCCATTGGTTGCTATACAGCATGATGGCGATCTATCAAAAATTGAAGATAATACCAGAATCAACAGTTTGGTATCTCATGAGCTAATGACTGTTAATGAGAAATTCAAAAGCACTTATTCCAACAGGTTTAAGTGCTTTTTATTTATGGGTACAAATAAGCCTGTAAAGATTACTGATGGTAAGTCTGGTCTTATTCGAAGATTGATTGATGTGTCACCATCCGGCAATAAACTGAGCCCAACCGAATATAAGACCACAACAAATGCGGTGAAGTTTGAGCTTGGTGGTATCGCATGCCATTGTCGGGATGTCTATTTGGCCGATCCAGACAGATACGATAATTATATTCCGGTGAATATGTTGGGTGCATCTAACGATTTCTACAACTTTGTAATGGATTCTTATCATGTTTTCAAGAAAAATAATGGAGTTACATTAAAAGTTGCTTGGGAAATGTATCAGACATACTGTGACGAGGCTAGGGTTCCGTATCCGCAATCAAGACGAAGTTTCAAAGAGGAATTGAAAAATTATTTTTGGAATTACAGTGACCGGGTGGCACTTGAGGATGGATCTCGTGTGAGGAGTTACTACGAAGGATTTCGGACTGATATTTTTGAAAAAAGTAACCCATCTGAAGAAATCGGTGCTCAGTTAGAAACATGGATTGAATTCAAACGCCAACATAGTTTGCTTGATGATGCTTTGAGTGAATATCCGGCGCAATACGCATCCGATGCAGGTATTCCACAATGTAAATGGAGCATGTGTAAGACGACTCTGAAAGATATCGATACTGCAAAGCTTCATTTCACAAAGGTTCCGGAAAATCATATCGTAATTGATTTTGATATTAAAGGATCTGATGGAAATAAATCATTCGAAAAGAATCTCGAAGCAGCGAGTAAATGGCCTGCAACATATGCGGAGTTAAGTAAAAGTGGTGCTGGCATACATTTACATTACATTTATACAGGAGGAGATGTAAGTAAATTAAGTCGTATTTACGATGAAAATATAGAAATAAAGGTATTCACGGGTGACAGTTCGCTTAGGCGAAAAGTTACTTTATGTAATAACCTGCCTATGGCAAATATAAGCTCGGGTCTACCGCTGAAAGGAGACACGAAATTGCTTAATAAGGAGGTTATTAAGAGTGAAAAAGGGCTTAGAACGATGATTCATCGCAATATGATGAAGGAAATTCATCCGGGAACTAAGCCTAGTATGGATTTCATATATAAAATACTTGAAGATGCTTATACAAGCGGACTTAAGTATGATGTAAGTGATCTATACAATGATATTGTGGCATTTGCGGCTAATAGTACAAATCAGGCAGATTATTGCTTGAAGCTCATTGATAAGATGCATTTTAAGTCTGATGAACCATCAGAAAGTATTGATAGTAAATCGGATAAATTGATATTTTATGATTGTGAGGTATTTCCAAACTTATTCATAGTCAATTGGAAACTAAGAGGTAAGGAAAATCCTGTAATTCGGATGATAAACCCAACATCAAGCCAGATTGAGGAATTGATTGGATACAAACTGATAGGCTTTAACTGCCGAAAATATGATAATCATATGCTATACGCAAGAATGATGGGTTATTCGAACGAAGAATTGTTTAAATTATCTCAGAAAATAATTGTAGAAAAAGATAAAAATGCATTTTTTGGAGAGGCGTACAACTTATCATACACTGATATTTATGATTTCGCTTCTGCCGGAAACAAAAAAAGTCTTAAGAAGCTTGAAATTGAGATGAGTAATCTTACTCCAGATGATCTTAGACATAAAGGATTTTCTGACGATGAGATAGCTTTAATTAAAGCTGGAAGTCATCATCAGGAGCTTGGATTGCCATGGGATAAGCCTGTACCAGAAAATTTGTGGGTAAAAGTTGCAGAATATTGTGATAATGATGTTATTGCAACAGAAGCAGCTTTTGATTATCTGGTTGCAGACTGGACTGCAAGGCAAATTTTGGCTGATCTGGCCGGTATGACAGTGAACGATTCTACCAATAGTCTTACAACGAGAATTATATTTGGTAAGAATAAGAAACCTCAGAATGAATTCAATTATCGAGATTTGTCTAAGCCGGTATATGATCTTGATAAGGATGTTGAAAACTTCTTAAAGGAAGCATGCCCGGTAATGATGAGTCAACCGTTTAACTCACCAGCAGATGAAGACATAGATCTTCCATTCGAGACCAACTCAAAGTTACCATATTTTCCGGGATATAAATTTGAATTCGGAAAATCAACCTATCGAGGTGTTGAAGTCGGTGAGGGCGGATTAGCTGAGGGAGTTCCCGGAATCTATTATATGTGTGCTCTTCTGGATATTTCATCGATGCATCCACATAGTACTATCGCAGAGTGCTTATTTGGTGTGAGGTACACGACTGCGTATAGAGATATTGTAGAAGGACGTGTAAGCATTAAACATGAAGCGTGGAATGAAGTTAATAATATGCTTGATGGTAAACTCACTCCGTATATTCAGAAAGTAATTAATGGCGAGATGGAAGCAGGCGATCTTGCTAATGCTTTGAAGACAGCTATTAATTCCGTATATGGACTTACTTCAGCCAAGTTTGATAATCCATTTAGAGATCCAAGAAATAAAGATAATATCGTTGCAAAACGTGGAGCTTTATTTATGGTCGATCTAAAAAATGAAGTTCTTAAACGAGGATTCAAAGTTGCTCATATAAAGACAGATTCAATAAAAATTCCAAATGCAACACCAGAAATCATTCAGTTTGTTATGGACTTTGGTCAGATGTACGGATATACATTTGAACATGAGGCTACATATGAACGTATGTGCCTTGTAAATGATGCTGTATATATTGCAAAATATGCGGATGAAGAGACGTGTATGAAGCAGTATGGGTATGTTCCAGGAGATAATCGAAAACACCCTGGAGAATGGACTGCTACAGGAACTCAGTTTGCAGTGCCTTATGTATTTAAGACACTGTTTACTCATGAGCCGCTGGAATTTAAAGATATGTGCGAGACATTCTCGGTATCCAAAGGAGATTTATATTTGGATATGAACGAGGATCTTCCAGACGTTTCGGCTTATGAGAAGCAGATGGATAAACTGGAGACTGATTACAAAAAAGGCAGAATCTCAGATACATTATTCGAACCAGAATCCATGAAACTTAAGGAAGAGATTGAGAAAGGGCATGCTTTACACTATGTGGGTCGTGTTGGTCAATTCACTCCGGTCAAACCTGGCATAAATGGTGGAGTTTTATATCGTGTAAACGAAGGCAAAAACTATGCAGCAACTGGGTCAAAAGGATATCGGTGGATGGAATCTGAGATGGTGAAGACTCTTGAACTTGAAGATAGTATTGATAGAACATTTTATAACAAATTAGTGGATGACGCTGTTGATACTATATCCAAGTATGGAAACTTCGATATGTTTGTTTCCGGTGGCGTGGATTTTATATCAGTGCCGGAAAATGCTCCGGAGGAAATGCCATTCGCGTAAGCAACAGACAATATTATGAAAGGGCTTAAGTGTTAGAACTTAGGCTCTTTTATTTTTGCAAAAATATTTATAAGAAAAAGGAGAACAAAATTATGGAATTAGCAATTAACCCAAGAAATGGAATGTTGAAAATCGAGGACGCAAGAATTATATTCAGAAACTTTGCAGGTGCCGCCAGCACATATAACCGAGAGGGTGACAGAAACTTTGCTCTTGTGATTCCAACAGAAGAGATTGCCGAAATGCTTATCAATGATAAGAATGCAGATGGTGCCGGATGGAATGTAAAGATCAAACCATCGAACGAAGAGGGTGAACCACCAAGAATGAATATGATGGTTAAAGTAAAGTTTAACGACAATGGTCCTAATATTTACCTTAAGTCTGGTAAAGCGATGATTAGAATTACTGAGGATAAGGTTAAGATGCTCGATAATATTCGTATCCAGTCAGTTGATCTTGATATTCGTCCATATGATTCAATTGTAAATGGAAAAGCTTACAGAACGGCTTATTTAGCAGGTATGAAAGTGACACAGGCAATCGATCGATTCACAGAAGAGTATGAGGAATACATGCAGGCAAACAGCAATGAAGAAGAACTGCCGTTTAACTAAGATTATATTTTAAAGGAGGAATTTATATATGTTTAGTCCAATTATATATGACGGTAAAATAGTGGGTTACTCTATAGGAGGAGAGGCCGTATTATCTAATGATTTCGCTTCTGCCGGAAACAAAAAAAGTCTTAAGAAGCTTGAAATTGAAATGGGAATTCATCACCAGGAGCTTGGATTGCCATGGGATAAGCCCGTACCAGAAAAATTAACGATGGAAGCTGTTGAATATTGTAAAAATGATGTTATAGCAACTAAAACATTCTTTGATTCTTTACATGGTGTTCAGAAGCATTCGGGTCGTTATCCATGGGGATCGGGAGTGGAGAACGTTATTTTTAACGATCCAGCAACTATCGTATTTTGGAACGATGGTACAAAAACAGTGGTTAAGGCTCAGAACGGAGAAGCTTTCGACCCAGAGAAAGGTCTGGCTATGGCTATCTGTAAAAAAATGATCGGTAAGAATACAGGAAGATATTATGAAACATTCAAGAAGTGGTTGCCAAATGCCAATAAAGATTCATTAGAAGAACCTACGTCAATAGATTTAGTATCAATGTTTCTTGGTGCGTTTATGACACCGCCAGAGGAGGACAACGAAAATGAAAAAGACAATTAAACCATCGGCTACACCAGTTGAATACCTTATGAATGGCGGAACATTTGTATATGAATGTGACAATAAAACAAATGAATCTGTAGCGTGGTGTTCAGTAGCTGTAGAATTTTCGCATTCAGAAAATGAAACAGACGAAACCGAATTTGACGTTCGTTTTATGAATGAATCGACACCTGACTTTGCAGATTTGAACAGATTGTTTATGGATTTCGTTAGTGAAAATAAATTCATAAATGTTATTATAACAGGTTTACGAGTCACAGATACAGCCACAACAATTGAGGAACTGGAGCGTGTATAAGATGCTGATACAGTTTCGGATAATAAAGGTGAAGCAATATAATTCTACATATAAGTATATTGTATTGCATAATAGCGCTCCTGTCTGCATTACTCAAAGTCATAAACGGGCGTCGATGATTATCGCATATCTTCAGGGATATGAGGTGCCAATCGGTGATAGGAAAATAAAGAAAAAATTGGATCAGGTTAGAAAGGAGATACAAAATGATGGAGAATAACTCAAGCGACTCGCCTTTAGAAATGGTCGAGAATGTTACTTTGCAATTTAAAGAAGATGCCGAGAATTTTATATTTGAATCAATAACTGGTTCGTTATTTGGCGAATGTGATAAGACAATAAGTAAAATTAGCAAAAAGCGTCTTGATATAGCTTTAGACCATCTTAATGAAAAGCCAGCAGAATATTTCAAAGTTATGGATGGGGTTATCAAAGGCGGGACATATCCATTTTGTCCGAGCTGCAAAAGCCTGTTAAATCATGATGTATATGTTGGTCAGCGGGTTGCTCATTGTATATATTGCGGACAGAAAATTTTGTTTGGCCTTGATTCATGAATACAGTAAGTAATAAAAAAGAATTTCTATACCCCCACCAAAAAGAGGCTATACCTAAAATGCATAATGGATGTATTTTGTGTGGGGGTGTAGGATCTGGTAAAAGTCGCACGTCATTGTATTACTATTTTCAACTCTATGGCGGTTCCATAGATGAGCATGGATATAAAGCAATGACCAAACGACCGCCTGATCTTTATATTATAACAACTGCAAAAAAACGAGATAATTTGGAATGGGAAGAGGAACTCATTCCTTTTTTATTATCTACAAATGAAAAGCGGAATAAATCCCGATGGGGTAATAAAGTCGTGATCGATAGCTGGAATAATATACAAAAATATTCAGATGTAAAAGATGCATTCTTTATATTTGATGAGCAGCGAGTAGTTGGTTCCGGGGCTTGGGTAAAGGCGTTCCTAAAGATTGCCAAGAGTAATAAATGGATTCTTTTATCGGCAACTCCGGGGGACACTTGGTCTGATTATATTCCGGTATTTATTGCTAACGGATTCTATCGAAATAAAACAGAATTTATAGACGAGCATGTTGTATATTCTCGGTTTAGTAAATTTCCTAAGATAGATCGATACTTGAATACCGGAAGACTCATCAGATTAAGAAATAATATTCTGGTTGACATGGATTTTGAGCGTAAGACAGTAGCACACCATGAAGATATTTATGTTGATTATGATCATATTGCATATCGTCAGATAACAAAACTTAGATGGAATCCGTGGACAAACGAACCAATAAAAAATGCATCCGAACTATGTTATTCCTTACGAAGAATGGTGAATCAATCTGATTCCAGACAGATTTCATTTCTTGAACTGATAGAAAAGCATCCTAAATCAATAGTTTTCTATAATTTTGATTATGAGTTGGAATTACTAAAAGAACTATTACTACCAATGTGTAACAAGGATAATTTCGAAGTTGCAGAGTGGAATGGTCATGCTCATCAAGAAGTACCAACTTCTGATAGTTGGGTATATTTGGTGCAGTATACTGCGGGTTGTGAGGGATGGAACTGTATAACAACAGATACAATTATATTCTATTCACAAAACTATTCTTATAAGGTAATGGAGCAGGCAAGTGGTCGTATAGATCGATTAAATACACCATTTACAGATTTATATTATTATCACCTAAAAAGTCGATCAGGAATTGATATTGCAATAAGCCGGGCTTTAGCAGCTAAGAAAAAATTCAATGAAACTAGATGGGTAAATAATACTCAAAAAGTTGCATAAGAGGAGTCTATTTTTATGAGTGATTATGAAAAAGCTATATATAATAAAGGATACACTGATGGATGTCATTATGGATATTCTGTTGGCGTTGCAAAACCGGATTACGAATTAAAAAATACTGTTGAAAAACGAAAAAAAGAATTATATTTTCTTAAGCAGCGAATTATAGGATTTTTCGTTGTGGTATTTTCAATAATTGCCAGTATAATGATCGATGATTGTACATTTGCAGTATTTACCATACCGCTTGGATTATGGATGGTATTGGGTAATACGATGCTAATCGCTAACCGGTATTATTTTGAGGTTATGGAAGCGCGTAGAAAACACTCTCTATAGTGAAAAGGAGAGTGAAGTTTATGGCAGATTACGAATATTTATATTGTATTGCGATTCATGGAATGCTCAAGGAACGTATTAATGCTGGAATACGAGTAACTATACAAGATGACAATTTAATTATCTATTTGAAAAATGATGATGATATTTTCATGTATACAGTTTACGGTATAACAGACAAAATAGTCTTTGGGTACGACAAGGAGATCATAGTATGTAAAGTAGTAGAACGCTATAAGCGTTATATATTAAGAAAATATTTTTATTAACAATCCAAGAGAGGTCTTTGATTATATCAGGGACTTCTCTTATTTTTTACGAAAGGAGTGACCAGAATGGAAACTAGCACAAAGGAAGTATACTTCAATGTTTATTGTGAGAAGTGTGCGTACAAAGATGAAAAAGAAACTGAAGATCCATGCGATGATTGTTTGAATCATCCATACAATGACGATTCTCATAAACCAGTTAGATGGGAGGCGAAAGAATGAAATGCCCAAAATGTGGAGGAAAAATGGTAGTGTCGGATACGGTTCAGAATCCGGATGATAATGAGATTATGAGACGACGGTTATGTGTTAATGGTCACAGTTTTTTCAGTGTAGAAAAAATTGTTGACACGACAGCTGAATTTGTAGAGGAGTGGCAGATGTATCACAGATAGGAGGCAAGCATGATTAATAGGCTATTGCAGGAGGATGTTAAATGGCAGCGAATGTTATATCGATCAAAAATAACAAACGATAATGGACAAGTGATGATACATGCAGTTCATGAGTTTGAAACAGATTGTGGCGTTTATGAAATTCGCTTTTCCATGCCATCTACACAATATTTTGATCAGCGGGGGTATGAAGCCGATCATTATATTGTTCCAAGAGAAATAAGAAATAAAAGAGCATAGGAGGATACAAATGGCTTATGTGGTTCAAGGGTTAACCGTTAAAGAAACGATCGAGTATAAATTAAATATACTTCGTGATTTTTTAATAGTAGATGATAAAAATTGTGATCGATATCGTAAGCAGCTTGAATATGAGGTCGCGCGGAATAAGGAAAGCGATCCATATTTTGTGCTAGATGCGGTAGTAAGAGATATGATTGCAAAGAAGTTAGGAGGTAGATGAATGTAAGGGCTTAATATACCTAAAATATCAAACGAAATTATTGTATTTGATGGAGAATAAATAAAGGAGAAATAAAAAAAAAATGAAATTATTTAAAACAGTAGATGATAAATTAGCAAAGATTGGATTTATTAAAATAAAAGAAGATGAGTATGGCGTAGAGTATAAAAGAAAAGATGCTAAATATGGATTTATTCAGTCGGTAGATATTCTTAAAAAGGCTTCTGGTAGACACCTGCTACAGTCTTATGATGCTGAACTAACAGATCAGAAAAAGATTGGAAATACATGTGTTGGTCTTACGGGATATGAGATGAAACTATTTCTTAAAAAGATGAAACAGATTGGTTTGTACAGCAAATAAATAATTCGCTGTTTCATGTGGATTTTGAGGAGGTAAATGAATGGATGAGTTTAATATACCTAAATTATTAATCGGAAGTACTTTATACATAGGTAAGAACTACACTGTGAGCATTCGTGTAGATCACCATTTTAATTGGTTTCAAAAGAAATGTATAAAATTCTTCTTTGGAATTATAGTTGTAGATTATAGCAATGAGCATGTATATGCCGATTGTGATGATTGGGAACTTTTATGGAAACATCCTAAATATTACACGGAGGTAGATTTATGAGTGGAGTAACAATATTAAATGTAAAAGGTGCATTCTTACCGGCTGTTTATGAGCATCAGAACATTGTCGTTCTAATACTTATTATATTGTTTGTGGTGTCGCTTGTTAGTGATTTGTTATTTATAAGTCATGAAATAGTGCCATACATATTTTTAGGTGCTTGTATATTGTCTGTGTTATTTATAGTTATGTTTGCATGTGCACAGCCAATTCGATACGATGTCATCCTTGACAATTCGGTAAACTATAACGAATTTATTGAGAAGTATGATGTGATAGAAGTAAATGGAAAGATTTACACGGTAAAGTTGAAAGATCAGTAAAAGGAGGAAAGAACATGATTAATGCAGAGGAAGCAAGACAGAAAACTATATTAAATGGAAAAAGTAGAGATGTCCTAAAATCAATTGACGGTAAAATTAAAGAAGCGATATATAAAGGACGTTATTCGTGTATTTATTCATTTGATGAATTTGATGATATTCTTGACGATGATACGATTTGTGCATTGATTCAAGAAATTAGAAGTTTAGGATATTACGTTGAGTGTGGTTATGACCCATTACATACGAAGCAATTGGCACTGGGCGTATATCATGGTTACACGGCAATAAGAATAAGTTGGGAGGAAGGAATATGATTAATGCAGAGGAAGCAAGATCAAAAACTGTATTGAGCGAAGCCAAATATCAAAAAAAGTTATACATAAGTACTGTGAAAAAAATAAATCGAAAGATTAAGGAGGCTACGAAAAAAGGTTCATATGGAGTGGCTTGTGAGCGCGATCATATTAGCGATGATGTTTGTAAGTTGTTAATTACCCATTATGAAAATTTAGGGTACACGATACGTACATATAAATATAATAGTTGGTTGCAAGCTGATGAAATACGTATCACTTGGAAGGAGGAAACAAAATGACATCATCTCTAAATGCTAATAAAAATTTTAGAGAAATTATTGAAATACGAGAACAAATTCCTACACATACTTCGGATCCACGTTCCATTAGAGTTAGAGATTTGTTGTATATTGTCAATTCTGATGTACATATTTTTGAAAGGGGATGTCCGACACCAAAATTAAAAATACCTAATGGTCTAAATGAAAAGTACATTGATTACATTGGAGAGTGCGTTTTAAACTCTTGCGTATATGAGATAAGTACTCGAGATGGACATTTGAATGTCTTTATAGAGCCGGTTTCTAAGGAGGAACATAATGGGTAAGGATATGCAGACACTGAGTAATTCGCGATATTTACTTCTTATATAATGAAGAAAGGAGTGAATTAATCATGAAAAATTTCATTAAAGGAGCACTGGCGTTATGGACAGTATTAACGACAATTTGGACTTTTATCACCTTTGACCTTATTGGAGGCATAATTGAGGGTTTTGGTGAAAGGGACGATCGGATACAAAAAACAAGACGACCAGTATCGCATGTGAGTTATCGTGATAAAACAATTTAAAGAGTTAAGACTCAGAGTAAAATCTGGGTCTTTTCTCTTTTATATTTTTGAAAGGAGAAAATAATATGAGTATGAAAGAATGGGCTAAAAAAGAAGTTGAATTAGCATGTAAACATGAAAATCCAGATCGTAAGGAGGGCGAATTCGATTATGGCTGCGCTTGCTACGAAAGTGCGCTAAAAGCTTTTAATAGCTTATGTGATGATGAGCATTCAGGATTCAGCATTAAGATGACGCAAGCTATACTTAATCGTTTGATTGATATGCAGCCGTTAACTCCAATTGAGGATACGGATGACACTTGGAATAAGTGTCCGCGCATTGAAGACGGTCCGGAAATATATCAGTGTAAGCGAACACCGTCATTGTTTAAGTATGCATATGACGACGGAACTGTGAAATATCACGACAATGACTTGTCCTATTGTGTTGATATTAATAATCCGGATGTTACATATTCGTCAGGTTTGGTTAGTAAAATCGTTGAAGAAATGTACCCTATAACAATGCCTTATATGCCCGGTAAACCTACCAAGGTTTATTGCGAGGATTTCTTGGTGGATAAAAAGAATGGCGGTTTTGATACTGTTGGCGTGTTCTATGCATTGAAAACAGAGAATGGTGAGCAGCAGAAAATCGAAATCAATAGATTCTTTAGAGCTCCAGAAGGTAATGAAAAACCCGACTGGGTAGAAATATCCAAAGAAGAGTATTACGAACGAAAGGAGAAAAGAATACATGCCAATAATTGAACAGATTGAAAAAGCGTACGGAATTGAGTTGAGCGACTATCAAAAAAATTTAATAAGTAAATTATTGAACATTCCTAGTAACGCCAAAATTAGATATGGAAGAGATGGTAGGTGGCATTTAGTGGAGGATACGAAAAATGAGTGATATAGGTTATAGAAGATAAAAAGGAGATGCTTAATTGTGATTAAATTAAATGTTGAAGAATACTGTCATAATTGTCCAGATTTTACAGCGGACGTTATAAGTCATGTAAATAATGAATCTGAAGGCATAAGTTATCATATTATAACATGCGAACATTCCAACAGATGTATGCAAATTAAAAAATATTTAGAGGGAGTTAAAGATGATTAAAAAAATAGTGGCTGTGATGATGCGTTCTTTTGTCAAGTTATATTTTAAGTTAGACAAAGAATGCTATTGCTATTGCATTGGAACTAAAGGCGATGATGACGATTTTGATATTCATAGAAGGAGGTATGAATAAATGCTTAAAGAATTTTTTGAAGAGCATGATCATTTATGTTTTAGACTTCAACGTACCGGTAGACACGGTGGAGGATGGCTAATACGAATATATAATACTACATTAGACCTTGGTTGCACTGAGCCTATTTACGAACATACTGTATTGGACTCGGAGATTAATAATTCAAATGTAGATTTTGAAACCATAATAATGACTCCGGTTATTAACTGGTGGGATTTCTGTTTAGGATGTAGATGAATGTAAGAAAGGGGCTATGTTAAATGAGTAAATGTGCTACTGTAGTATTAGAAACAACTGTTGAGGGTAATCCAACTGGCGTTTTATCAATAAAAGGACATACTAACGGAGACGAAGCAAAAGCATATGTTTTCGATGAGATTCTCAGAATGCTAAATGATATTTCTGTTGATAATACGGTGAGTGTAAAATATTTTCGTGATGGTTATGACGAACCCTGTTTACTTATAACAGCTAATGAAAATGAATCTATCATAGTGAAAACTTTATTTGAGAAGGGTGATGACGTAAATGATTAAATTAGAAAATGTAGTTCTGGCAAGTCCAGAACAGATGAAATTCATTATTGAAGGGATGAGAAATCCAATGAATAGCTGGGAGAAGAGTGATAGTGGTAGAGGCTGTTATGACAACTTATGTGGAAGCCATTGTTCATTTAGTTCTCAGTGGTGTGGTAACACTCCGAGATATATAGTAGGAGAAAATGACCACTCCCTGATGCAGCGTTTATCCAATGCTGGTACGGATCATCGGAAGTTCATGAGGATGATGCCGGTGTATGTGAGAATCACTGCGCCTTTATATTGGTAGTTCTTTCTGCCAATGAAACACTTTGCCTGCTTATCGGCAGGGGTCACGCAAAATTTACAACTCCTATAATGAAGAAAGGAGTGATGGTTATGAAACATTATAAAAACATGACCCTGAATAGAAAAGATCATAGAATTATAGATGTGGCAGTAGTATTTTTTAGAGTATTACTAACACCAGTATTCATATGGTATAGATTATATTTATGGGTATGGGATGGAACAATGTTCGACCGCTAATTTAAGGAGAATGGGCTTAGAGTAATCTGAGTCTTTTCTCTTTTTTATTTAGCGAAAAATACATACTCCTTTATGAGAAATAAAGAAAGGATGGTGATATTTTATGACAATTAATCAACTAAGTTTTGAAGAGGTAATGGAGATTTTAAAATCTGGTGATTTAGAACACATTAAAAATATTTATGTTTTGGTTCCTTACAAAAAACAAACAAGTCCGAAAGAAGATGCCAAAACATTAATACAATGCAATATCGTGACTAGATATACAGTCTCACAACTATTAGAACTGAATGTTAATGATGTTGCATTTATTGAAACTATTTAGGAAATGTAGACCTGGTTTTATACTGGGTCTTTTCTCTTTTATATTTCAGCGTGGCTAACGGGGAACCACCCATTGGAATCCCGTGGGAAACTTTTTAAATAATTTAAACTAATATGTTTTGAAAAAGGGGGTATTTTATGCGATGTCCTAAATGCAATAGTAATACATATTCACATCATCAAAAAATAAATGAATCAGGTACTGAGATAGAACGTTATTATGCTTGTCGTAAATGCAAATGCGTTTTTAAAACAATCGAACGTATTACCGATATTGATGAAAAGTTTATGGAAACAGATAAAAAGTAATAGTTTTACATTATTTAGAATGAACCTGTAGAGGCTATCCCCTATGCCTTCTGGGCGGGGGAGTAGGGCTACTATTGATACGTAGCTGGGTTTTAGGAAACGAAGCCCATGAAAACCGAAATGGTGTCCTATTGTTTTATATTTGTGTTAGCGAAAATAGCATCTCCTATAATGAGAAAGGAGTGATGTTTATGTCGAAATACTATACAGTTAAAACGACCAAATACGGAAGAGATTGGAAGAAAATCAGTGAAGGCTTGGAGTTCCTGGAAGATGATAAATTATATCGTATGGAATTTCACGCAAAAGGGTTAATTCAATACATCCGTGCAAAAAAGGCGTTTAGACGAAATGAAAGGTTTAAATATTATATTTATTAGAAGAGTAAGGACTTCGGAGTAAAAATCCGGGTCTTTTCTCTTTTTTATTTTTTAACACACAAAAACAATAGTAAAAGATAGTCCATTAATGGGAAAGAATTTGATACTTACAAGGTAGGTACTGTTGCGAACTCTTGCAGTACTATGCACAAGATTGCTGAGAAAGAGTTTACAATCGATGATTTCAGTCATGAACATCTTGACATCCGAACACATAAGATTTTAGAAGAAACAATAAAGGTGTTAAACGATTATAGAAATATATATATTAACTATAATTCAGATGATTTTGAAATCAAAGGTTGTCCAAGCAAAAAAGAAATTTGGTGGCAGATGATTCAGCTTCTTCCAAGCAGTTATAACCAGACTCGTAATGTCATGTTGAATTATGAGGTGCTGGCAAACATTTATAAATCTCGTAAAGACCATAAGTTGGATGAATGGCGAGAGTTCTGTAAGTGGATTGAGAGTTTACCGTATTCTGAATTGATTGTTAGCACTTCTAGCGGATGTGAAAATAAGGTTAATAAATCCGACATTAGATGGGCTGAAGATATTTTCAAGAATCATGGTATTAAACTAACTGAGGCACAGATTGATGCAATAAATTCTATCAGTACAACAAATATTATAACTTCAGAAGAGATGGTAAACGGTATTGATTCAGATACCACGACAGACGCAGCAGTAGACTATGCTGTTCAGATGGCAAAAGATGCTGCAAGACATTATAGTTTTGAAAAGGAGGAGTGATATTTATGGAAAAGCTATTTATAAGTCGAAGTGACTATGAAGCTATTAAAAATGGCAAAGATGTATTAATCGTAGTTGAAGCAAGAGGTGAATCACCAATGTATGCCCATGTTCTTTCTTACACCGAAAGTCTTGAAAAGATCGCGAAAAAGATGTCTGAGCAACCGGAATTTCCTATGGAGAAAATGTTATTTGGTGAGCCGTTTCCTTGGGGTAAATCGGATAAATCAATAATTACATGTGAACCCAAAGATCAAAGAGGAAAACGGCGGCTAATAAATGGAATCGACCAGGATACTACGACAGATGAATCAAGCATGAATGAGGTGGTTAACAACTGGCTTAGAGATAAATATCCTGACGGATGTCCAACTGCACCAACGGAATGTGACGTTCAGCCAGTAAAAGATAGTATGAAAAAGGAGGAATAAAATGATGAAAAAGTTATTAGACAATTCAGTTATAGAAATTTGGAGCGGTAGATATATTAATAATCTATCAGGTCGGAGTCTTGTGGATAGACGTGCTAAAATCATTCAGATTGAACCTGGTAGCAGCGATAATGGCTACATTGTAGAAATTGTTCGTGAAGAGGAAGATGCAAAGAAAGACGAATTTATTAAAAAAAGACTTAACATATTAAAGGAGGAATAAGAGATGTATATGATTTTAGGATTTTTTTGTTGGGGAGTTTATTGTTTATTCAGTCATGTTACTGCTTGGATTATTGCTGGTGCTGTGTGCATATTAGCAGAAGGGATTAGTGATCTGGCCGAGGAAATGAAGGAGCGAGGAAAAAATCACGATGCAGTTATTAAAAAGTGTGTTGATGATTATCGTGTCACTCTTAAAGAGATAAATACTAAGAATACATTGAATACTGTATACGGAGTAGGTGGCATTAATGGCTTTTCAGTAACTCCTTGCAGTAGCGCGTCAGAATCAGTTGACAGTCCAGATGCAGACAGACTATAATCAATTTATATTTTGTACATATCGAAGGAGGTAGAAGGATATGAGAAAGGCTTTATTGATTATGGGTTTGGCAGTCACCGTGTTTGCTGTTGGATGCTCTGATAATAGCAGTAATGGTGGAAGTGACGACAGTTCCGGTAAGACTGGAACAACTCTTGTAGAGGAAGCAGAAGTAGATGAGGTAGAGAACTCAACATCAACTATTTCATCATCAGATAGTACTGTTTCAGAAGAAGTATCAACAAAAGATTTATCAACAATGATTCCTAATCCAAATGATATATTTACGGCGGAAGAAATCAGTTTCAATAATTATGGTGATTTGGTTACTGGTAGTGTAAAAAACGCCGAAAGATCAGAGTTTGACATCTATAAACAGAAATGCAAAGACGCGGGATTTGACACTGTTGATTATGATTCGGAAGACGATAGCGGATCATTATATATGGGCTACAACAACGACAAGTCATATAAGGTAAGATTGTTTTTCTCAAAGAAAGATAACAGTGTTGAAATAACTCTCGAAACTGAGAATAATTAGCTGTATTTTGACTAAAAATCTTTGCCCACTTTTATAAAAATTTTTGGCCAGTTGCCCACTTTTTGTGGGTTCTGGTCATTTTTTATGCAAATTTTTGAAGTGGATTTTGGAGAATTTTGGTCAAATGGCCAAAAAAAGTGGGTTTCTGCCCACTTTTGAAAATGTTTTTGGCCAGCGAAAAACCTAGGTTTTATGCGGGTTTGCGGGGTGTTGTGGCCAAAAACCCACTTTTTTCTCTTATTAATTGTGAAAAAAAATATATATTTTTATAATAAATAGAGAAAATTTTTGGGCTTTTGGCCAGATGGTGAAAATATGGTGATTAAAGCCCTCTAGTCAAGATCTGAATCCGGGCAATCGATGTTGTCTGGATCTGTAAGATCAACGTTAGACTTTAGTCTCTTTTTGGCATCGTTTGCTTTTTTCTTATTGTTTTTTGCTTCGATAAATTTGGCGTATTTATCTTTAGCAAAAGATTGGATGTCAGACCGATTAACAATAATATAGCAAGCGGTTCTTACCCCAAGCACTCCCAATGTTCCTAATCCGTAGCCCTTCAAAAAATTACCTTTTTGATTTTTTGAAGGTTGTTTTGTGATTGAATAAAAATCGTCAATAGACATAACAACCAAATTACACATGCTGCCAAAATATTCTTTTATGGCATGTGTTGTTGCGGCCGCCGACTGTCTATCAACTTGCAGATAGCATAACTGATTACCATTGTTTGTTAATGTACTCATGTTTTCATACCTCCTTTCTTTTAAATTATGTATTAATTATACGAAAGCATTTATGAATAATATATAGTAATTGCGAGATAATAATTGAATTATCGGATAATGTTTGCACAATTCGCGATTAATGCATTCTGTATTATGACATAAAAATTGTTATATGAACAACAGGAGGTAATTATTATGGTGAATGTGACATTTTGGACATGTGTGAAGATTGGTTTTGGAATTACATTAGGTTATCAATTAGCAAAAGAATTATTGATGTTTATATTGAAGAAAATTGATGAAATGAGTAAGCGATATGCGTTAAAAGCATTAAAGCTAATGAATAAAGATGACCCATATGTAAAAAAATACACAGCGTTTCTAATTAGTAATGGCATAATTGCCGAGAAAAAACAACCGATAGGTTTTCAAGTAACAAATAAAAAAGAATAATAAATAATAAAAAGGGTCTTTTACTAAGACTCTTTTTTTCTTCGCAAAATCTACAGCTGCTTTAATGACAGAAAAACTATATTTTAAGGAGGTTTTTATTATGAAAGTAAAAGAAACAATTAAAAACAAATACGAGGAATGTAAAGAAAAGATTTCTAACATGGATGACTTTACTAAAGGTCTTATTTTTGGAACTATAGCAGGAATGGTTGGAATAGCAATGAATCAAACAATCAATAACATAACTATAGAAAAAGGCGTTTATGCTGGTTATGCAATGGGAGTCGAGAATACATTAAACAGTATTGGTGAATTGGCGAAAAAAGATATAACAAAAAATTAAATCTGTCAATAAAGGCTCAGTGTAGAAATACATTGGGTCTTTATTTTTAGCGGTAAATACAAATTATCTTCATTTTTCTTCTCGCGTCATTTGCATACCCTTTTATAGAGAGAAAGGATAGAAACGCTATTTTCTTATCGGCGTGCATTTCCTTTTTCATTTTGAAAGGAGGGTATTATTAGCGATGTTAGAAAACAAATTCAAGACAAAGCTGATAAATGAATTGGAACACCGATTTCCGGGATGCATTGTAGTACATATGGATCCAGCGGAAATACAGGGAATTCCGGACCTTCTTATTTTATACAAAAATAAATGGGCAGCACTTGAGGGAAAGAAAAATGCTACGGCGAGTCATCGACCAAATCAAGGGTATTATGTTGAGAAGATGAACCGTATGTCATATGCCGCTTTCATTTATCCAGAAAATAAGGAGGACGTGCTAAATGATCTTCAATCAACATTCGAGTCTTGAAGGACTCCATGCTCCATTCTCAGCAAGTCAATACCATTGGCTACGGTATGATGATGAAAAAGCGATTGAAATATATCGAAATAAAAAAGCATCTGAGATGGGCACTAAACTTCATGCATGGGCAAAAGAAACAATTGATCTTGGAATTAAACAACCTCGTTCAAAGAAAACGATTTATTCATATGTTAATGATGCAATCGGATATCAGATGAACACAGAGGTTGTTTTATTTTATTCAGAAAGATTTTTTGGAACTGCCGATGCTATAAGTTTCAAAAACGGATTATTAAGAATTCATGATTTAAAGACTGGGCGTATCCCGGCATATATGGATCAGCTATTAATTTATGCTGCTCTTTTTTGTTTGGAATACAAAGTGAAACCAGGGGAGATCAAGTACGAGCTTCGAATTTATCAGAATGACAATGTGGAAGTATTTTGTCCGACAGTAGAAGATGTGGCACCTGTTATAGACAAAATCATTCATCTTGATAAATTATTTCAGTCTTTAAATAACGGGGAGGTATAACATGAATACTTTTTCAGATCTTGACTCATTATTGCTTGACGAAAATTTCCTTGCCCATTATGGAACGCCGAGGCATTCAGGTCGTTATCCATGGGGATCAGGAGAGAATCCATATCAGCATGGACAGGATTTCCTTAGTCGAGTAGAAGCTCTTAAGAAAACTGGGTGGGAAGAAACACCCGAAAATATTAAAAATGAATTTGGACTTACCACAGGACAGTATCGTACTGAAAAGTCTTTGGCTAAAGATGAACGGCGTATGTTGATTGTCGAACATGTTAAATCATTAAGATCTGATGGATTAAACAATTCTGAGATTGGACGAAAACTAGGCATTAATGAGTCTACCGTACGATCACTGCTTAATGCCAGTTCAGAAAGCAAAATGAAACAGGCTCGTAATACTGCTAACTATCTTAAGAAGCAGGTTGACAGTAAAGAAATGGTCGATGTCGGTACCGGAGTAGAACGTGAGCTTGGAATATCAAAAGAAAAACTTGAACAGGCTTTAACCATTCTTACACGAGAAGGGTATAACGTATACGGCGGACGTTTCTCTCAGGCTACTAATACTTCTCAGAAAACGACTCAGAGGGTACTTTGTAAACCGGGAATCGAACATCAGGAGATTTATGATCTGGACAGAGTAAAAACTATTAATGATTACATATCTCGTGATGGTGGCGATACATTTGAACGAAAGTTCACATACCCATCAAGCTTGGATTCAAAGCGGTTAGCAATTTGTTATGCTGAAGATGGTGGGTTAGAGAAAGACGGACTTGTTGAAATCAGAAGAGGGTGTCCTGATTTATCATTAGGAGAATCCAGATATTCACAGGTTCGAATCATGGTAGACGGGAAGAAATACATCAAGGGAATGGCAGTTTATTCTGATGATCTACCGGATGGTATAGATGTACGATTTAATACCAATAAAACAAAAGATAAGTCTAAACTCGAAGTTTTAAAAGACATCAAAGACGATCCGGACAATCCATTTGGATCACTTATAAAAGACGCGGATCAGGGTGGACAGTATTGGTATGACAGTAAAACCGGCGAACGGATTTCTGGAGCATCCGATAACCCTAATAAGAAACTTGGTCTCATAAATAAGAGAGCTGATGAGGGCGATTGGGATGACTGGAAAGATGCGTTACCGTCACAGTTTCTTGGTAAACAGACAAAGACATTGGCAGAAAAGCAGCTTAATTTGGCGAAAGCAAATAAGATGGATGAGTATGCTGAGATATGTTCACTGACTAACCCAACTGTTAAGAAATATTATCTTGAGAAGTTTGCGGATGGTTGTGACGCGGCAGCTGTCAATTTACAGGCAGCAGCATTACCTCATCAGAAGTATCATGTCATTATACCAATCCCATCACTCAAAGATAATGAGATATATGCACCAAAGTATCCACACGGAACAAAGGTTGCGCTTATTCGTTACCCTCACGGAGGAACGTTTGAGATACCTATTTGTACAGTTAACAATCGTAATAAAGATGCGATTAAAATAATTGGACCATTAGCACAGGACGCTGTTGGTATTAATGCGAAGGTAGCTGCTCGATTATCTGGTGCAGACTTCGATGGGGATACTGCTATGGTTATACCTATCAGTAGCAAGGTGAAGATCACATCTACACCAGAACTTGCTGGGCTTAAAGGATTTGATCCAAAACTCAAATATGGCGGAGAAGTAAAGATTGATAGTAATGGTGAAAAACATTATTATCGGGATGGTCACGAATATAAGGTTATGAAGAATACTCAGACAGAAATGGGTAAAATATCTAATCTTATCACAGATATGACATTAGCTGGCGCGGATGAAAATGAACTGGCCAGAGCTGTTAGACATTCTATGGTTGTAATTGATGCTGAAAAACACAAGCTCGACTATAAAGCGAGTGAAAAAGACAATAACATTGCACAGCTTAGAAAAGATTACCAGCCGAAGTATGATGAGAATGGCAATCTTGTTAGATCTGGTGGAGCATCCACAATACTTTCAAGAGCTAAAGGAGAGACAAGTGTTCCGGCGACACAAGGAACACCAAAGGTCAATCTGAAAGATAAGTCGTGGTATGACCCATCCAGACCAGAGGGATCATTGATTTATAAGACAGCTGATGATTTGTATTACCCTAATCGGACCATAGATAAAAAGACTGGTACAGTGACAATCAAAACCGCTGATGGAGATACAATTAAGTATAATACCACTGATAAGGCATCCATTGATCGGTACACCCCTGTTAAGCGTAAAGACAATACCACTGGCGAGGTATATTATACAGATCGTACTGGTAAGATCCGATACGAGATGAAAATGCGAACCAAAAAGAGTACAAAGATGGCCGAGACTGATGATGCTTATACATTAGTATCTGAAGCACGTCATCCTATGGAGCTATTATATGCCCAGTATGCCAATGACATGAAGGGGCTGGCTAATAAAGCTAGAATAGAGATGTCTTATACAGGTAAGATAGCAACCAGTAAAGAGGCAAAGAGCAAGTATAAAGATGAGATAGACTCACTGGATACAAAACTCAACGATGCCCTTAAGAACACGGTCAAAGAACGTACTGCACAGCGGATGGCGAATGTAGAGATAAACGAGAAAAAGCAAAGTAATCCTGATATGAAAACGAGTGATCTTAAAAAGATTAGTCAACAGGCGCTTACTAAGTATCGTCAGCAGGTTGGATCTGTGGCACGAAGAGACAGAGCCATAGAAATTACTGACCGTGAATGGGAAGCAATTCAGTCAGGGGCTATCAGCGAAAATAAATTAAAGCAGATACTTAATAATGCAAATCCAGATGTGCTTCGCGAAAGATCAATGCCAAAAGAAAAGCGTGGTATTTCGCAAGTTCAGATTAATCGTATCAAAGCTTATGCAGCATCCGATTACACATTGCAAGAGATCGCTGACAAGATGAATCTTTCTGTTTCAGCAGTTTCAAAGTATTTAAAAGGAGGAAATTAAATGAGCAATAGTAATAATGCTATCGATCGTTTAGTTGCAATTACAACTTTCGACAATCCTTTTAATCCTTTTACACAGTTTACAGAATGGTTATTGTTCGACAAAGAAAAAGGTTACAACACTTGCGAATACTTAGCAAGAATTGCAAAAGTTGAAGATAATTTGTCACAGCAAGAATATAATCGTGCAGTTGAACAGGCAATTGATAGCATAATTAAAACTGATCCATTCAATATTTACAAAAAAATAACAAATAACAGCGTAGCGGCTTAACCGTATCACTGATAGATGATGAATACATAGGGAGGGGGTCTTAAAAATCACACCCCCTGCCGTCATCGCCGCCCTCCTCAAAAATTCCCCGGAGGTAAAAATGGGAGAAAGTTGATGAATGATATTTGCATAGACTCATTAATGCTTTTCGTAATCCACCCCTTACAAGCATTTATTTCCAATCCTTTCACATTAATGAGTCTTTACAAATGTTATTCATTGCTTGATTGTTAGATGATATTTACAAGGACTTATGATGATTCTTTAAATTTGATATGTGAAACCCTCCGCACATATATTCTGGTGATGCCACGTCCAGAAAATGCCTCCTTTCGAAAAATCCTGAGCATATTTCAGGTGCATCATAAGTCTTTATAAATGTTATCTAAATGGTTGAAAAGATAATAGAAGGAGGTTAAAAGTATGCCGAAAGCTAAAAACACTACTGCTAAACTCAGACCGGCGTTGACACCTGAAGCAAGAGAGAAACAGTTGATTGCTTTGGCTAACGAGGCAGCAGAAAAACAGTTACGAGAGGGAACGGCATCGTCACAAATAATTACATATTTTCTTAAAGCTGGCTCCACAAAAGATCAACTTGAACTGGAAAAGCTTCGAGAAGAAAACAGATTACTTAAGGCTAAAACTGAAGCTTTACAGAGCCAAAAGAGAATGGAAGAAACATACGCAGAGGCATTAGCAGCAATGCGAAAATATTCTGGTCAAGGCGGTGATGTTGATGAATATTAGACGATATTCTGAACTGATACAAATACCGACTTTTGAAGAACGATTCGAATATTTACGATTGGACGGACAAGTAGGTGCAGACACATTTGGTTCAGATCGTTACCTTAATCAGATATTTTATAAATCACCGGAATGGAAAAAAATCAGAGACGAAATAATCATAAGGGATCAATGTTGCGATTTGGCTATGCCGGGTTATGATATTCATGGACCGGTATTAATTCATCATCTAAATCCAATCACCAAAGCAGATATTTTATCCAGAACGGATTTATTACTCAATCCAGAATATCTTGTTTGCACAATTCAAAGTACACATAATGCCATACATTATGGCGATGTGAATCTGTTAATTACTAACCCAATAGAAAGAAAACCAAACGACACATGTCCTTGGAAACATTAAGGAGATCGATATGACCAATAGTATTTTAGATTTCGTAAAGGAATTCAATGGTGTTTTGGATGAAGATAAGGATTTTGACAACGATATCATTGCCGACATTAACACGGCATTTATGATCTTATGGGAGTTGGGCGTTGGTCCTAAAACACCATTTAGCATTAAAGATTCGACTGCGACGTGGGAAGATTTTATCAATAACAATATATATATTGATTGGGCGAAAACATATGTCGGGCTCAAAGTTCGTATGATGTTTGATCCACCATCAAGTTCAACTCACGCAGACGCTATAAATCGGAATATAGCAGAAATGGAATGGCGACTACAAGTGGCTTCAGAACACAAACAAAAAGAGGAGGGATGACGTTATGTGGAGTTATATGGGAACCCCGTATTCAGAAGATTTTCTTTCTCATCATGGAATACTCGGAATGAAATGGGGAGTACGGCGTTATCAAAATGCCGATGGAACATTGACAGCTAAAGGTCGAAAAAGAGCAGCGAAGTTAAAAAAAGAATATGACACCCTTACGCATAAACCGAAGACCGAAGATGAATCTGTCGAAACAAAAAAACAGAAAGTATTAGAAAGCAGATCAGCAAAAGAGTTATATAAAAATGCTGATCTTTTTTCATATAACGAATTACAGAATGCTTACAATCGATTAAGTCTCGAACGAAATATTAAGCAGTTAATCCCCAAAGATGTTTCGACTGGTGAAAAGATCGTAAATGCATATATCAGTGCCGGACGTAAAGTGAACGATGTTATGGATGTAAGTGCAAAGGGATATAACCATATTGCCAAAGCTTATAATGCATTTAAGAAGAAAGATAGTGCAAGAGCGCCAATCATCGGTGAAGGCGGAGATAAGAAGAAGGGTAATTAGGTGATCGTGTATGGGACTATCTAATACTGCTGTACCGAAATATTATGGTATGTTTAGGGATGCCGTAATTAGAGGAGATATAGCAATCAATACCGAGATCGAAATGGAAATGAACCGCATTGACGCGTTAATTGCTAATCCTGGTATATGGTACGATGATCAAGTCATGCAAGGATTTGTCGATTATTGTGAAGATGAGCTGACATTGACCAACGGAGAAGATCTGCATTTACTTGATACTTTCAAACTATGGGCAGAACAAATATTTTGTTGGCATTATTATGTCGAACGTAGTGTATATGTTCCCGGTCCAGATAATCATGGCGGACATTACGTTACAAAGAAAATCAAGAAACGTCTTATTAATAAACAATATCTTATAGTTGCTCGAGGAGCGGCTAAGTCTATGTATGCCTCATGCATACAAAACTACTTTCTTAATGTAGATACATCCACAACACATCAAATAACAACTGCACCAACAATGAGGCAAGCGGATGAAGTTATGTCACCAATAAGAACCGCAATCGCTCGTTCAAGAGGACCGCTGTACAAATTCTTAACTGAAGGAAGCGTGCATAGTACTGTTGGAAAAACAGGGAATCATACCTATCTGGCAAGCACTAAAAAAGGAATACAGAATTTCCTTACTGGTTCTTTATTGGAAGTCGTTCCTATGACAATTGATAAACTACAGGGTCAGAGAATTAAAGTTGCAACCATTGACGAATGGCTATCCGGTGATGTTCGAGAAGATGTCGTTGGCGCGATAGAACAATCGTCAGCAAAAGAGCAGGGAACTGCTCAGAATAATGATTATCTGATTTTAGCAATCAGTTCAGAAGGTACCGTACGAAACGGTAGTGGAGACACAATCAAAATGGAATTGATGAAAATTTTAAAAGGTGAATATTCATCGATTCATACCTCTATATGGTGGTATAAGCTTGATTCAATTGACGAAGTAAGCAATCCGGAGATGTGGATAAAGGCAAACCCAAATCTTGGAAAAACAGTCACATATGATACCTATCAGGACGATGTTGAACGTGCTGAGAAAAACCCCGCTGTTCGAAATGATATTTTGGCGAAGCGATTTGGCATTCCAATGGAAGGCTATACCTATTATTTCACTTATGAAGAAACATTACCTCATAAGAAAAAAAGAGACTATTGGGGTATGCCGTGTTCGCTCGGAGCAGATCTATCACAGGGCGATGACTTCTGTGCATTCACATTTATGTTTCCAATTGGTGATGGGTCTTTTGGAATAAAGACTCGAAACTATATTACAGAACAAACTCTTATGAAATTGCCTATGGCGATGAGAGTTAAGTATGAATCTTTTATGAATGAAGGTTCACTGATTGTAATGCCGGGAACTGTATTAGATATGATGCAGGTTTATGATGATTTGGATGAGTACATAAATCAACGAGAGTATGACGTAGTAAGTTTTGGATATGACCCATATAATGCTCGGGAATTTGTTGAGCGTTGGACAAGAGAAAATAGTCCATTCGGAGTAGAAAAAGTAATACAGGGAGCTAAAACAGAATCGGTTCCATTAGGTGAGTTAAAGAAACTGGCTGAGGAACGTATGCTTTTGTTTGACGAGGAACTTATGACGTTTGCCATGGGTAACTGTATCACGATGGAAGATACAAACGGTAATAGAAAACTATTAAAGAAACGATATGAGCAGAAGATAGATGCAGTAGCAGCAATGCTCGACGCATATGTCGCATATAAGCTCAATCGTGAAGCCTTTGACTAGGAGGTAATAAATGGGAGTAACAGACAGATTTCAACGGGCATGGAATGCATTTAGAAATAAGGAACCAACATATCCATACGGTTACGGAAGTGGATATGGACGAAGACCCGACCGATTGATTCTCACTGGCGGCAATGATCGCTCCATCATCAATTCCATATTTAACCGAATTGCCGTTGATGCATCAAGTGTTGGAATTAAACATTGTAAGAATGACAAAAACGGCCGGTATGAAGAAGATGTGGATTCCGGACTAAACAATTGTTTGAATTTGGAAGCAAACATCGACCAGACAGGTCGTGCATTTTTACAGGATTTAGTTATGTCAATGCTGGACGAAGGATGTGTCGGGGCAATACCTATCGACACTGACGAAGATCCTTTAATAACTGATTCTTACATCATCGGATCAATGAGAACATGTAAGATACTTGAATGGTATCCTCGTCATGTAAAGGTTAGAGTGTATAACGATCAGACCGGTAAGCGAGAAGATGTAGTAGTGCCCAAAAGAATTATAGCAATTATCGAAAATCCACTTTATACGATTGTGAATGAGCCTAACTCACAGGTGCAGCGGTTGGCAAAGAAATTGAGATTACTGGATGTGACAGATGAAAAAACGGCATCCGGAAAACTTGACATAATTGTTCAGTTACCATATCAGGCTAGATCATTGCTAAAGAAAGAGCAGGCCGAGACCAGACGTAAAGATATCGAAGACCAGCTTGTAGGCAGTAAATATGGTGTTGCATATATCGACGCAACTGAAAAAATCATTCAGCTTAATCGTCCGGTTGAAAACAATCTTATGAATCAGGTAGAGTATTTGACTAATCAGGTATTTGCCCAGATAGGCATTACGCAGAGTATCTTAGATGGTACTGCTGATGAAAAGACAATGCTGAACTATATGAATCGGACAATTGAACCGATAGTTTCAGCCATTGTTGATGAATTTAAAAGAAAATTCTTAACAAAGACTGCTCGTACACAAGGGCAGACAATTCAGATGTTCAAAGATCCGTTCAGACTGGTTCCAGTCAATAATATCGCAGATATCGCGGATAAATTCACAAGAAATGAAATTATGACATCAAACGAAATGAGACAGGTTATTGGTATGAAGCCATCAAAAGATCCAAAGGCTGACGAACTGAGAAATAGCAATATCAGTCAGGCTAAAGAAGGAGATGCACCAGTACTAAATATCCAAGATCAATCTCAAGAAGGAGGAAATAATCAAAATGAGTAAGAAATGGGATTTCAGTGGTTATGCCACTAGAAATGACTTACTTTGTGCTGACGGAAGAACGATTAGACACGGCGCATTTAAGGACTGTAATGGAAAAACGGTCCCGTTAGTGTGGATGCATGACCACACAAAAGTCGAATCAGTTCTCGGACATGCATTGCTTGAAAATCGTGAAGATGGGGTATATGCATACGGATCGTTTAACGATACCGAAGAAGGTCAGGCTGCAAAGAAGCGAGTTATGCATGGTGATGTAGCCTGCTTATCAATATGGGCAAACCATCTTAAGCAGATCGGTGGCGATGTAATCCATGGTGACATCAAGGAAGTCAGTCTCGTACTCGCCGGAGCCAATCCAGGGGCAAGCATTGACTTTATTATGGCTCATGGTGATGAAGAAGCGGACGAGCTTCAGGCTTTCTATGATGAAAATATCATGATTATTCAGCATGCGGACGACTCCAAAGAGGATCCGAAAGATAACTCGGAAAAGAAAACAGAACCTGAAAATAAGGAACCAAAGAAAGATGGGGCTGAAAAAGGAAAGACCATCGAAGAAGTCATCAACACAATGAATGACGAACAGAAGAAAGTTTTATTCGGCTTAATTGGTGAAGCTCAGGCAGAAAAAGAACCGAGCGATGACAAAGATAATGACGATAATAAAAAAGGAGACAACGAAATGAAACACAACTTATTCGATCAGAACAACATGCAGAATGAGCAGAATAATACAGTTCTGTCTCACGATGATATGAAGACAATCATTAGTGATCTTAAGAAATACGGATCATTAAAAGACAGTTTTATGGCACACGCTGATGAATATGGCGTACAGAATCTTGAATTCTTATTCCCAGAGGCAAAAGCTGATTCTCCAGTTCCAACCTTCATTAGCAGAAGCATGGATTGGGTACAGCAGGTAATGTCATCTGTACATCACGTTCCATTTAGTAGAATCAAGTCAATGTTCGCTGACATCACAGAGGATGAAGCGAGAGCTAAGGGTTATATCAAAGGAAAGCTTAAGAAAGAAGAAGTATTCGGTTTACTTAAGAGACGTACTGATCCAACAACAATCTATAAGAAACAGAAGATGGACCGTGATGACATCCTTGATATCACAGATTTCGAAGTTGTTGCTTGGCTCAAGGCTGAGATGCGTATGATGCTCGATGAGGAAATCGCAAGATCAATTCTCTTTGGCGATGGTAGACTTGCGTCCAGTGATGACAAGGTTGACGAGAATCGTATTCGTCCAGTTCTGAATGATCACGATTTATTTACAATTAGATGGGCAGTTGCCGCAGGTTCATCCGAGGATGAAAAGGCGAAGAATTTCATTCGTGCAGCTGTTAAATCAAGAAAGAATTACAAGGGATCAGGAAATCCAGTTCTGTATACTACAGAAGACATGCTTACTGATTGTCTGCTTCTTGAGGATACCATCGGACACAAGTTATATAAGACTGAAGCTGAACTTGCAACAGCACTTCGTGTAAGCAAAATCGTTACAGTTCCAGTTATGGATGGCCTTAAGGATAAGGATGAAAAAGATGTATATGGTGTGATCGTAAACCTTGCTGATTATAAGGTCGGCGCTGATAAGGGCGGATCAGTCAACATGTTTGAAGACTTTGACATCGACTACAATCAGGAGAAGTATCTGATCGAGACTCGCTGCTCAGGCGCACTTGATAAGCCATTCTCAGCAATTGTACTTAGATCTGGCAGCGAGACAAAGAGTGAGGAACCTGGTCTTGCCGAAGCAAAGAAAGCAATTGCTTAATTTATCAGAAGGGAGATAAATAATCATGGATAAGATTTTCAATGATGCAAAAGACAAAAACGTAAGTGCTACATATGTATACGGAAAATCCGGTGATACAAAGGCATATGCAGATGCTGCTTGCAAAACTCAGCTTAAGACAAGTGAGTTAAAAGAGATGTTCTTAAAGAGAGCAATCATTTCTATTGGAGATGCTCTGTATGTGCCGGTATCTTTCAGCGTGACAAGCAATGCCGGTAGTGTATCATATGCGAAACCAAATGGTACGACAGCGACCAGCGCTGATTTGGGAACATTAACAGCAGCTAAGGACTGATTATAAGGAGATAATTCAAAATGGCAAAATGGAGCGGACTTATTGGGTTTGCAGAAAATGTGGAAATAGAGCCTGGGTTAAGTGAGGAACGAATAATCACTCATAAATACCGAGGCGATTTTTTTACCCAGAGATGGAATCACAACGGAAGCAATAATGTTAATACTAATACCACATTATCAAATGTGATTAGTATAGTAGCCAACCCCTATGCCTCGAAGAATTGTCAGAAGATTGTATACGCGGAGTATAAGGGAGTTAAGTGGAAAGTTACAACTATCGATCCATCTAGCTTCCCTAGAATCGCGTTAACACTAGGGGGTGTGTATACAGATGTCGAGCAGACTTAAACTGCAAAGTAAATTAGAGGAATTTATAGGGAATAAAAATGTGTATTATCAGCCCCCTGACAATAAACAGATGTCTTATCCGGCGATAAGATATCAGATAAAAAAAAGAGACGTGAAGCGTGCAAATGACCATGCTTACATCTCAAGAACATGCTATGAAGTAATCGTGATTTCAAAAAGACCAGATAATGATGCAATCAATAAACTTTTAGAAACCCCATTCTGTGTCCACGATAGACATTATGTAGCTGATAACTTGAATCACGATGTATTCACACTATATTTTTAAAAAAGGAGAATAAACCTATGTTAATGAAATGGGATCAGATTGGTGAACGTTTATACGAAACCGGTACCAAAAAAGGTGTCTGCTATAAGCAGGAGTCTGATGGATCATACCCAAAGGGTGAAGCATGGAATGGCCTTACCGGTGTTACAGAAAGTCCATCAGGAGCTGAAGTTACTGCATTATATGCAAATGATGCTAAGTATGTAAACCTGATGTCCTCTGAAGATTTCGGAGCTACAATTACTGCTTACACATATCCGGATTCATTCAGTGAGTGTAATGGTCAGAAAGAGATCGCGCCAGGAGTATTTGCAGGACAGCAGAAAAGAGCAGCATTTGGTATGTCCTACCAGACGGCAATCGGAAATGATGTCGATCAGGATGATTATGGCTATAAGTTACATATGATTTATGGAGCTCTTGCAAGCCCGTCTGAGAAGGCATATAAGTCAAAGAACAACAGTCCAGAAGGTATTGAATTCTCATGGACGATTTCCACAACTCCAGTAGATGTTCCTGGTGGAAACCCGACAGCTCACTTGGAACTCGACAGTACCAAGGTAGATGCAAAGAAACTTGCCGATCTGGAAAAGGTTCTTTACGGAACAGATCCAGAGCTGTTATCAGCACAGCCTGATGATTGGGCAACCAATTACAAAGATTACTTGACAAAAGAAGGCAATAAGTATGTTGCAGTATCTGGTGTGTCAGCTCCAGATTGGGCTGAGAAGAAGTATTACACACCTGGAACAGATGGTAGACTTCCGTTACCAGATGAGATCGCTGAAATTATGAAAACAGCGTAAAAAACAAATAATAAAACATAATCCACATAATCAATTATAGGCCCCGTGTTTAATCTACGGGGTCTTTTCTTTTTAAGGAGGTATAACACTATGTATTGTAAAGAACTTACATATGACGATTACGACGGAGTAACAAGAACTGAAAAACTTTGGTTCCATTTATCTAAGCCAGAGTTACTTGAATTAGAATACACAACTGGTAAGAAATTTTCAGAGATGCTTGACGACATCGTTAAAGCAAAGAATGTGTCAGAGATCATCAAGACATTTAAGACAATCATTCTCACGGCGTACGGTGAAAAGGTTGATGGCCGACGATTCACAAAGACAGATGCAGAAGGACATCCTTTGTCACGAGCATTTTCTGAAACAGCAGCTTACGAAGTTTTATATATGTTGCTTTCATCTGACGACGAAGAAGCAGCAAAGTTTATCAATGGCATTGTACCAGCAGATCTTAGAGAAGCGGCTGAGAATGCAGCTTCTAATGCCGACACAGCAGTACTTGCTACTGCGTAATTCAAAATGGAGTACTGAAGAATGATTGAAATAACAATCCCACCGAGGGAATTTTATAGTGACCAAACAAACGAATTTTATGAGTTTAAAGGTGCAACTTTAACGATGGAGCATTCTTTGGTGTCTCTTCAGAAGTGGGAGGCAAGGTGGAATAAACCTTTCCTCTCCACAAAATTAAGTTATGAAGAATCCATCGATTATTTCAAATGCATGACATTAAACAAGAATGTTGATCCATATGCATATAAAAGCATGACCGAACAAAACATTAAAGCACTCAACGATTATATATATCGAAAAATGACGGCAACCGTGTTCACAAACGAACAAAAAAGCAGACTGAACGATCAGTTTATCACTGCCGAGGATATATATAGTTGGATGTTCGAACTTCAAATGCCTTTAGAATGTGAGAAATGGCATTTGAACAGATTAATCGATCAGATCAAAGTCTGTATGCTTGATCGACAACCAAAGAAAAAGATGAGTAAAAAAGATACTACGGCGATGTATGCCAGAATTAATGCTGAGCGTAGAAAGAAATTTAACACGAAAGGATGATTAAATGGGAAGAACAATAAACAAAGAGACGATAGCTTTGATTAAAAAATTTGAAGGTTGTCGATTGACTTCCTATCAGGATTCGGTTGGTGTTTGGACAATTGGGTACGGGCATACGGCCGGCGTAAAACGTGGAATGAAAATCTCACAGGCACAGGCAGAAAAATATCTGACAGAGGATTTAAAAAAATATTCTGCATATGTCGACCGGTATGTGACAACATTTACGCCAAATGATAATCAGTATGGAGCATTGACATCATTCTGTTATAACTGTGGAGCAGGTAGTTTAAAAACGCTTGTTACCGGAAGAAACGCGGAAATCATTTCAGAAAAAATCTTACTTTATAATAAAGCCGGTGGAAAAGTATTAAACGGACTTACAAAAAGACGTGCAGCAGAACAGAAATTGTTTAACAAATCGATCTCAGAAAGCAAAGAAAAAAAATCTACCAAATACTCGCATATGCAATTCGTAAAAGATGTGCAGAAAGCCATAGGTGCAAAGGTTGACGGTATTGCTGGAAATGAAACATTAAGTAAGACTGTTACAGTAAGCAAGACGAAAAACAATAAACACGCTGTTGTAAAGCCCATTCAAAAGTATTTAAACAGCATCGGCTATAATTGCGGGGTAGTTGATGGTATTGCCGGAACGAAATTTGACGGCGGTGTCAAAGCATTTCAGAAAGCTAATGGTTGTATAGCTGACGGAGAAATAACAGCAAAGAATAGAACATGGAAAAAATTGCTTGAAATAACTTGAAATTTTTAAGGACGGTATGGTGTCACAGCTGACCGTCTTTTTTATGTAAAAAGATATAAACGAAATGAGGGATTGATATGATTAGTTTTATACAAAAAGGAGACTTTTCAAATCTCACTAATTTCCTTGAACGAGCTAAGGAAGTAATACATCTTGGTGACCTCAATAAGTATGGTCGCGCCGGTGTTGAAGCATTGGCTGCTGCGACGCCAAAAGATACAGGAAAAACAGCAAGTTCTTGGTATTACAAAATCGAGAATAAAGACGGATCAGCGTCAATTTCATTTCATAATTCAAATATTCAAAATGATGTGCCAATAGCGATCATTCTTCAGTATGGGCATGGAACAGGAACCGGTGGCTGGGTAGAAGGCAGAGATTATATCAATCCTTCTATTCAGCCTATTTTTGACGAAATCGCAGATTCTGCGTGGAAGGAGATCACTAAGAGATGAGTACGACTATTGACGAAAAAGTCGTCGAGATGCGATTTGACAACCGTAATTTTGAGAAAAATGTCAAAACTACTATGTCATCGCTCGACCGATTAAAACAGAAACTCAAACTCGATGGTGCAACAAAAGGGCTTCAGGATGTATCTCGAGCTGCAAACAACATATCTCTTGATCATATTGCATCCGGCGTGGAACAGTTGCAAAAAAGATTTTCCACGTTTGGAATTGTAGGAATGAGGGTTGTTGAAAATGTTACAGATTCTGTAATCTCTCTTTTCAAGAAAACAAACAGCTACATTACCAGCACCATAAAATCTGGCGGTATTTCCAGAGCAATGAATTTGGAAAATGCAAACTTTCAGTTAATGGGTTTGCTTAAGAATGAAAAAGATGTTGCCGCAGTAATGGAAGATGTTAGTTACGGTGTAGATGGAACTGCATATGGTTTGGATGCGGCGGCAAAAGTAGCATCACAGTTGGCAGCATCAGGCATGCGAGCTGGAGATTCCATGAAGAGTGCACTTCGAGGTATCTCGGGTGTTGCAGCCATGACCAATAGCTCATATGAAGATATCGGTCGAATTTATACACAGATAGCTGGGCAGGGAAGAATGATGGGTGACCAGTTACTTCAGTTGTCAGGCAGAGGTATGAATGCAGCCGCAACATTGGCTGAGTATCTTACAAAAGTTGGAAATGGCGCTAAAGTTACCGAAGCGGATGTTCGTGATATGGTGTCAAAGGGAAAAATCGATTTCGATACTTTTGCGACAGCTATGGACGAGACATTCGGTGAACATGCAAAGAAAGCAAATGAGACATTCAACGGTGCAATGTCAAATGTAAAGTCAGCCCTTTCAAGAATAGGCGCTGAGTTTATTAGCCCATTGATTAAACAGAATGGTCCACTTGTAGAATTGTTCAATGCGTTACGAGTTAAGATCAATGATGTTAAGGCAAATATCGGACCATTTGCACAGGTATTCACTACCGGTGTAACAAGAGCGGCTAATGCATTAACAAAATTCGTTAATGGTATAGATGTAAGTAAAATATTCGAAAAGTTTAGTGGTTTGAATTCAAAATGGGATAACCTCATTTCCCGGATCACATCGGCTGGGGTTACCGAAGAGGATTTCAACAACAAACTTATAGAAGTTGCCAAAAGCCATGGTATTGCAGTCGACGATCTGATCAGTAAATACGGCACGATCGGTAAAGTATTTGCAGCAGGTAAATTATCGGGCAGTATTATAATAGAAACAATAAAGAAGTTAGCCGGTGCTGAAACAGAAGCGTCTAAAGCGACAGATGACATAACCGATAAAGTAGAGTACTTCAATGATGTAGTAGGAAGAGTCATTAGAGGCGATTTTGGAAATAATGACAACGAGAAACGAATGAAGGCTTTGACAGAAGCCGGATATGACTTTGCAACCGTGCAGGGTCTTGTGAATAAAGTATGGGAAAGAAACGGACATAATTGGTCAAATACTACATTAAGCGCTGAAGAACTTACAGAAGCTATCGCAAGTTTATCCGATAGTGAATTGAAGAATGCCGGATATACCGATGAGCAGGTAAAGAAACTGAAAGAACTTGCAAAGGAAGCTGAAAAAACGGGAACACCATTGAGTGAGTTAATCACTCAGTTAGAGAAACCAAGCGGAAAAGAATTAATTCTTGATTCCTTGGGCAATAGCATAAAGGGATGTATAAAGTTTGCGAAAACATTCAAACAGGCATTCTCTGAAATGTTTGACCCTATCAATTCTGATACATTATATAACTTAGCTGAGAGCATTAACAGATTCTCAAAGCATTTAGTTATGAGCGATGATACTGCCGATAAACTGAAACGAACGATCAAAGGTGTCATTGCATTGCTTGATATGGTTACAAATGTTCTCGGCGGTGGTTTAAAATTCGGAATTAAAGTTATATCGACACTTCTGAAATATTTCAACATTGATCTGTTATCTGTTACTGCTAAATTGGGAGATTTCCTTGTAGATTTGAGAGACGCTACCGATTTCAGTAATTTGTTTGGAAAAGCGATGGATAAGCTTGGTCCTCATCTCCAGAAAGCGGCAGATGCTGTGAAGAATTGGATTGACGGATTAAAAGCAGCTGATAACATACCAGAATACATACTTAAAGGGCTTGTTAATGGCATAAAGAATGGCGCAACGACAGCGGTTCAGTCAATAGTAGAGCTCGGTAAGATGCTTCTTGAGGGTATCCGTGATGTTCTTGGTATTCATTCACCATCAACAAAATTCTTTGAAATTGGTCAGTTCATTATTCAGGGATTAGTCAACGGAATTCAAAATGGTTTTTCAACTGTACTAAATACTATTAAATCACTTGGTAAGAAATGCATTAGTAGTATAAAAGAAATCAATTTTGGAAAAGTATTTGCGGTTGGTGTAGGTGCAGGAATGCTTGCTATAACCTATAAGATGGCAGATGGATTTAAGACCCTTTCTAAAGCCGTTGAGGCATTTTCAGCACCAGCTAAAGGTGTTGGGAAATTACTTACAAGTTTTGGATCAGTATTTGATTCAATTAGTGCTTCTATAACTCAAAGAACAAAAGCCAAGAATTTTGAGACAGTATCAAAAGGAATTCTTAACATGGCTCTTGCAATTGGTGTGTTAGCGGCATCTCTCGTTGTACTATCCAAAGTTGACGAGGATTCGTTAGAGAGAGCTGTTATAACTATTGGTATAATGGCAGCTACATTAGTTGGCTTATCTCTTGCATTATCTAAAATAGATAAGTTTGGTGATTTCAGCAAGCCTACGGTTTCAATCCTTGCTATAGGTGCATCATTATTACTGGTATCCGAAGCTATGTCCAAACTTAATGGCATGAATCCGGATCAGATGAAGACAAATTTACTCTGTATAACTGGAATACTTGCCTTATTGACTACTGTAGCATTAGCACTGAGCAATTTTTCTAAAGGACCTGTTGATATTGCTGGTTCAGGAAAGACTATGCTTGCTATGTCAGTAGCATTACTTGTTATGGTAAGAGTTATCAAACAGGTTGATGGACTTGAAGCATCAGGGATTGTGAAAGGGCTAACCGTAATCGGATTACTTGGCACATTCTTCGCTGTTATGGTTAAAGTTTCAGAGCACGCAGGAGCAAATGGTAAAAAAGCCGGAGCTATGTTGCTTAAGATGTCATTTGCTTTGATAATAATGGTTGGAGTTATTAAACTCGCCGGGAAGCTTGAAGCTGACGAAATCGTAAAAGGTACAATTGTTGTAGGCGTACTTGGTGTATTGTTCAAAGCAATTGTGAAAGTATCACAGTATGCCGGAGCAAATGGTAAAAAAGCCGGAAGCATGATTCTCAAGATTTCAATAGCTCTGATGGCAATGGTCGGAGTTATCAAGCTTATAAGTTACATAAGTGATGATGAGATCAGTCGAGGAATGAGCGTAATAATCAAAATGGAATTGATGTTTGCGGCTCTTATCGCAGTATCAAATTTTGCTGGTGAGAATGCAGCAAAAGCCGGAGCAATGTTGCTCATGATGTCCGGTGCGCTCGTAGTACTTACAGGAGTGTTGTTTGTATTAAGCAAGATTGAGCCGGATGGACTTGGTCGGGCTTTAGCAGCAGTAGCCGTATTGGAATTATTATTTGCCGGGCTGATCGCTGTGACAAAATATGCAAAAGATTGTAAGAATGATTTGGTTGTTATGACTGTTGCGATAGGATTATTAGTTGGGGCTATAGTAGCTTTATCATTCATAAAACCTGAACGGTTGGCTGCGGCTTCACTTGCGTTGACATCGGTCATGGCAACATTCGCGTTAATGATAAAAGTAACCCACGTTTCAAAGAATACAAAACAGATGATACGGACTCTTGGTACCATGATGGGGGTTGTTGCGTTATTAGCGGGTATTATTACCGCTATGTCATTCCTTAATGGAAATTCGGCGATCAAGTCATCAGCAGCATTATCTGTTTTATTGCTGGCATTTGCTTCATCTATAGCAATACTTGGCAAAACAGATAGAATTTCCAAAACCGTTACCGATAATCTTTATACGATGACGGGTGTTGTTGGCGTGCTGGCGCTCATTCTTAGTGCTATGTCGGCACTTAATCTCGAGGGATCTATCCAATCAGCGACAGCTATTGGTTTACTACTCAACTCTATGGCAACTGCATTTGTTATCCTTGGACAGGCAAAGAAAATTGACAAATCAGTTATGAGTAACATGCTTGTAATGTCAGGAGTTGTTGCAATACTCGGAACGATACTTGGAGTAATGGATGCTTTAAATGTAGAAGGATCTATTCAGACAGCTATTTCATTAGGAGTACTTCTTAATGCTATGGCAGCAGCAATGCTTGTCCTCGGCTTAGCCAAAGGTACAGATGCAAAAGCAATTGGTTACATGGCTTTGATGGGCCTGGTTGTAGCAGAACTCGCAGTTATCCTTGGAGCGATGGACAAATTAGGTGTTGAGGCATCAATACCAACTGCAATTGCATTATCTACATTGCTAGTGGCTATGTCCGGCGCATTAGTCATCTTAGGTGTTGTTGGAACTATGGGCGCGTCAGCATTTATCGGTATTGGAGCATTGGCAACATTAATCGCTGGGATAGGTGGATTAATTGTCGGAATCGGTGCTCTGATGGAAAAGGTGCCTCAGTTAGAGGAGTTCCTCGATAAAGGAATACCGGTTATTGAGAAGATAGGTAATGCGATTGGATCGTTCTTCGGAAATATTGTCAGCGGATTCATGACAGGTGTTGCTGATGGTTTACCCGAAATAGGTACAAAACTGTCACAGTTTATGGAGAATGCCTCATCATTCTTCAAAATGGCAAATGATATTGATCCGGCAGCTATGGATGGTGTTAAATCTATGGCAGAAGCATTACTTGTTCTTACCGCAGCAAATTTACTTGATCAGTTAACATCATGGTTTACTGGTGGAGTGAAATTTGATGAATTTGGAACTCAGATGGTGGGATTTGGCGAAGCTATTGCTGAATTCTCTTCAACTGTAAAAGGCAAGGTGGATGGTGATGCAGTTCAGGATGCGGCTAATGCAGGTAAGATGCTTGCAGCATTGAATAAAGAATTACCAAAAGAAGGCGGATTTGTTCAGGCAATAACTGGCGAATCGCATATGGATACGTTTTCGACTAATATAGTGAAATTTGGCAATGCAATTGTTGAATTCTCTGGTACAGTAGCCGGAAAAGTAGACCCACAGGGAGTAGAAGATGCTTCAAATGCCGGTAAGATGCTTGCTGAGTTGAATAGTTCTCTTCCTAAGTCAGACGGTGTATGGCAGTTATACACTGGCGAACAGGATATGGGTACTTTTGCTACCAATATTGTAGCATTTGGTAATGCCATTAAAGAGTTCTCAGGAACGGTTACCGGTAATATTAGTTTAGAAAGCATTCAGGCAGCCGCTAACGCAGGAACAATGCTAACCACATTACAATCTTCTATAGATCCTATAGACGGCATAATACAAAAATTTAAAGGTCAAAAAGATCTTGCTACATTTGGTGAAAAGATCCTTAAATTTGGGCAAGCAATGGTAGATTTCTCGGAAGAAGTGTCTGGTAACATTAATCAGGACGCAGTCGATTCGGCCGCCAGAGCAGGAAACATCCTTGCAGATCTTCATAGCAAACTGAGCGGAACGGAAGATTCCAAATTCAAGAAACTCAAGAAGTTTGGAAGCTCACTCAAAGACTTCGGTAAGAATATGAAGAAGTTTGCCAAAGAGGTTGTAGATGTTGACACTGTTTCTTTAGCAGCTTTCACCGCACAGGTTCAGGGATTGTACGATCTCGTATCAGGAATAGACGATACAGATGTGTCGGGATTAAGTACTTTCATCGATAACCTCAATAATATCGGATCAGTCAGTCTTGACGGATTTGTGGCATCGTTTACAGATTCGGATGGACGAGTATCTATGGCGGTAAACGAACTGCTTCAGGGGATTGTTATCAATATAGAAAGTAAAAAACAACAGTTCTTAGAAGCTGGTAAAACATTGATAGAATCACTCCGTAATGGAATCGCTATTAATGCCAATCAGGCAACAACTGCTGTAAGTTCAATTATGCGTACATCACTGTCTTATGTAAGATCGTACTATAGTAGTTTTTATTCTGCGGGTAGTTACATTGTTGATGGGTTTGCTAATGGTGTTGACGATCATGCATGGAAAGGCATTTCAAAAGTTCGTCAAATGGCAAAGGATGCCGAGACAGCAGCAAGAAAAGAGCTAGAAGTCAAATCCCCATCAAGGAAGTTTACCAAGATTGGTTACTATACTGTCATGGGATTTGTTAATGGAATTGACCGATTCAGCTATTTAGCTGATAGATCGTCAAGAGCAATGGCTAGTTCAGCATTGCAGAATACACAGGCAGTCATTTCTCAGATAGGAGAATCATTAGACGCATCCAATTTCGATTATGAGCCTACAATTCGTCCAGTTGTTGATACAAGTGATGTGTTGGCAAGCGCTAGCATGATTACAAACATGTTCAATGGAAACGGATCTATTGCACTTCGAGCAAATGCTCAGTATGCAAGTAAAATGGCAAATAATCAAAATGGGGCAAATGATGACATTATTTCAGCTATCGGAAAACTTGGAGATAAGTTTAACATGACACCTGGTAATACTTACACAATAAATGGTATCACTTATAGCGATGGAAGCGAAGTTGCAAGTGCGATAGATACACTTGTTAGAGCTACGAGAATCGGAAGGAGAGCATAATCATGGGAAAAAGAGTTATTGACTTGACCATTAAACCTCAAACCGGAGTCAGTGGAACATATTTTGCGTCTTGGGACTTCAAAGAGCCAAAAATTAATGCTACAAGTAGTACCATACGAGTCGGAACGAAGGTTAAGCTTAAAAGCGGTGCTGTTTACTATAACGGTGCCGCAGTTCCGGCTTCGGTTATATCTGACGAATGGATTGTATCCGCGGTTTCGGCGGATAGAGTTACTTTAGGCAAAAATAAAGCAAAGACAAAAACTCTTAATAGTGCAGTCAATGCAAAATACATACAATCATCTGGAACGGCAAGTTCCGCATTAGTTCCGATTGATAATATCGATCATTACACAGTACAGTGGTACTATTCAAGCGGCGATGGAGTATGGTTTGATGGCGGATCATCAGATGTAAAGTTAAAAAATGCACTATATTCTCCACCAGAAAATGCAAAAAAGATACGAGTTAAAGTAAAACCAGTATCCAAAACATATAAACAGAAAGTAACCACCAAAAAGACGACGACTGAGGTTACAAAAAGTTACTGGACTGGTGATGCAGAGGATATCGATTATGCTATAACTGTAAATCCAAAGCCAAGTGCACCAAGTTCATTACAGGCAACGATTGATCAGTACATGATCACAGCTACGGTTACAGATATAACCGATTCACAGACTGATATGATCGAATTTGTAGTCTATAAAGATTCGGCACCAAATAAAGCATATAAAAAAACTTACGCTTATGTACAAAACGCAAGAGCTATAGCGTCCATTGGCCCTGTTGCAGCAGGGGAAACGTATAGCATAAAGTGCAGAGCTGTTAATATAGTTGGTTCTTCAAAAACTCTTAACTTTTTCACTTTATCTCCGTTAAACCTCGGCGAATTATTTAATTCTTCTGAAAAAGAATATAGTGATTGGTCAAATTTCGTTTATGATCTGGTTTCAGCACCACATAAACCTCCATCAATACTTGAGAAAAAAGCACTATCAAAGAATTCGGTTTATATCGATTGGAAAAATGTTGATAATGCTACGTCATATACAATCGAGTATACGGAACGAGAAGGATATTTTGACAGTTCCCCTAGCAATGTATCGTCAGTAACGATCGATGCTGTTGTGGGTCATGCTGAAATAACTGGATTGACAGAAGGGACCGAGTACTTCTTCAGAATCAAGGCAAGCAATGCTGGCGGAGATTCCAATTGGACAAAAGTTTTTTCAATTGTATTAGGCAGCAAACCAACTGCTCCTACGACATGGTCAAATGTAACGACAGCAACTGTAAAAGATGCCGTTCAAAATGAAGTAAAACTGTATTGGATGTATAACAGCTCAGACAATTCTGATCAGACACATGCACAGTTAAGAATGTGGTTCGATCATACTGACGAGACAGTGTTTGATATTGATGACAACATAAAGAAAAACAACGCAAATAGTTATATAACTTTAGCTGATTTGGTGAAAAAGTCACAGAGCAATTCAAAGTTTCCTTACAATTTTGGAAATTTATTCAATCTTAAAACTTTAGCTCTTATGTCTAAATACGCCAATGGGGTTGTCGTCACTTGGCAAATAAGAACCGCCGGAATAACCGAAGAATTCGGGCCATGGTCAGAAAAACGAGTTGTTACAATACATGATGAACCAACTGTGAATATGACAACGTCTGTAAATGATGATGGTTATATGACTGCATACCCATTAAAGATAAGTATGACTACCGCACCCGATAGACAGACTCCGATAGGATGCCAGATATCGATAAAATCGCTCCAATCATATCAGACTGTTGATAGTACAGGAATGGTTGCGTATGTTAAGAAAAATCAAGTTATATTTTCTTCATATAAAAATATGAAAGGAAAGAACGCTGATCTACCACCATATTCGTTGAATGCGGGAGATGTTAATCTTGATCCGGGAAAAAAATACGAACTTACAGTAACTGTGAGCATGAATTCAGGATTGTCTGCACAGGACTCAGAGACATTTACAGCGAGATGGAAAGCTTCAAATTATAATCCCGATGCTTCAATAGCATATAACCCTGATACCGCCGAAGTGTCAATAGTTCCTTTTTGCACAAATGAAAACGGAGAATTGATAAACAATGTGACATTATCAGTATACAGACGGGAATTTGATGGAACGTTTACGGAAATAGCAACTGGTTTAAAAAATCTGTATTCAGCAGGTGTACCCGATCCACATCCATCGTTGGATTACGCTAGATACAGAATAGTAGCGACGAATACGTCCACGGGAGAATCTGGGTATTCGGATGTGTCGATACCAATTCTTGAAAAAGCAATAATTATTCAGTGGAATGAAGAATGGACATTTTTTGATGCAACAGAAAATAGTGAACCAGAGCAACCAGTTTGGACTGGATCTTTATTAAGACTTATGTATAATGTCAATGTTTCGGATAGTTATAATCCTGATGTAGTGTTTAAAGAATATGTTGGTCGAGCGCATCCAGTTGATTATTACGGAACACAGGTTGGTGAGACAGCAACATGGAGTACAGACATACCAAAAGATGATAAAGAGACGCTTTATGCGCTAAGAAGACTTGCTCATTGGATGGGACATGTATATGTTCGAGAACCATCAGGTAGCGGATACTGGGCAAGCGTTAAGGTATCATTCAATCAGACTCATTGCGAAGTTGTAATACCGGTAACATTGGACATAACCAGAGTTGATGGTGAAAAATAGGAGGATGTACTATGCCAGATTGGACAAAATCTATGACACAAACGTATGAATATTATTTAGTAGATCCTGTTTCCTGGTTGGATGAATCGAAAATAGATTGTATCCTTCCAGGAACGACCATTAATCGAGATTCAAGTTTAGAAACATTGGGGTCGGCTTCAATTCCGACTATTGAGAGGTTAGATGAGTGTTATGTTCGGATTTATCTGGTAACGATTCAAAATGGAATCATGGAACGAACACCATTAGGAACATTCCTTGTTCAAACCCCAGAGGAAAGTTTCGATGGCAAAGTATCATCGATCACTTTAGACGGATATACTCCGTTAATTGAACTGAAAGAAAAGTTGATGCCGATAGGTTATTCACTGAACAAAGGTGAAAACGTAATGGACAGCGCATATCTTATTGCAAAATCCAACATGCGTGCACCAGTAATATCTGCATCAAACAACGATAAACTAACTGCTGCGTTCGTTGCCAATGCCGATGATACATGTCTTAGTTATGAACGAGATCTATGCGCTAATTCTAAATTTGAATTAGGATTGGATTCGTTATCCAGATTAATTTACAAGCCGGTCAGAAGTATTGCTGCTTTGAATCATGTATGGACATATAATGATGACAACAGCTCAATCTTGGAACCAGATGTAGAATTTACTCGCGATTTATATGGTATTCCCAATGTAGTTGAAGTTGTTTGTTCAACCACAAAAACGACATACTATGCAAGAGCAGTAAACAACAAACGCAGTAGTCCTATATCCACAATAAATCGTGGACGAGAAGTAGTATATCGTGAAACAAGCCCATCTTTGATCGGAAACCCGACGAAGGCCGAAGTAGATGAATATGCAGAACAGCTGTTAGAATCACTTTCCAATGTCGAATTATCTGTATCATACACTCACGGTTATTGCCCAGTTAAACTTGGGGATTGTGTGATGCTAAACTATCAGCGAGCAGGACTTACCGGAATTAAAGCTAAGGTTGTAAGTCAAACAATAACTTGTGAGTCTGGGTGTTCTGTATCGGAAAAAGCAGTATTTACGCAAAACATGTGGAGGTGACTAAATGGATCTTTCAAATAACTTGATCTCAAAGTTTATTGAAGTGATGTCGCCTCGAGAAACAAAGAATACTGGATCTGTAATGTATGGAACAGTAGAGAAAAGAAACGACGAGGTCATGGTCAAGCTTGATGGGTCTGAATTATTAACACCAGTTTCAACAACGGCTGATGTTATTAATAAAGAACGTGTTATGGTCATGATACAGAACCATACCGCAACAATTGTCGGTAATGCATCATCACCATCAGCAAGAAGCGATGATGTAAATGAATTAAAAGAAATTGTAGCAGACAAGGTGAGCACTAGCGATCTCGAAGCAGAAAGAGCCAGAATTAGTGTTTTAGAAGCGGATAACGTTACAATAAACCAGACATTAACAGCTCAATCAGCTGATATTTCAAGTCTTAAGACAGATAAGGCTGATGTTAAGACATTAGAAGCAGAGAAAGCCAGAATCGATAGCTTAGAAGCTGACAATGTCACAATAAACCAGACATTAACAGCTCAATCAGCTGATATTTCAAGTCTTAAGACAGATAAATTGGATGCTGAGACAGCAGAATTAAAATATGCAAATATAGACTTCTCTAATATAGGAGAAGCTGCTATGAAATATCTATATTCTGAATCCGGTTTGATTAAAGATATTGTAATTGATCATGGATCAATAACTGGCGAATTAGTTGGAGTAACTATCAGCGGTGACTTGATTAAAGGTAATACCATTGTGGCGGATAAGCTTGTGGTTAAGGGTGAAGATGGACTGTACTACAAGCTTAATACAGATGGAAATACAATAGAAAAAGAGCAGACAGATTTTAACAGTTTGAACGGCAGCGTTATAAAAGCAAAATCCATTACTGCTACTAAAATCTCAGTTGATGACTTGGTTGCTTTCGGGGCAACTATTGGCGGTTTTCACATTTCTAAAGATGCTATATTTTCTGGAGTAAAAGAATCAGTGCTTAATACTACCAGAGGTATATATCTCGATAATTCTGGTCAGATTTCATTTGGCGATTCGGCAAATTATATTCGATATTTTAAAGAACAAAACGGCAAATTCAAGTTAGATATTGCAGTTGAGTCATTATCTATAAAAAGTAGTGACGGTATCGATGTTGATATTTCAGATACCATTGACAAAATTAAAAATGATATCGATACAGTACGAGACGAAATTACAACTTTGTTGAGAATCGAATCATCGCGAGGTACTGTATTTAAAAATAATGCTATATCGACCGTGTTATCGGTTGTTGTATATCATGGAAAAGATCGAATAACCGATATAGACAAATTACATGAAGTATATGGAAACACAGCTTATATTCAATGGAAGTGGCAAAGACTTGACGAAGAAACGTATGGGATTATATCATCCGCCGACTCGAGAATGGGTAATGGCGGATTTTCTTTTACCCTTTCACCGAATGATGTAGATACAAAAGTTACTTTCATGTGTGAACTTATTACTGATTAAGGAGGAAATTCAAATATGGCTATAAAAGCAGCAGATCAGATTACAATGATTGATGTAACTGATGCATATTCAGTAATGCTTACGAGTGAAGCATATACATTTGTAGGAGGGACAGCGGGCGTTGCAGCTGGACAGACTTGCTCTACTGAAGCGGTGGCATTCTGCGGACAGAATCAGTGTTCTTCGGTGACCGTTGATGCAAAGGCAATAACATGTCCAACCGGTATTTCAGCCACAGTCGAAAACAGTGGAACTTCAAAAGCTAAAATTACATTTACAACAACTGCAACGATTGCGGTAGCTTGCGAAGCAACAATCCCTGTTGTAGTTGATGGTATTACTGTAAATAAGAAGTTCTCATTTGCGGTTGCTAAAGCCGGTACAAATGGTCAAAATGGAAAAGATGGTGCGGCAGGAGCCGATGCGATTAATCTTACGATTACGTCAAGTAATGGTATAGTATTTAAGAACAACAATGGTTCGACAGTATTAACGGCACATGTATTCAAAGGCGGAGTTGAGCAGTCCATTACCGATGCTGGTGTATGCGGATCTCTCGGTAGTATCAAATGGTATAAAGGAGCAACACTTGTGAAGACAGCAAAAACACTCACAGTATCTGCTTCTGATGTCAATAATTCACAGGCATATACTTGTCAGCTCGAATAGGAGGAATGTAATATGGCTAAAGCGAAAGACGAGATCACCATATCAAAGATCATAGATATTGAGAAGACTGTTCGATATTATTTATTGCAGTCATCGACCGAATCATCCCCAAGTAAGCCGACTACTAATCCGCCTGGAGATAGTTGGTCTACAACGGAACCAAACTATACAAGCGGATCTACCAGTACCTTATATTTTGTGGATTTGACTGTCATGAGTGATGATTCGTTCTCATATTCGGCAGTATCGAAATCCAGCAGTTACGAAGCAGCAAAAGCGGCTTACAATAAAGCCACAAATGTCGAAAAAACCGTAACGACATTTCAGCAGACAACAGAGGGCTGGCAGATGAACTGGGACAAGATTCTGAATGGAAAAGATGCGAATATCAGTAAACATACAGACTATATCACTTTTAAGGACGGCAACATTAAGCTTGGCGATTCCGCATCCGCTAAAACACTTGAGGTAAGTAACGAGAACGTGAATGTGAAAAGTGGAGAAGATGTTGTAGCCAGTTTTGGGGAAGAAGTTGAAATTGGGCCAAAAAAGAATATAAAAATCACGAAAGATGGTGCAGAATTTTTTGATTCAAGTAACGGTGGTAGCATTTGCAAGATTTATTGTGGAAACGTTCAGAGCGTGGATGATGATGGAACAGTTATAACAAAATATTCGCCGTATTTTACATTCGGGTATCGACGATCAGATGAAATTCACAAAATCGGTGAATTATCGGTATCAGAAGGTTTTTATACAACGGCATCCGGTAAATATTCTCACGCAGAAGGAGCTTTAACTACGGCATCTGGATATGCTGCACATGCCGAAGGATATAACGCAAGACAATCTATGCTCGGAGCATCCGGTGATTATTCTCATTCAGAAGGTGCTAATACAATGGCATCTGGATATGCTGCACATGCCGAAGGATATTTATCTACCGCATCCGGCAAAGCTTCTCACTCCGGTGGCTATTGCACAATCGCCTCAAAAGACTATCAAACCGCAATCGGTAAATACAGTGCCGAGCGTGATGATGCGTTATTTGTAGTAGGAAACGGCACAGAGGATACCGATAGATCAAATGCTATGGTAGTCACAGAAAAAGGAGACGTACAGGCAAATAGTTTCAACGGTCACACTATGCAAAAAGGTACGATAACATGTTCCGCCAAAGCAAATACCCCAACAGCGACACATGTCGATTTTCCGAAAGAAATGGCAAGTGCTCCTATAGTACTCCTTAATCCACTTACAGCTGTTCCCGGAACGATATTCAAAGGTTGTTCAGCAACCAATATCGCTACAACGGGCTTTGATTTGTATGTAACAAGAACCGACAATGGAAACACAAGTGTGAAGTGGATTGCAATTATATAATAAGGAAGGAATACAATCAAAATGACGCAGATAATTGTAACTATTCTTTGTTCGGTATTAGCTTCATCAGGGTTATGGGCGTTTATTACGAATAAAGTAAGCCGGAACAATGCCGAAAAAGAATTGCTTCTTGGATTGGCACACGATCGTATTATGTTTTTAGGAACAGGTTATATTGATCGAGATCCAGCATATATTACACAAGATGAATACGAAAATCTCAAAGTGTATTTATATGAGCCATATTCAAAAATGGGTGGCAACGGATCAGCGAAACGTATTATGGAAGAGGTTGAGAAGTTACCAATTCATTCAGAGAATTTTAGTAAAGGAGATGAAAAACATGCAGCTTAATGATAAAGTATACAACGTATTAAAGTGGATTGCATTATGCGTTCTTCCTGCGATCGGCACATTCTACTTTGCGATTTCTCAGATTTGGGGACTCCCTTACGGCGAGGAGATCGTAGGTACAATTACGGCAATCGATACTCTGGTTGGTGCACTCATTGGAATCAGCACAAGTCAGTATAATAAACTCAATAAAGAGTAGTTGAAAGTGCCTGAGTGTAGGATATTTCTTCATTATTCCTACATTTTGGGCTGAAAAGTGGCTTATTTCCTATGTTTCTTGTTTCCGTAGAGGAAGCTGCAAAGGCTGGTAAGTTCTAGACCGAAAGCAACTTAATGAAAGCGAGCGTGAGCGAAGCTTGAATTTAGTTGAGTGGATGTCCGAAGCTAAATAAAGAATAATTATCCCCGGAAGGTTACTTCCGGGGATTTTGCTACTATTGTATTTGTTCGCCATATTTATGGAATGAAGTAGGGATTTGGACATTTCTACATTATAAAAAGGCTATATTATTTTTCTTATTTTAGTTTGTAACCATTCTGGCTTGCGTTTTGTGTAGATAGCTTCCGTTACGTCTTTAATCTGATGTCCTGCCATATATTTGACAGCGTATTTGTCTACATTATAACGCTTAGCCTAGCAACTATTAAAAAGTGTGTTGATGATTATTGTGTCACTCTTAAAGAGATAAATGCTAAGAATACTTTGAATACTGTATATGGAGTAAGCGGTATTAATGGCTTTTCAGTAATTCTTTGTAGTGACGTGTCAGATTTGGTTGACAGCCCGGATGTAGACAGACTATAATCAATTTATATTTTATACATATTGAAGAAGGTAGAAGGATATGAGAAAGGCTTTATTGATTATGGGTTTGGCAGTCGCTGTGTTTGCTGTTGGATGCTCTGATAATAGCAGTAATAACGGTGGAAGTGGTGACAGTTCTGGTAAGACCGGGACAACTCTTGTAGAGGAAGCAGAAGTAGATGAGTACGGATGGGAAGAAGTAGTTCCAAAGTATGATGATATTTTTGTTAGTGGGGAATGTCAGGTACTGACAAATAATGAAATGCAGTATTATATTAGCATTAGCGGGTGTACTGAAGATGAATTTAATAAATATGTTGAATTCGTTAAATCCAGTGGATATAATAAAGAAATCTTTAAGATACAGAATGATAATGGCGACATAGCTTGCAAATATGAATCCACAAAATATAGTGTTGATATGGGATATGGATACAATGACACATATGATCGATATGATACTTGGATTGCCTTTGAACACCTTAAAAACGACTAAAAATCTCTGCCCACTTTTATAAAAATTTTTGGCCAGTTACCCACTTTTTGTGGGTTCTGGTCATTTTTTATGCAAATTTTTGGAATGGATTTTGGAGAATTTTGGTCAAATGGCCAAAAAAAGTGGGTTTCTGCCCACTTTTGAAAATGTTTTTGGCCAGCGAAAAACCTAGGTTTTATGCGGGTTTGCGGGGTGTTGTGGCCAAAAACCCACTTTTTTCTCTTATTAATTGTGAAAAAAATATATATTTTTATAATGAATAGAGAAAATTTTTGGGCTTTTGGCTAGATGGTGAAAATGATGGTAGTTAAGGCCTCTCAGTCAAGATCTGAATCCGAGCAATTAATGCTGCCTGGGTTTGTAAGATCAACATTGGATTTTAGCCTCTTTTTGACATCTTTTGCTTTTTTCTTATTGTTTTTTGCTTTGATAAATTTGGCGTATTTATCTTTAGCAAAAGATTGGATGTCGGACCGATTAACGATAACATAGCAAACGGTTCTTACTCCCAACACTCCTAATCTGCATCCATTCGAAAAATTACTTTTTTGATTTTTTGAAGGTTGTTTTGTGGTCGAATAAAAATCATCAATAGATTATGATCAGATAGATTGTATTATGGATGTTTCTGTTAGTAAGTAAATTTATTTATGATAGGCATAGCCGAATGGTATATTATGCAAACAAATATACCGTTCGGCTATAGTTTATTTGTTTTGTGTAAAAGCCGATATGAGAACATTTCAGGTTTTGCTTAAATGTTAAAAAATGAAGCCTTGGCAAATAAACGAACGTTTACTAAAATAAAAGTGTAAACGGTCGTTTATTTTTTGCCCAGAGGTTATTAGTATGAGTAATAGGAAAGAAGAAATATTAATTGCGGCACTTAATCTTTTCGCCAGGGATGGTTACGAGGCTGCCTCAGTCAGCCAGATAGCAGGAGAACTTGGTATGACAAAAGGAGATTATACCATCATTATAAGAGCAAAAAAGATATTTTTAACTGTATTGTGGAGCGGATGAAGCAACAGGATAGTGAGCAGGCATCAGATCATGATATGCCGGAGGATGATAAAGAGAGAATGCCTGAAAAGTATGAGACGGTGTCATTGGATGATTTTGTAAAATATAATATCATGAAGGAGAATATTGATTTTTATGGTAAGAGTGGTTTCAGACAGGCAAGCGAGTATGGTATCCGTTATCACGGATTGCCGGAGGGCTATCTGGTTGACGAGCAGGAAGTGGAAGAGTTTGATAGGCAGTTAACGATGTTCTTTTCTATTTTTAAATAATAACTGTTGACAAGTAACCGATAGGTAACTATAATAAAGTGGCCAAAAGGTAACCGATTGATGAGGCTGATTTAGGAGACAAGTGTGGAGATTAAAGAAAAGAATACAAAGGACAAAATACTGGAAGAAGCTTTAAAATTATTTGCACAGAGCGGATATATGGGAACATCCATGAATGATATTGCTTCAAAGCTTGGAGTAACCAAGGCTGCATTGTATAAGCATTATAAAAGCAAGCAGGAGATATTGGACAGTATTATTGACAAAATGAATGAACTGGATATGGAGAGAGTAAAGCGGTATGAAATGCCGGAGGGCGATCTGGAAAAGGTTGTGGCCGAGTATAAAGAAACAGCATTTGATAAAATTAAGCAGTTTACAAAGGTGCAGTTTCTTCACTGGACAGAGGAAGAGTTTTCATCCTGTTTCCGTAAGATGCTGACATTGGAACAGTACAGGGAGCCGCAGATGGCACAGTTATATCAGAATTATCTTGCAGGTGGACCATTAACTTATATAGAAGCTTTGTTCTCGGATATGCTGGGGGATACAAGAAAAGCCAGACAGACAGCACTTGATTTTTATGGACCTATTTTTTTGCTTTACAGCATATATGATGGAGTAGATGACAAGAGTCGGGTGATAAGGCTTCTGGAAGATCACATGGATCATTTTCTACAGGAAATGTAGAAAAATGTTATAAATACCCCTGATATAGAGGTAGGGGATTATACAATATACAACGATTTTGTACATGATCCGATTGATTTTGAAAAAAATAATGTTTTGTATCATTATCCTGTTAATAAGGATAAGCTAAAAATTGGAAAATTCTGTTCTATTGCATGTGGGGCAAAATTTTTATTTACCAGTGCAAATCACGCAATGAAATCGTTATCTACGTATCCGTTTCCTGTTTTCTTTGAAGAATGGGGATTGGATGCAAAGAATATATGCGATGCATGGGATAATAAGGGTGATATTGTAATTGGAAATGATGTGTGGATTGGATATGAAGCAGTTATTTTGTCTGGTGTAACAATCGGTGATGGCGCAATTATAGGCGCTCGTGCAGTGGTAACAAAAGATGTGCCTTCATATACGGTAGTTGGAGGAGTACCGGCAAAGCCAATTCGTAAACGATTTGATGAAGGAACGATTCAGAAACTTGAAGAAATCAGATGGTGGGACTGGGAAGAAGAACGAATTAAAAAGAATATTCAGGCAATACAGTCTGGCGATATAAGTATGTTAGAGCGTATGAATTAGAAATAATAACATGACTTTAATAAAGGATATATACCATTTTAATTACAAAAGAGGTGAATGTAGACATGAGTACATTTGAACATGATCTTACAAAAGGAAATATCTGGAAGCAGCTTGTATGGTTTGCTGTGCCGTTTTTTATCAGTAATTTGATCCAGTCCTTATACAGCCTGATCGATCTGATCATATTAGGACATTTTGGCGGAACAAATTCCATATCGGCAGCTAATATCGGAGGACAGGTGCTTGTGATCCTGACAAATCTTGCTGCGGGACTGTCAGGCGGAGGAACTGTGATGCTTGGAAATTATCTAGGATCAAAACGTAAGGATAAGATCAATGGAGCGATCAGTACATTATTCATAACATTGACAGTTATGGCAGCAGCATTTATGGTACTGTTATTTATATTAAAACAGCCGTTACTTCGATTACTTGATACACCTGAAGAGGCATTTTCACAGGCAGAACAGTATTTGTTTATTTGCACTTTGGGCCTATTATTTATTTATGGTTATAATGCATTAAGTGCAATTATGCGTGGACTTGGTGACAGTCGGACACCGATGATCTTTGTTATGATTGCATGTGTGATCAACATTATTTTGGATCTGGTGCTGGTTGCCGGATTTCATTTAGGAGCCGGTGGTGCTGCTGTTGCAACTGTATTTGCACAGGGCTGTTCGATGTTATTTTGTATAATATATTTAAAACATCATGATTTTATGTTTGATTTCAAACCATCTTCTTTTCATTTTATAAAAGAGGGATTCCACACTCTGCTTCGTACCGGATTGCCGCTTAGTATTCAAATGGTTGGTACAAATTTTTCGTTTTTGATCTTGACTACATTCATTAACAGGGCGGGTGGTGTAGCAGCATCGGCTGCAGCAGGAATAGTAAATAACTTTAATGGATTTGCAATTCTTCCGGAAGCAGCGATCAGCTCGGCTGCATCAGCCATGATCGCACAGAATATGGGCAAGAAAGATGTGAAACGATCATCAAAGACTATGCACTGTTGTCTGGTTCTCTGTATTGGTGTGTCTTTGGTCGTGTTTACGTTGATGCACATATTCCCGGAGCAGATATTTCATCTGTTTGGCGTAAAAGAAGATGTCCTAGTCTATGGTATGCCGTATATCTTTGCTTTTTCGTTTGAATATGTGGGACTTCCATTTATCATGTCATTTAATACGGTTTCAACTGCAACTGGAAATGGATGGATTACGCTGGTTACAAATATGATATCTGCATTTATCGTTCGTATTCCGTTAGCATATGTTCTGGCGTTCCTTTGTGAACTTGGTGTAAGAGGAATTGCGATATCTATACCGATCGCGACAGCCGTTGGAGCTATAATATCATTTTTATTTTACAAAGCCGGAATTTGGAAAAAACACATTCTGTTATAAAAGGATTTATATGCCATATCTGAAAAATTGAGTATAATGTTTCTATCCGGGCAGTACAGATATAGAATGTACCTATCCCCGGCATAGAACGAAGGTTGTAGTATGTCAGTTTGAATATGGAGCGGAAAATGGCATTTTCAGAAAATACAAAAACAGAATCCGGGTGTTTTTTGACTATAGTAAATGTTATGACCGGCTTTATTATCTGAAACGGTTAAATAAAAATGCAATCCTGATCGCAGCATTTTACAGCAGGGAACTCAGTGATGTCCTTACCGCATCTGACGATATGAGTGAGTTGCAGTCTTATCTGGTAGATGAAGACTATAATATTCTTTATTCGGATAATGAAAAAAGCATTGGAAAAAATGCAGTTGATGTAATTGCAGATGTCACAATGGGGTATGATAATTACCAGTTGATCGGAGATGAAAATTTGATCGTGCAGGGAAAATGTGAGAATAACTGGAGAGTCCTTTTATAAATAAGTGTCAGATGATTCTTATCTTGTATCTCATCCTGCAAAATGATAGAATAGACAACTGAAAACGATAACCTGCTGATTAGCAGAGATAACATGGAGGATAAATCATGGCATCATGGAGAGATAATATTCGTCAGGTTGAACCATATGTACCTGGTGAGCAGCCAAAGAATACAAATGTGATCAAATTAAATACAAATGAGAATCCGTATGGACCGTCTCCAAGAGTAAAAGCGGTTCAGGATAATGAGGATCTGTTACGGTTATATCCGGATCCGACAGCAGGCGCACTGGTGGATGCACTGGCGGAGTATCATGGTGTGGATGCATCACAGGTATTTGTAGGTGTAGGTTCCGATGATGTACTTGCAATGTCATTTCTGACCTTCTTTAATTCGGATAAACCGATTCTGTTCCCGGATATCACATATTCTTTTTATGATGTATGGGCAGAACTGTTCCGGATTCCATATAAGCAGATGCCACTTGATGAGAACTTCCGTCTGAAGATAGATGATTATAAGGGCGAAAACGGTGGAATCGTATTCCCGAATCCAAACGCACCGACAGGTATCTACGAATCGTTGGATCATGTAGAGGAGATCATAAAGAACAATCCGGACGTGATCGTGATCGTAGATGAGGCATATATTGATTTTGGAGGAGAAACAGCACTTCCTCTGATCGACAAATACGACAATCTTGTGGTAGTCAGAACCTTTTCAAAATCACGTTCCATGGCGGGACTTCGAATCGGTTATGCGATCAGCAACCCTGAATTGATCAAAGCCTTAAATGATGTGAAATACTCCTATAATTCATATACGATGAACCGCCCGTCTCTTGTGCTCGGTGTAGAATCCATTCATGATGATGCATATTTCAGGGAGAAGGTTGGACAGATCATTGCAACCAGAGAAAGATTTGTGAAAGAGATCGCAGAGCTTGGATTTACCTGTCTGCCATCAACTGCAAACTTTGTATTTGCAACACATGAGAGTATTCCTGCAAAGGAGATCTTTGCTGCGGCAAAAGAGAATAATATCTATGTGCGTTATTTTGATAAGCCAAGGATTGACAATTATCTGAGAATCTCGATCGGAACGGATGCAGAGATGGACGTATTTGTTAGTTTTTTGTCAAAATATGTAAAAGAATATAAATAGGGATGGCTGGTTTTGCCTGTGAGCAGGCGGATAAAAGCATTGTTATCCATCGATAAAAAAATATAAGAGCGGATGTGTTTTTTGCAGATTTTGATAAGAAAGATGCGAAATACACATCCGTTTTTGTTTGTTCGGAAGAAAAACTGTTACAGAAACGCACAAGCTGTTACAAATAAACACACGCAAAATGTTGACGACACATAGGAAATTCTTTATCATGATGGAAGAAATATTTCAGCAATAGAATCCGGATTTTATCATTTTTTCGAAATGTTTCAGACAAAGAAGCTGCGAAGGAGAGATAAAATGAAATTTAATGAATTTACAGAAACAGTCAGAGATGGGCTGGCAGTTTTATTTGAACCGGACAATATGGAGGTTGCGGTTACCAGAGTTGTAAAAAATAACGGGTTGATTCTTACAGGAATCAATATAAGGGACAGAAATTCCATGATAACACCAACGATATATATTGACGATTTTTATAGAGAGGATATTCAAAAGGAGGAGATACATACTGTTGTTTTGAGGATAAAGGATATCTTTACGGAACGATGTACCAAAGTATCATCCGACAATGAAATTCAGAACTATATGGATTTTAACTGGGTGAAGAACCGGCTGATCTATACGGTTGTGAATCAAAGTATGAATGAAGAATATCTGGAGCATGTTCCGTATATTCCGTTTCATGATCTTGCGATCATATTTCGATGTGTCTTTCATAAAGGTGAGAATGGGATGGCATCATCAACGGTATCAGAGGATGATCTGAAACGATGGCATACAGATACGAAGACACTTTACCAACTGGCAGAAAGGAATACTCCAAGATATTTTCCTCCAGTGATCGACCGGATCACAGCATATCTAAAGGCGAGAAACTGTCTTCCTGCATTTGTGGAAGATGAGTTTTCGGGCGAGTGCGGAGAACTGTATGTAATATCAAATGAAATGGGATTAAACGGAGCCGGAGCTATGTTGTACAGGGGAATCCTTGATATGTGTACGGAGCTTGCCGGGGACAGTATCTATATTATGCCGTCCAGTATTCATGAGTGTATGTTTGTGGAGGCTGGAAAAGTGTCGGAGCCAAAGATGCTGGCAGATATTGTGAAAGAAGCAAATGACAGTGTGCTTCACCGACAGGATATCCTTTCTTATAATCTTTATTATTACGACCGGAAAAAGCATATGCTGACGACTGTAACTGTATAAAAACAGGTGTTTCATCAGAAACACAGGCATAAAAGCACCTTGAAAACAGAAGAAAAAAGAGAAGTTTACAACTGTGTTCTGCGTATATTAATTTGAAGCTTTTTTGATTGACAAACGAAAGAGCATGACATAGAATTATATAGTATATATTGGGTGTAAGTTTATGTGTTGAGAGGAGAACGGTGTGGCTGAGAATTACGTTTCAAGAAGGGATAAGATCGTTGCATCGGCAGTTGAACTAATCGGCGATCTGGGATTGAATGCTCTGACAACCAAGAATCTGGCTCGTAAGGAAAATATATCCGAAACTTTGATCTATAAATACTTCGGGGGTATTGATGAAGTATTGACGGAAGTGGTCGTACAGTATGCGGCATTTGATAAGAATATCCAGATGACCGTGGATCATCAGGCCGGATCAAATATGGATAAGTTACGTTTTTATGCAGATACATATGCAACCTATTATGATAATTATATTGGTATGGGTGCGATTATGCTGCATTATGAGGAATTATTGCATCTGAGTGAGACACGAGAGGTTATTTCTGAATGTATTTTGAAGAGAAATGAATTTGTCTGTAAGCTGTTTGAAGACGCTATAGCAGACAGAGAGATTCGGGAGGTATTTACCCCACGGGAATTGACATTGATGTTTAATGGTATATTTACAGAGGGTCTTTTAGAGCGAAGAACCAAATATTCCAAGAAAACATTTCGTGTTGAAGTAAAAGAGATGCTGAACCAGATTGAAAAGATGCTTAGATTTTAAAGTAGGAGGAAGTTTGTCATGAGAATATTAATTGCTGAGGACGATGTTGCAAATGCAAAGTTTTTATCAAAATATTTAAGTAAATTTGGAGAAGTTGTAATTACACCAGATGGAATTGCAGCTGTTGATGAATTTGTAAATCATTTGGAAAAGGGCGAAAATTTTGAACTTGTCTGTCTGGATATCATGATGCCGAAGATCGATGGATATAAGGTACTTGCATCGATTCGAAATGCAGAGAGAAAGCATGGCGTATCCAGAATGTTACGGTCAAAGGTTATTATGACAAGTGCACTGGATGAAACCAGCTTTGACAGCAATCAGGCCAGTGATGATTATGATGATTACATCTGCAAACCGATTGATATTATGAAATTCAACGAGATCCTTAAGAAGCTTGATGTTATTTAGGATGAATAAGAATGGATTTATTTGATTATATGAGAGAAAACCAGAAGGATGATGATTCTCCTCTGGCAAAACGAATGCGACCTGAGAGCTTGGATGAGGTGATCGGGCAGGAGCATATTATCGGAAAAGAGAAATTACTCTATCGTGCGATAAAGGCGGATAAGCTTAGCTCACTGATTTTTTACGGACCGCCGGGAACCGGAAAAACGACGCTTGCCATGGTGATCGCACATACGACAAAGGCGGATTTCAAGCAGATCAATGCAACAACCTCCGGTAAGAAGGATATGGAGCAGATCATAGAAGAAGCGAAGAATATGAAGGCAATGTATGGAAAACGAACCATACTTTTTATTGATGAGATCCATCGCTTTAATAAATCACAGCAGGATTATCTGCTTCCATTTGTGGAGGATGGAACGATCATCCTGATCGGAGCAACGACAGAGAATCCTTACTTTGAAGTGAATGGGGCTTTAATTTCAAGATCTAATATTTTTGAATTAAAACCGTTGTCAAAAGAAAATATAAAAGAGATCATATTAAAGGCTGTTTATGACCAGAGGGGCATGGGAGCCTTTAATGCATGTATAGATGATGATGCCGTGGAATTCTTAAGTGATATGTCAGAAGGAGATGCCAGAAGTGCACTAAATGCAGTAGAGCTTGGAGTTCTTTCTTCCGAACCGGAAGCAGATGGGCAGATTCATATTACGCTGTCGGTGGCAGAGGAATGTATTCAGAGAAGAGCATTCCGATATGATAAGGACGGAGACAATCATTATGATATCATTTCTGCATTTATCAAGAGTATGCGTGGTTCCGATCCGGATGCTGCCGTATTTTATCTGGCAAAGATGCTGTGCGGTGGAGAAAGCATTACATTTATAGCAAGACGGATCATGATATGTGCCTGTGAGGATGTTGGAAATGCGGATCCAAATGCAATCTGTGTTGCAACAGCATGTGCGCAGGCGGTAGAGCGGGTCGGTATGCCGGAGGCTCAGATCATACTTGCACATGCGGCGATCTACGTGGCGTGCGCTCCAAAGAGTAATGCGATCGTGAATGCGATCTTTTCTGCAAAAAATGTTGTGGAACATGAGCAGACAGGACAGGTTCCGGTCTATCTGCGGGATGCACATTATGGCGGAGCAAAGAAGCTTGGACATACAGGTTATAAATATGCACACGATTATCCAAATCATTATGTAAAACAGCAGTATCTGCCTGATGAGATCGCAGACAGACAGTTTTATGAACCGACGGATAATGGATATGAGCAGAACATAAAACAATATTTTAAGAAGATAAAGGAAGAACTTTAATGGAGAAAATGAAGCGGATAGCAGCCTTTCTTATGGTCCTTGTGATTCTTGGACTGGTTGTCTGGGTATTTATCTTGGGAATAACAGGCAGTGAATATTTTTCAGCGGCATTATTTCTGTGCATTCTGGTTCCGGTATTATTTTATGGAATCAGTCTGATCACAAAGCTGCTTACAGCAAAAGGAAAAGAACTGGCAGATCAGGCTGTGTCGTCAGATGAAACAGAAAAGAATAATGTTGAAAAATAAGGGATTATCTGATATACTCTATAAAGTTTTAAAAATTGAAACGAGGTATGTAACATGAGTTTATTATCACAGTGGCGCGATTATGCGTATGGTTTTGATGACAGAACACCAGAAGGAAAGCAGTTCTGGTTTGATTATTTTCAGGCAGAAAAAGGTATTTATGAAATAATTCTTGCAAATCCAAAGGCAGATCCTGTAAAAGGAACAGTAAAGGCACTTGCAGAGAAGTTTGAAGTAAGTATCCAGACCATGATCGGTTTCTTGGATGGAATTGATGACAGCCTGATCACATCGAATAATCTCGACGAGGTTACAGAGGATTCAGAAGTAACACTTGGTATTGATTATGAGAAGCTGTATATGAATATGGTTGGATGCAATGCAGAATGGTTATATACATTACCTGCATGGGACAAGATCCTTACACAGGAAAAGAGAGATGAACTCTATAAGAAAGAGAAGACATCCAGAACACTTGTAAAGCCTCCAAAGGTTGGAAGAAATGATCCATGCCCTTGTGGTAGTGGTAAGAAGTATAAGAAATGCTGCGGTAGATAATCTGATAAAGAAGAACTACAGCAGAATTTTATAACAGGAAAGAGAAAGAGAACAGACAGATGGTTGTATCCGTCCTGTTCTCTTTTCTGTTGAAGGGAAGAACGATTGGAAGAAAAACAGCAATTCAGTAAGGAACAATTAGAAGCGATCCGGCATGAAAAAGGGCCAATGCTAGTTCTAGCGGGACCGGGAAGTGGAAAAACGACGGTGATCACGCACCGGGTGAAATATATGTTGGAGCATGGTCGGGTAAATGGAAGTCAGATCCTGGTGATCACTTTTACCAAGGCAGCAGCAGGTGAGATGAAAAGCCGGTTTGAGAAAATAATGGGATATTCGAGTGGTGTTACTTTTGGAACCTTTCATTCGGTATTCTTTATGATCTTACGTCAAGCCTATGGATATAATGGAAGCAATATCATACTGGAATCGGAGAAATATCAGATCATTCGCAGTATTATTGAAAAACATAATATGGAATACAATGGACAGGATGATTTTGCAAAAAATGTAATTGCAGAGATCGGTCTGGTAAAAAGTGAACTGACACCGATCGGACAGTATCATTCGATGAACATGAAGCCGGAAGATTTCCGGATTGCTTACAGGGAGTATGAAGAGGTACTTCGGGCGAATAATAAGATTGATTTTGATGATATGCTCGTATTTACATATGAATTGCTTCGGGATAGACCGGATATCCGGAGAATGTGGCAGCAGAGGTTCCGGTATATTCTGATTGATGAGTTTCAGGATATTAACAGGATCCAGTATAAGACTGTGAAGCTGCTGTTAGGAAAAGAACATAATATATTTGCGGTGGGAGACGACGACCAGTCTGTTTATGGATTCCGTGGCGCAGATACGAGGATCATGCTTGGCTTCCCGGATGATTTCCCGGATACCCGGATGGTCTGCCTAAGTATAAATTACAGATGCAGCAGTGCAATCGTGGAATCGGCAGGACGTATCATTAAGAACAATAAGAAGCGGTATCAGAAGGAGATCCGGTCTGCATTTGAGAAAAGTCAGTGTGAGCGTGTGCATGTGATTGAAGTCGAGGGAATGCGGCAGGAAACAGATGGTATCATACAGAAAATCCGGGAGATGAATCAGCAGGGTATCCCATATTTGGATATTGCTATTCTTTATCGTACCAATTCGGAACCGTCCGGACTTGCAATGAAGCTGATGCAGAATAATATTCCATTCCGGATGAAGGATAATATGCCGGATCTGTTTTCCCATTTTGTCGTCGTGAATATCCTTGATTATATTAAGGCAGCACTTGGAAACCGAGAACGGGCATTATTTTTACGGATCATAAATCGACCGAACCGGTATATAAGCCGGGAGTGCCTGGAAACTGATCCGGTAGATCTGGAGCGGATGCAGGAATTCTATAAGGATAATCACAGGATAGTGCAGAATCTGGTAACCCTGGAAACGGATTTCAGGAGGATCGCAGAATTAAAACCATATGCAGCCATTAATTATATCAGGAAAGCAGTTGGGTATGATGAATATCTGAAGGAATATGCTTCATATAGAGGAATCGATCCGCAGGAGTATATGGATATTGCGGATGAATTTCAGGAGATGGCAAGAGGTGCCGATTCCTTTATTGAGTGGTTTAACCTGTTAAATGAATATAGGATAAAACTGAAGGAACAGGGGAAAACAGCGGAACACGCAAAGGATGCAGTTGTACTTGCGACGATGCATGGGGCAAAAGGACTGGAGTTTGATCAGGTATTTATCATGAATGCAGTAGAAGGAATGACGCCCCATAAGAAATCGGTCACAGATGCGGAACTGGAGGAAGAACGGAGAATGTTCTATGTTGCCGTTACCAGGGCACGATATGGTCTGTATATCTATGTACCGAAGGTGGTGTATGGAAAGACGGGACAGATTTCCCGGTTTGTAACAGAAATGGTGATCGACTATGATATGCTTCAGGTTGGAAATAAAATCATCCACAAACGATATGGCAAAGGTGTCATAACATTTGTGGATGATAAAAAAATCTGTGTGTATTTTGAAAAAGATCAGATTACAAAAACATTAAGTATCGAATATACGATAAAAAATAATCTGGTTACTGTGTCTGAAGATGATTAGTCATCTTCAGACATGGAATTGAATTCCATCTCATCCAGAATTTCATCAAAAGCATCAGCAACCATATCGAATTCTTCTTCATCATCAATTGGTTCCAGTGTGAATTCATCGTTTGGAAGTTCAATATAACGGTATACAAGAACCTCGTCATCATCATAACCTTCCGGTGCTTCGACAGGAAGCAAAGCAATATAAGAGGTATCCTCAACATCAAAGGTAGCAACAATCTCACATTCGAGGTTTGTTCCGTCGTCGAGTTCAAGTGACATCATTTCGATATCATCTAATTCATCATCATTCTGTTTTGCCATGTTTGGTCTCCTTATTAAAATAAAATTGACGGTCATTTCCGGGTATGCCGGATACCATTCAAAACTGTGTTGACCGATCATTTTCATCATAATGGAAAAGTAACCAAAAGTCCACAGCCAAATTTTATAATTGCAATAAAATGCAGCACCTTTATTCATTGAATTATATGTATAAATATGATAAAATTAATATTATTTTGGAGTTATTCCATGGGAGGAAATAAGAGAAGATGAAGAAAGTTGCTTATATTGCTTCAGAGTGTGTACCATTTATCAAAACGGGTGGTCTGGCGGATGTTGTAGGAACACTTCCAAAAATATTTGACAGAAATGAATATGATGTTCGGGTTATCATGCCGAACTATCTTTGTATTCCAAATAAATACAGAGAAAAAATGCAGTATCTGACCCATTTCTATATGGATATCGGATATAAGAATGATTATGTCGGGGTTATGTATCTGGAATACGAAGGAGTAAAAGTATATTTTATTGATAATGAATATTACTTCAATGGATTTACCCCATACGGAGATGTAAAGTGGGATATTGAAAAGTTCAGCTTCTTTTCAAAGGCAGCATTATGTATTCTGCCGGCAGTAGGATTCCAGCCGGATATCCTGCACTGCCATGACTGGCAGGCTGGTCTGGTTCCGGTATACTTGAAAACGTTATTTGCCGGAAATCCGTTTTTCAGTGGCATGAAGTCTGTTATGACAATCCACAATTTACAGTTCCAGGGTAAGTGGGATATCGATACGCTCAAGGCAGATTCCGGTCTCCCGGATTATGTATTCACACCGGATAAGCTGGAAGTCAGAAAAGATGCAAGTATGTTAAAGGGTGGTCTTGTATATGCAGACAAGATCACAACAGTAAGTAACACATATGCCAGAGAGATTCAGACACCATATTACGGTGAAGGCTTGGATGGGCTTCTGAGTGCAAGATGGCAGTCACTCTGGGGAATTGTAAACGGAATTGATTATGATGTATGGAATCCTGCTACAGACTCACAGGTGTACAAGAATTACAGTGTCGACAATTTCCGTGAACTGAAGAAGATCAACAAGGTTGAACTTCAGAAGGAATGTGGACTTCCACAGGATGATAAGCAGTTTGTGATCGGTATTATATCCAGACTGACAGACCAGAAGGGACTTGATCTGGTTGATCGCATTATGAATGATATCTGTTGTGATGGTGTCCAGTTCATCGTTCTTGGAACTGGTGACAGCAGATATGAAGATATGTTCCGTTATTATCAGGGCATTCATCCTGCAAAGGTTTCTGCGAATATTTATTATTCGGATGAAAGATCCCATAAGATGTATGCGGGTTGTGATGTTATGCTTGTTCCATCCAGATTTGAGCCATGTGGTCTGACCCAGTTAATGGCACTTCGTTATGGAACAGTTCCGATCGTAAGAGAGACTGGTGGTCTGAAAGATACAGTAGAACCATATAACCAGTTTGAGAATACAGGTACAGGTTTCTCATTTGCAAATTACAATGCATATGAGCTGTTAGATGCGATCAACTATGCAAAGGAAGTTTATTATAACAACAAAGACGCATGGTATGGTATTCAGGAGCGTGGCATGAGAATGGATTACTCCTGGTACAATTCAGCAAAGATCTATAACGATCTTTACAATTCATTATAAAAACAAACGGTCAAACTCATTTTTCATAAATGAAAAATCAGGCAGAAGATGTTGCGATACATTTTCTGCCTTTTTACCGCAGAACATACAGATCTGGGGCTGCGGTCGTACAAAAATAGGTGGATCTGCGCAGGAAAGGTGGTTTCATATGGCTTTTGACGGAGTTGTAATATCAAATGTTGTAAGTGATCTGAAAAAGAAATTAGTGGATGGAAGGATCTATAAGATCTACCAGCCGGAAAATGATGAACTGAATATTATTATAAAAAACAACAGGGAGAATTACCGCTTACTGTTATCTGCAGATGCAAGTCTGCCTCTGATCTATCTGCTGCCGGTGCCTAAGGAGAATCCGATGACAGCTCCGAATTTCTGTATGCTGCTTCGTAAGCATATCGGAAATGGCAGGATCGTAGATGTCTGCCAGCCGGGCTTTGAACGTATCGTGGAATTCACGATCGAGCACCTCGATGAGATGGGAGATCTGTGCAAAAAGAAGCTTATTATAGAAATCATGGGTAAGCACAGTAATATTATCTTCACGGATGCGGATGGAATGATAATTGATAGTATCAAGCATATATCCCATCTGGTAAGCTCGGTGAGAGAGGTCCTTCCAGGTAAAGCTTATGTATATCCGCCGTCCGGTGATAAGCGTTCTCCATATGATGCAGATCAGGATTATTTTGCATCTTCGGTATATACAAAGCCTGTGACTGTTACAAAGGCAATTTATACCTCAGTTACAGGTATTTCACCCCTGATCGCAAATGAGCTTTGTTATCGTGTGGGAATCGATGGCGGACAGTCAACAGCAGCGTTAACGGATATTCAGAAAGAGAAGCTGTACCAGGAATTTGAGAAAATGGTTTCCGATATAAAGACAGAAAACTATGTGCCGAATATTGTATATGATGGGTATATTCCGGTTGAATTTTCATCAGTAAGACTCAGTATGTATCAGGATTATCAGGTAGAAGATAAGGATGAAATTTCAAAGGTTTTAGATGAGTATTACTTTAAGAAGAGCAAGGTAACAAGAATCCGGCAGAAATCAGCAGATCTGCGGAAAATCATCTCAACTGCGATTGAAAGAGCCAGCAAGAAATATGATCTGCAGTTAAAGCAGATGAAGGATACCGAAGGTCGGGAGAAATATAAGGTATATGGTGAGCTGATCAATACCTATGGATATGGAGTGGAGCAGGGAACAAAGAGCTTCCGTGCATTGAATTATTACACAAATGAAGAAATCGAAATTCCACTCGATCCGACAATATCGGTGCTTGAGAATGCCAAACGGTATTTTGCAAAGTACAACAAGCAGAAGCGGACATATGAGGTGTTAGAAAAGCTGACTGTTGAGACCAGACATGAATTGGAATATCTACAATCGGTTCAGACATTTATCGATATGACACTGGATGAAAATGCGTTAGCTCAGGTAAAAGAAGAGCTGATGATCAGCGGATATATCAAGGGAAGATATGGCAAAAAAGGGGATAAGCATACCAGCAAGAGCAAGCCATATCACTATATATCATCTGATGGTTTTCATATATATGTCGGCAAGAATAATCTGCAGAATGATGAACTGACATTTAAGTTTGCAAATGGCGGGGACATGTGGTTCCATGCAAAGAAGATGCCGGGCTCGCATGTGATCGTACGGATGGAGGGAGCAGAAGAACTTCCGGATCAGACCTATGAAGAGGCGGCAAGGCTTGCAGCATATTATTCGTCTGGAAGAGAGAATCCAAAGGTGGAGATCGACTATACAAAACGGATGAATCTGAAGAAGCCGGCAGGAGCCAAACCGGGATTTGTCATCTATCATACGAATTATTCAATGATAGCAGAACCGGTGATCCGTGGAATAGAAGAAGTAACGAGATAAAATATTTGATTTTTTATGGCGGTTGAAGTATAATATAGTATCCATTGTTTTAAGGAGAATGTGATTTTTATGATTAAGAGCATGACAGGTTTTGGACGAAGCGAAGTCGTTTCCGGAGCCCGTAAGATAGTTGTGGAGATTAAGGCTGTTAATCACAGGTTTTGCGAGATCAATGTAAAAACACCAAAGAAACTGAGTTTTTTTGAAACAACTATAAGAGCATATTTAAAGAAGTATATAGAACGTGGTAAGGTAGATGTCTTTATCACTTATGAAGATCTGACCGAGACAAATGTCTCAGTAAAATATAATAAAGAGTTGGCAGAGGAATATGTTGGCTATATGAATCAGATGGCAGCAGATTTTAATCTTACAAATGATATCAGTCCATCGATTATATGCAGACTTCCGGAGGTTTTTATTCTGGAAGAGCAGACAGTAGATGAAGATGAGTTATGGAGCCTGATACAAGGTGCACTTGACGAGGCGGCTGATAAGTTTGTGAAGTCAAGAATGGTGGAAGGTGAGAACCTGAAGGTTAATCTGCTGGAGAAGCTTGACAATATGACGGCTGCAGTCGATTATATTGAAGAAGTATCGCCGGAGCTTATAACAGCTTATCGTCAGAAATTGATCGACAAGATTTCAGAACTGATTGATAGCTCAGCAATCGATGAGAACCGGATTGCAACCGAGGTTGTTATATATGCGGATAAAATCTGTGTAGATGAGGAAACGGTTCGTCTGAAGAGCCACATTGACAGCACCAGAAAGATTCTGGAGGCAGGTGGAAGTGTTGGAAGAAAACTTGATTTTATTGCGCAGGAGATGAACAGAGAGGCGAATACGATCCTTTCCAAGGCAAACTCACTGGATGTATCAAACCGTGCGATCGAATTAAAGACGGACATTGAAAAAGTCAGAGAACAGATACAGAATTTGGAGTAAAAAAGATGGGAAACAGAGGTTCATTAATTGTAATTTCAGGTTTTTCCGGAGTCGGAAAAGGTACCGTTGTAAAGAGACTGGTGTCTGATTATGGATATGAATTATCGATATCAGCAACAACCAGAAGTCCACGGACCGGAGAAGAACATGGAAGAGAATACTTTTTCATGGATAAGAGCGAATTTGAGAATCTGATTGATTATGGCGGATTTATCGAGTGGACACAATATGTTGAGAATTACTATGGTACACCAAGAAAATTTGTGGAAGAAAGTCTGAATCAGGGTAAAAATATTATCCTTGAGATAGAAGTCATGGGTGCTATGAAGATCAAAGAACAGTACCCTGATGCATTGCTGATCTTTATCAGTGCGCCGAGCATTGACAGCCTGCGCGACAGACTGCGGGGCAGAGGAACGGAAGCAGAGGATGTAATTCTGAAGCGTTTAAAGAAAGCAACAGAAGAGTCTGCAGACATGGATAAATATGACTACATAGTGATCAATGATGATCTGGAAGAATGTATACAGACAGTGAATTCAGTGATCGTAGGCTATGCATGCAGAACATCAAATAATCAGGCTTATATAAAAGAAATAAGAGATGACCTGAAAGGCATCTGGTAAGAAAAAATATAGAAAGGGGATATAATTTTATGTTACATCCATCATACACAGACTTAATGGCAGTTGTAAATTCAGAGGTTGAACCTGGAGAACATCCGGTAGTTCAGAGCAGATATTCTATCGTGCTTGCAACTGCTAAGCGCGCAAGAGAGATAATAGCAGGACAGGAGCCACTTGTAAATACAGCAAGCAATAAGCCTTTATCCATAGCAGTTGATGAGCTTTACAGCGGCAAAGTAAAGATTGTCGGTGACGACGAAGAAGATAACTAATAAAAAAAGAGGTTGTTGCATTTTTGCGCAACCTTTTTCTTTTCTAAAAAGGAGAGCAGCATATGAAAGCAAGCGAATTATTAAAGGGACTGCAGTATTCGGTTATCTGCGGAGATGAAGATATTGAGATAAAAGAGATTTATAATGATTCCAGAAAAGTTGGAGCACAGGGATTGTTTTTCTGTATAGTGGGAGCCAAGTTTGATGGGCATGAATATATAAAAGATGTAACAGAAAAAGGAGCTGTCTGTCTGATCGTCCAGAAGGATGTAAATCCAGTTCCGGGCGTGTTGATCGTAAAGGTTGAAAGTACCCGGTATGCGATGGGAATCATCAGCAGCAATTTTTATGGAAATCCTTCGTCCAAGCTGACAGTGATCGGCATTACAGGAACAAAGGGCAAGACAACAACAACATATATGATCCGTGAGATGCTGATGAGTGCAGGACACAAGACTGGACTGATCGGAACGATCGAGATCATGGATGGAAAAGAAGTCATACCGGCGAACAATACGACACCGGAATCCATGATCGTGCATAAGAAGTTAAAGGACATGCTCGACAATGGCTTAGACAGTGTTGTTATGGAAGTGTCTTCACAGGGATTGATGCTTGACCGTGTGGCAGGGGTTGATTTTGATTACGGTATTTTCTCAAACCTTTCCAGAGATCATATCGGACCAAATGAACATAAGACATTTGAAGAATATGCAATGTGGAAAAGCAAATTATTCACGATGTGCAAAACGGGTATCTTCAATGCAGATGATGCACATGTAGATATGATGACAGAGCATGCAGCCTGCAAGATCGTGACCTATGGAATTCATGGCGATTATGATTACAAGGCAAACGATCATAATCTGTATAACAAAGACGGACATCTGGGTATTGGTTATCATTTGTCTGGAAAATTAAATGGTGATGTTCTGGTTAATCTTCCGGGTAATTTCAGTATTTATAATTCACTGGCAGCGATTGCAGTTGCAGATCTGATGGGCGTTCCATTTGACAAGATACAGGCAATCCTGAAAACGATCAAGGTAAAGGGAAGAGTAGAACTGATCCCAATCTCAGACAAATTCACGATCATGATCGACTATGCACATAATGCAGTCAGTCTTGAAAGCATTTTGGAAACATTGCGTGAATATAATCCTGGCAGACTGGTCAGCCTGTTTGGATGTGGAGGAGACCGTTCCAAAGAGAGAAGATTTGAGATGGGCGAGGTTTCCGGAAATATGGCAGATCTCACGATCATAACATCGGATAATCCAAGATCAGAAGATCCACAGGCAATCATCAATGATATAAAAACAGGAATCGATAAGACAACAGGAAAATATGTAGAGATCATTGACCGGAAGGAAGCAATTCGGTATGCGATCATGCATGCGGAACCGGGCGATGTGATCGTACTTGCAGGTAAAGGACATGAGGATTATCAGGAGATCAAGGGTGTGAAATATCACATGGATGAGAGAGACCTGATCCGGGAGATACTGGAGGAAGAAGATGTTACCAAGATATGCGGATATAATAATCGATATTTCGCATGAAGCCATTGACCGGCCGTTTCAATACCGGATACCGGATGAATTACAGGAAAAAATCCAGATAGGAAGCATGGTTAAAATCCCATTTGGCAGAGGCAACCACCTTCGTACAGGATATGTGATCGGTTTTTCGGATCAGACGGAATATCAGCCGGATCGGATCAAGAAGATTGCAGAACTTTGTGATCGGTCGGTTCCGGTGGAAGGACGACTGCTTGCGCTCGCTGCATGGATCCGGGAGAACTATGGATCTACAATGATCAATGCAATCCGCATGGTAATGCCGGTAAAGAAGACGATCCGGCAGTTGACGGATCAGATGGTTGTGCTGACGGATCAGATGGATGCAGAACAGTTAGCACAGGTCAGAGAACAATATCAGAAAAAACATGCACAGGCGAAGCTGCGGCTGCTACAGGCGCTGGAAGAAGTGCCGGAACGGTATCTGTCAATGGATATTGTCAGACAGAGACTGAATATCTCTTCGGTTACACTGAAAGCGATGCAGCAGGAAAAAGTCATCGCAGTCATCAGCAAAGAACGATATCGGACGGCGGGGATTTATGACTATAAAGAGGAATTTCAGATCACTTTAAACAAAGAACAGCAGATTGTAGTAGATGAGATAACCCATGATATGGAACAGGGACATCAACAGACTTATCTGTTGCATGGAATTACCGGCAGCGGTAAGACAGAAGTCTATGTGAATATTGTAAAGAAAACAGTGGAGATGGGAAAACAGGCGATCGTTCTGATCCCGGAAATTGCACTGACATATCAGACCGTACGGTATTTTCGGAATTACTTTGGAGACCGGGTGACAATCCTGAATTCCAGATTGAGTGATGGAGAAAAATATGACCAGTTCATGCGGGCAAAGAACGGGGATGTAGATGTTGTGATCGGTCCACGTTCGGCATTATTTGCACCATTTCAGAATCTGGGGATCATTATTATAGATGAGGAACACGAATCAAGTTATAAGAGTGATTATCCGCCGAAGTATCATGCCAGAGAGACAGCAGTAAAAAGGGCGGAGCTTGAACATGCAAGTGTACTGCTTGGTTCGGCAACTCCGTCCGTTGAGAGTTATCACAAGGCACTTAACGGGACATATCGTTTGCTTGAACTGCATGAACGTGCAGGAAGCGGACAACTCGCAAAGACATCAATCGTTGACCTGAGAAAGGAATTAAAAGCAGGAAACCGATCGATCATAAGTCGGGAACTTGCAGATGATATCGCGGATCGGCTTGCCCGCAGGCAGCAGGTAATGTTGTTTATCAATAAAAGAGGATATAACAGTTTCGTGTCATGCAGAAGTTGTGGGGAGGCACTGAAATGTCCACACTGTGATGTCAGCCTGACCAGACATGGAAATAATCAGATGATCTGTCATTATTGTGGATTCCAGATGCCTCAGCCAAAAGTATGTCCTTCCTGTCATTCAGGGTTGATCGGCGGATATGGAACCGGAACTCAGAAGGTGGAGGAAGAGGTACAGAGATTGTTTCCGCAGGCGAGGATCCTTCGTATGGATAAGGATACGACAACTGCGAAGAATGCACATGAACAGATCCTGGAAAAGTTTGGAAACGGAGAAGCTGATATTCTGGTCGGAACACAGATGATCGTAAAAGGACATGATTTTGCAAATGTAACACTGGTTGGGATCATTCTTGCAGACCTTACACTGTTTCAGAATGATTACCGTGCAGGAGAACGGACTTTTGATCTGATCACCCAGGCGGCAGGAAGAGCCGGAAGAGGGGAACAGCCGGGAAAGGTTGTGATCCAGACCTATAAGCCGGAGCATTATGCGATAAAAGCAGCAGCCGGACAGGATTATTCCTATTTTTATAAAGAAGAAGAGGCATATCGGGGACTGATGAAATATCCACCGGAATGGAATATGATGGTGGTATTGATGGTAAGTTCAGATGAAGCCTTTCTGGATCAGATGGCGGAGGATATCTGTGATTATATCAGAAGCTGTTCGGTAGATGACCGGAACATGAAGATAATCGGACCGTCTGCTCCGGTAATTGCAAAAATCCGTGATATTTACAGAAGGGTTGTCTATATTAAGAATTATCGGTATAATGAGCTGGTGGTTTTAAAAGATCAGATAGAACAATATATATCAGAGAAAAAAGAAGTTCAGGATTTAAGTCTTCAATTTGACTTTAATCCTTTAAATATGTATTAAGGAGAGAACAAGAGATGGCAACAAGAAAGATAAGAATCGATGGCGACAGTATTTTAAGAAAGATATGTAAGCCTGTTACGGAGATGACTCCACGGTTATCTCAGTTGATCGATGATATGTTTGATACTATGTATGAGGCAAATGGTGTCGGGCTTGCAGCGCCACAGGTTGGAATTGTAAAGAGGATCGTTGTAATTGATATCGGAGATGAGCATCCATTGACGCTTATTAATCCTGAGATTATAGAGACGTCCGGCGAGCAGACCGGAGACGAGGGGTGTCTGAGCCTTCCGGGAAAGGTTGGACAGGTGACAAGACCGATGCATGTTGTCTGTAAAGCACTGGATCGTGATATGAATGAGATCACGGTAACAGGTGAAGGCCTTCTGGCACGGGCAATCTGCCATGAGACAGACCATCTGGAGGGTATCTTATATAAAGATAAAGTAGAAGATGGCTTATACGAGACAGAATAAAAGAATTACCAGATGACTATAAGGAGGCAGAGATAATCGTATGAATATTATATATATGGGAACCCCTGAATTTGCAGTAAAGCCTTTGCAGGCAATCGTAGATGCAGGACACAAGGTTCTTGCATGTTTTACGCAGCCGGATAAACCGAAGGGAAGAGGAAAAACACTTCAGCCAACACCTGTTAAGGAAAAGGCACTTTCCCTTGATATACCAGTTTATCAGCCGGTAAAACTCAGGGAGGAAGAAAATGTTCAGATTATCCGGGATTATCAGCCGGATGCTATCGTTGTAGCAGCCTATGGACAGATCCTTCCGGAATCTATCTTAAATATTCCACAGTACGGATGCATCAATATTCATGCGTCACTGCTTCCAAAATACAGAGGAGCAGCTCCGATTGAGTGGACGATCATTAATGGTGAGACAGAATCCGGTGTTACTACGATGTATATGGCAAAGGGATTAGATACCGGAGATATGATCGAAAAGACGGTTGTTCCGATCGCAGATACCGATACCGGAGTTACGCTTCACGATAAACTTGCAGACGCAGGTGCAGAGCTGATCCTGTCTACACTTTCAAAGCTTGAAGACCATACAGCGATACGGACACCACAGGATGATTCGTTAAGCTGTTATGCATCCATGCTGAAGAAAGAAATGGGAGAGCTTGATTTTACAAAAGATGCAGCTTCTCTGGAACGACTGATCCGTGGGTTACAGCCATGGCCGGTTGCTTATACGAAGATGAATCAGAAGACTGTACGGATCTATGAGGCTTCCGTTTGTGAACAACCGGAGGAGGCATTGGAGGATGGAACACAGATCGTTCCGGGAATGATCGTTCGTGTTACGAAGAAAAACTTTACGGTTGCATGTGGAAATGGAGCATTAATGATAAGAAAGCTTCAGCCGGAAGGCAAGAAGCCGATGGATTGTGCAGCATTTCTTGCAGGAAATAAACTTAAGACAGGTCAGATGATATATGAGTAAAACTTCAAGAGAGATCGTTCTGGATATTCTGCTTGATATTGACCGTAATGATCGATTTGCAGGGGATGCTCTAGGTGGAGCACTCCGGGCAAATCAGTTTATGAATAAAAAAGAACGTGCTTACATCAGCCGGTTGACGGAGGGTGTAACAGAGCAGAAGATCAGATTGGATTATATTCTTAATCAATTTTCAAAAACAAAAATTAAAAAATGTAAGCCGGTCATCCGCTGTATTTTACGGATGGCAGCATATGAGATTTTTTATATGGATGCAGTACCGGATGAAGCTGCCTGTAATGAATATGTGAACCTGACAGGAAAAAGAGGGTTCCGGACATTAAAAGGGTATGTAAATGGCGTGCTCCGGAGTGTATGCAGGAACAAGGCGGCAATTACTTATCCTTCCATGGAGGATGGTGTAGAATCATATTTGTCTGTGAAATATTCAGTTCCGGAGGAGCTGGTGGGATTTCTGTTAAAGGAATACAGTACAGACCAGTTAGAGCAGATTCTACAGGCAGGCGAGCAGGAGCGTGGCACAACGATCCGTGTAAATACGATGCAAACGACAATGGAGAAATTTCGGAATATTCTGATCGAAAAAGGCATAAAAGTAGAAAAAGGATATTATAATCAGACGTCCCTGATTATTTCAGGATATGATTATATCCGTACGGTTCCGGGATTCCATGAAGGCCTGTTTACGGTTCAGGATGAGAGCTCCAGCCTGCAGGTGCTTGCAGCAGGGATCAGATCGGGTGATGTGATCCTTGATGTCTGTGCAGCTCCCGGCGGAAAGACCATGTATGCGGCAGAACAGACCGGAGAACGGGGACATGTATATGCGCGTGATATCTCAGAAGAAAAGGTTGATAAGATCGATGAGAATTTGGAACGGTTAGAGCTTCATAACGTATCAACAAAGGTATGGGATGCAACGGTTCCGGATCCGGATATGATTGAGAAAGCAGATGTTGTTCTTGCAGATCTTCCCTGTTCCGGACTTGGTGTTATGGCGAGAAAAAATGATATTAAATATCATGTAACAGAGGATATGGTAAGAGAACTTGCAGCAATACAAAAGACGATTCTGGATGTCTGTGCCGTCTATGTAAAACCGGGAGGGGCACTGATCTATTCAACCTGTACGATCGACCGGATCGAGAATGAAGAAAACGTGACAGCATTTTTAAAGGCACATGAAGAGTACGAACTGGAAAGTCTTTCTGACTATATGCCGGAATGTTTAAAAAAACGTGCAGAAAAAGGGTATATCACTTTGCTGCAGGGAGTGGATCACTGCGATGGATTTTTTATTTCAAGATTGCGCAGACGGAAATAGCAGATAAGAAAATTGATGCCGGAGAGCAGAGCACTTTTCCGGTTATTCTATGGTTCAGGAAGAGAAAGATATGTTTACAGAGATAGAAGATATAAAAAAACTGGATATCCGCTCCATGATGTTTGATGAACTGGCAGTCTGGGTAAAGGCAGTCGGACAGCCGGCATTCCGTGCAAAACAGATATTTGAATGGGTGCATGAAAAAGGAATTGCAGATGCGGAAGAAATGACAAATGTTCCAAAGAAACTGATCGAGGAGATTAAAAAGCAGGGCATGCATGGTGTAGAAGAGGTGACCAGACTGGTATCGAAACAGGATGGAACCAATAAATTTCTATTCCGTTTACAGGATGGAAATGTATTGGAAAGTGTGCTGATGCGGTATAAGCATGGAAACTCCGTCTGTATTTCTTCTCAGGTCGGATGCCGTATGGGATGCCGGTTCTGCGCCTCTACAATAGGCGGTCTGATTCGGAATCTGGAAGCATCAGAGATGCTTGATCAGATCTATGCGATCGAACGGATCACAGGAGAACGCGTGTCGAATATTGTTGTAATGGGAACCGGAGAGCCTCTGGATAATTATGATAATCTGATTCGTTTCATCCGGATCATCAATGACGAGCGGGGCAAAAATATCAGCCAGAGAAATATTACGGTTTCAAGCTGCGGACTGGTTCCACAAATAAAAAAACTGGCAGATGAGGAACTTTCTATTACATTTGCTTTGTCTCTTCATAGTCCGACCGATGAAGACAGAAGAAAGCTGTTGCCGATTGCAAATAAGTATTCGATCGCAGAACTGATGGAAGTATGCAGGTATTATTTTGAAAAAACAGGCAGAAGGGTAACCTTTGAATATTCATTGGTGAAGGATGAAAATGATACACCGGAGCATGCATATAAGCTGGCGGAGCTTCTAAAAAATATGCACGGACATGTGAATCTGATTCCGGTAAATCCGATCAAAGAGCGTGAGTATTGTCGTTCACTCGGTGATTCTGTTGAAAAATTCAAATATATACTTGAAAAGAAAGATATAAATGTTACAATAAGAAGAAGTATGGGCAGAGATATTGATGCTGCCTGTGGACAGCTTCGAAGAAAATATGAAGAGGCAAAAGAGACTTTTTAGACGGGAGGCATCAGATGAGATCGGATGGTAGAACAGACATCGGTAAGAAACGAGCCCAGAATCAGGACAGCATTTTCTTTTGTGATGAGCCAGTTGGACCACTGCCAAATCTGTACATAGTAGCAGACGGTATGGGGGGTCATAAAGCTGGTGATGTTGCATCAAGGACTGCGATTGAATGTGTAACAGAATATATAAAAGAAAGCACGTTGAACAATTCGGTATCCGTTCTAAAAAGAGCGATTGTTTATGCAAATGATAAGATATACAGAATGGCAAGGGAGAAGGAAGATCTGAAAGGGATGGGAACGACCCTTGTGGCGGCTGTATGTGAGGAAGATGCCCTGTATGTTGCAAACATCGGGGACAGCCGGCTGTATTTTATAGATAATGATATCAGACAGGTAACTCTGGATCATTCCCTTGTGGAGGAATTGATACGATCCGGACAGTTAGACAGAAATAAAGGCAGAAATCACCCCGAAAAAAATATAATAACCAGAGCACTGGGAATATCAGATAAGGTCATGATCGATTTCTTTGAGTTAGATATGAAGGAAAATGACAGGATTTTGTTATGTTCAGATGGCTTGACCAATATGATCGAGGATGATGAGATAAAAGAAATCGTGATGGAAGACAGCGGGGATATTACAGCAGCGGTTGAAAAATTGATTGACAGAGCGAACTATTACGGAGGAAAAGATAATATCTCCGTTGTGGTTGCTGTAAAATAGTGAGAGGTGTAAACATGTTAAATCCAGGAATGATACTCAGTAATCGTTATGAGATAATAGAATTGATCGGTACGGGCGGAATGTCTGAGGTTTATAAGGCAAAATGCCATGTGCTGAACCGATATGTAGCAATAAAAGTTTTAAAGCCGGAATTCAGTTCCGATGTGAATTTTGTAACAAAATTCAGGATCGAGGCGCAGTCAGCAGCCGGATTATCCCATCCGAATATCGTAAATGTATATGATGTCGGGGAGGACAATGGCATTTACTATATCGTAATGGAACTGGTAGAAGGAATTACCTTAAAGGAATATATTCAGGAAAAGGGAAGACTGAAATCAGATGAGGCAATTAATATTGCGATCCAGATCGCACAGGGACTGGAAGTAGCCCATCAGAATCATACGATCCACAGAGATATAAAGCCACAGAATATTATTGTGTCAAAAAATGGCGGAATCAAGGTTACAGATTTTGGTATTGCAAGAGCAGCTTCTTCCAACACTATGACAGCAAATGCCATGGGAAGTGTTCATTATATTTCCCCGGAGCAGGCAAGAGGCGGCTTCAGTGATGAAAGAAGTGATATTTATTCGCTTGGTATCACTATGTATGAAATGGTAACCGGACATGTGCCATTTGAGGGAGAGAATAATGTTGCGGTTGCATTGATGCATATACAGGGTGAGATGATCTCCCCTAGAGAATATTATCCGGACATACCGACGAGTCTGGAAAAGATTATTTTGAAATGTACACAGAAGAAGGCAGAGCGCAGATATCTGACAGCAAGTGCTTTGATCGCAGATCTGAAGCGCGTGCAGGCAAATCCGGATATTGACTGTGTTGTTGTGCCTCCAATCGTGCCAAGTTCGCCAACGGTTGAAATGACCTCGGATGAAATGAAAGCAATCAAAGAAGGAAGGCAGATGAATGAGCCTGTGTTGGATGAGGAAGATTTGGAACCGGAAGAGCATCCGGAAGACACACCGATCATACCACCTTCCAAATTTGATAATCTGTTTGATGATGACGACGATGAGGAGGATGACGAGGAAGAACTCAGACAGCCGGAAGATGATGACGATGCAGAACTGGATGAGCTGGATCCAAAACTGAAAAAGATCATTATGATATCAAGTATTGCAGTTGTAGTTATCATTGCAATCCTTGTTGCATTATTGATTTCTAAGATTGCCGGTTTCAAGCTATTCTCCGGAAAGAAGGATACGACAGATACACCGACGACTACGGAAGCAACAGAAAGTACTGACGATACAGATGAGAACAGTGATGCCAGTACAGATGATGTTACTACAAGTGAACAGGCAACGATTCCAATGGTCAATGTAGTAGGTCTGTATAAAACAGCAGCAGAAGAAGAACTGAAAAAAGCAGGATTCACAAACTATACATTTGAAACAAAGAAGGACAATGACGTTCAGGAGGGCTATGTAATCAGTCAGAGCGTAGACGAAGGAACGGCGGTCTCAGCAGATGAGGAGATTGTTGTAACGGTTTCAGAAGGCAAGGAAGATAAAGAAGTTCCGGATGTCAGAGGATATTCCGATGACCAGGCAACAACCTTGCTTACCGAAGCCGGCTTTACGGTTACCCATGGTTATGAATATGACGATACAGTAGAGAAAAATTATGTAATCAGTCAGTCGCCGGAAGAAAAGACAATGCAGCCGGAGGGTTCTACTGTTAAGATCATTGTCAGCAATGGTAAAGAGGTGCAGGATGTACCGGTGCCAAATCTGGTAGGTAAGACAGAGAAGGAAGCAGAATCTCTGCTGAGTGATGCAGGACTGGTTGGAAATCCAAGCCATGCAAACAGTAATGATGTAAAAGCAGGAAAGGTGATCAGCCAGGAAATTGATGCAGACAGTAAGGTAGAAGAAGGTTCAACGATCAATTATGTGATCAGTGACGGACCGGAAACAGTTTCCTATACAGTTAAATTTACAGGTGCTATCACAAATGCAGGATATGATTTTGAGGCAGCAGGTAATGTATCAGTGACCGTATCTTATACGATCGGAGATGCAACTTATAAGATATATTCCGGAGCAGCCGGAGAGGAGTCCTTCCCACTGGATATCGGCGGAGCAGATTCCATCAGCGGTTTATCAGAGGATTCCGGTACATTTACGGTTATGATCACAGATTCAGAAGGACAGGATGTAACATCAAGCTTTAACACCAGTGGTTTATCAGCATCCTTTACAAAGGAATAGGTGCAGGTATGACAGGTAAGATCATAAAAGGCATTGGTGGTTTCTACTATGTTGTCTGTGAAAACGGCATCACATATGAATGTAAAGCAAAGGGTGTCTTCCGGAATCGGAAGATTAAACCTTTGGTAGGCGATAATGTTGAGATAGAGATATTAGATGAAGAGAAGAATCTGGGCAATATTGAAGATATATTGCCCAGATTTAACTGGTTAAACAGACCTGCAGTTGCAAACGTAGATCAGACTGTAATTATTTTTGCAGTGTCTGCACCAGCACCTAACTTCAATCTGCTTGACCGCTTTCTGATCAATATGGAGCAGCATGAGGTTCCTACAGTGATCTGCTTTAATAAAGTGGATCTGGAGGGCTTTCGTCAGAGTGAAGATATATGCAGATCTTATACAAAGAGTGGCTATGAGGTATTGTTTATCAGTGCCGAAAGCGGCTATGGGATTGATGTGTTAGAAGCAGTTATAAAAGGGAAAACAACGGTATTTGCAGGACCTTCAGGTGTAGGCAAGTCATCGACACTGAATTCATTATTTCCGGATGCCAATGTGCAGACGGGAGGTTTAAGTGAAAAGATCCAGCGTGGAAAACATACAACGAGACATTCAGAGCTGATGTTTGTAGATGATGATACTTATATTATGGATACACCGGGTTTCAGTTCGTTATATACAGAAGGAATCGAAGCAGAAGATCTGAAGCTGTATTTTCCTGAGATTGCAGCATATACAGGAACCTGTAAATTTAACATGTGTAATCACATCAGTGAACCGGGATGTCTAGTAAAGAAAGCTGTCAGCGATGGCAGAATCAGTAAGATGCGGTATGATGATTATGTTATGATATACAATGAATTAAAGGAAAAGAGGAAATGGTAATGTTAAAGCTGTCCCCATCAGTATTGTCTGCGGATTTTGGACATCTGGCAGAAGATATACAGATCATAGATCAGGCAGGAAGTGAATATATTCATCTGGATGTTATGGATGGGTCCTTTGTGCCGAATATTTCATTTGGAGCACCGGTTATCAAGAGTGTTCGTCCGGTATCTGATAAGGTGTTTGATGTTCATCTTATGATTGATGAACCGGTGCGTTTCTTACAGGATTATAAGAATTGTGGAGCAGATATCGTAACAGTACATGCAGAAGCCTGCAAGCACCTTCACAGAACCATCGCAGCCATAAAAGAGCTGGGAATGAAAGCCGGAGTTGCATTAAATCCTGCAACACCATTATCGGTACTTGATTATGTATTAGAGGATGTAGATATGATTCTGATCATGTCAGTAAATCCGGGCTTTGGAGGGCAGAAGTTTATTCCATCTTCCCTTCGGAAGATTACAGAGACCAGAGCACTGTTAAACAGCCGTGGACTTCAGACAGATATTCAGGTAGACGGCGGTGTCACTCTTTCTAATGTGGCTGAGATCATTCAGGCAGGTGCAAATGTATTAGTTGCTGGATCTGCAGTATTCAAGGGAGATAAGGTTGAGAATGTAAAAGCCTTCCATAAGATTTTTTCAGAAATACAATAGAAAGTAATAAAAAGGCAGAAAGCAGATCTGCTGTCTGCCGGAACAGGTAACAGGATATATGAATCGATATTTAGTTGTTACAGGAGGAACCGTTTCAAAAAAAGTGCTTGAAACGGTTCTTTCCGATTATGATTTTCAAAAAATAATAGCATGTGATAAAGGACTTGAAATCTGTCAGGAATGTGACATACTTCCGGATCTGGTTATTGGAGATTTTGATTCGGCAAAGACAGATATTGTAGCATCATATCGGGAAAAGACAGAATTTCTGGATCTGGATACACATAAGGATTTTACAGATACCCATGTTGCGATTTCTTATATACTGGAGCAGGAGATCAGACCGGATGAAGTAATTCTGGTTGGAGCAACCGGAACCCGTATGGATCATACTCTTGCCAATATTGGCTTATTAAAGCAGTTTGCAGAGTTCGGAATATCGGCATATCTGATCGACGAGCATAACAGGATCACGATGACAGCACACCAACATATCGTGAAGCGTACCGATGCATACAGATATGTGTCACTGCTTCCATATACGGAACAGGTGACCGGTGTAACACTTCAGGGTTTTTATTATAATGCACAGGGGCTTACATTGAAGCTTGGAGAAAGCATCGGCGTCAGCAATGAGCTGATTGCAGAGTGCGGTCTAATCGAATTTGAATCCGGATTATTAATTGTAATTGAAAGCCGTGATTGAGATAGAGTCATTATGTATATCTGTCTAAACGATATACAAGATCAAATAATAATAAAATGCAGTATTAAAGAATAAAAGGAAATAAAAAAGATACTCTGAAAGCAAAGGACCAGTGTAATCCCGTGATCAGAGTATCTTTTTATAATGCTTATTATCAGAATAATCTTTATTTTTTCTTAGAGTCTTTTTTCTGTTTTACTTTTTCAATCTTTGTCTTCTTGATCTCTTTTAATTTAGGCTCTTTTTTTGTCTGCTGTTCGTTTTTATCTGCCTTAGCTGTGTTCAGATCCACAGATTTCGGAGCAGAAGATTTATTTGCATCTGATTGCGAGATCTTATGTTCCAGCTCTGGCAGGCTCGCCTTATACTTTTCGGTGATCGGATCAGAGTACAGAGACATGTAGTAGCAGTAGAGTGCTTTATATTCTTCGGAGGTCTTATATCCATTTGTGTAGATATGACCGTGCATTTCGTCAAAGGAATCTGTAGTTAATTTCTTTGCAATATGAAGTCCGATATTAGAACAGTGACTTCCGATACGATCCAGACTGGTCAGGATATCTACAAGAGCAAAACCACCGTCGATATCGCAGTCTCCGGTCTGTAAACGGATAACATGGTGATCTTTGATGATCTCTTTTACCTCTGTGATTGACTGAGCAAGCGGCTCGATACGGGAGACAGCCGTTAAATCATCGTTTTTGAATGCCATAAAGGTTGTATCAATGATATTGGCTGTAGCCTGTAAGAGCGTATTGATCTCCATGGTTCCCTGTGTGGAGAAGGAGATTTTTTCATCGGTGATCTTTCTGCCGACGATCAGAAGATTTTCACAGTGGTCACCGATTCGTTCCAGGTCACTGACACTGTTTAATAATTCAGATGCCAGCTTTCGTTCGGATGAATGCAGCCGCTTGGAGGTGATCTTTAACAGATATTCGTTTAACGCACTTTCACATTTATCAATGAACATCTCATTTTCAAGAAGTTTTCCAGCAGTTTCTTCATTATATTCCGATAATAACTGACTTCCGAGTTCGAAGTTTTCCTTGATGGAGTCTGTCATGGAGAACATTACCTTCTGCGCCTGGGTAAGAGCAATGTTTGGTGTATCAAGAAGCATTGGATCGAGAGATGCAAGCTCTTTGTCAATTTTGGATTCTTTATCGTCGCCGATGATCTTACCGGTCAGATCTGCGATCTTATTTGCGAATGGAAGCAGCAGGATCGCAATGATAAAGTTAAACATAAAATGTAGGTTTGCAATTACACCACGGTTGATGATCTTATCTATGAATGGGAAGGTGATAAACAACTGAAGTCCATAGATCACAACAACGAAGAAAATCGCACCGATAATATTAAATAACAGATAGGACATGGCAACACGTTTTGCCTTTTTGTTTGCACCGATACTGCCGAGCAGGATGGCGAAACATTTTCCTATATTAATACCGATAATAATAGGGATCGCAGAACCATAGGAAACAACTCCTGTTGAGGATAATGCCTGAAGGATACCGACTGAAGCAGAGGAGCTCTGGATGATCGCTGTTAAGACAAGACCAATCAGGATACCAAGGAGTGGATTACTGAAAGAAATGAACAGATTCTGGAATGCTTCAGATTCTTTTAAAGGAGCGAACACAGCTTCCATTGTATTCATACCAAGGAATAAGATACCAAGACCGACTAAGATACCGGCGATATCTTTATGTTTTTTCTTATGGGCAAACAGAATGATAAAAGCACCAATACCGATCAGAACGGGTGCAAAAGAAGAAGGTTTTAATAATTTAAGAATAAACATATCTTCGCCAAGATCACCAAGACGTAAAATCTGTGCGGTTGCGGTACTACCGACATTGGCACCAAATACAACAGGGATCGCCTGACCAAGCTTCATGATACCGGCATTTACAAAACCGATCAGCATGATCGTAGTTGCTGCAGAACTCTGAATGATCGCTGTTACACCGGTACCAAGACCAAAGCCCTTAATCGCGCCGGTTGCCTGACTCTTACCAGTCGTCAGTTTTTCAAGTATCCGTTCCAGACTTCCTCCTGCCAGATTCTTCAGGGAATCGCCCATCATGTTCATTCCAAACAGGAACAGTCCTACACCTCCAAGTAAAGTCAGAATTGAAAAAAAGTCCACTTCCATATCCTCCTGTGAATAAAAATTACCTTCTGAATAAATGTTAAAATCATGTAATAACCATGTAAAATAAAATTTACATGCTTGGATATTATAACATAGATAGTTTTCTTGTTCTATATTTTTTATTAGGATGCTTACAAATTTGTAATAATATAATAGAAATAAAAAAGAAATATAGAAAAATTATATAAAAAGAGACTTGACACGAAGAAGCGGATAGTGAGAACATAAAGCAGTAAAAAATGATCGGAACCCGGGTGGGTTTGAAGGAGTCTTTGATATGAGCAGAAGCAAAAGAAAATATTTATTTCAGAATGATCAAAATACATTAAACGGGGCACTGCTGGCTGGAAATAATTCAATGGCAGAGATGCTGCTCTGGTCATTGGTCCTGCTGCCGCCGGTGATCGGAGTATATGGAGCCGGTGTGTGTGTTATCAATATTGGTCTGTTTGTCGGTACAACATTTGCCTGGTTGTTTCTGGTAAAGCGGCTCCGTTCTTATCGGGATCTTTCCCAGAAGACCATCGGAAGTATGTGGGAATTTTTATATGACAGATACCGGTCGGTTATATTAAAGGACAGCTTTCTTGTTGTATGGCTGCTGATCCTTCTGTCTATGACTGCAGCATTGCTGGAATATGGGAGTAAGGTGATCAGCAAGACGGTTGGCATGGAATATCACTGGGTTGCCGTAGGAATCGTGGTGAGCTTAAGCATTTATATGTGTATACTCGGAAATAAAGTAAGAAGTGTAATAAGGAGTATCTTCTATATAATATTGCTGTTTGTATTCTTTGTGCTGGTCATCAGTTTGTTTATGGTAAATAAACCATCGGAGCTTCTCGATATTTATGGAAAGCTGCATATGAAGGGCGGAACTAGTGTATATCTGAATATTCTGTATTATAACGGCACACAGACCGGTGTTACATATATTATATCCATGGTCGGTATGGGACTTGGCTGTCTTGGACTTCCATTTTTATTTAATGGAGCATTTGAAGCAAAGGACAGTCATGAGCTGGATCGTGGACGGGTGTTGTCAATCCTGTATACAGGCGTGATGATTGTTGTGATCAGTGTCTGGTCATTGTTAAATGCAGTATGTATCTATCCGTTAAAGGTGACGCTTGATTCTGGAATTGACGAACTGCTCCGGACTTATATTGCAGCCTTATGTCATAAGCTGGAAGTTCCGACAGAGATCCGATATGTTATACTTGGAGTTTTGGTTATTACGCTGTTGTGTCTGACCGAGCGTATATTTGCAATGAGTATGGAAGTAGCTCGGGGACTTCTGCCAAAAATGAAATGGATCAGGAATGAAAAACAGCAGAATGTGGCAGATATAGGCCTGCTGGTTATTCTTTCAGGCGCATTACTGGTGATCGTCGGTATATGGAAGCCGGAGTATCAGAAACTGATCACGGTTTCATGGGAGTATGCATCTGCAATGGCAGCTCCATGTATATTGGCAGTTGTCTGGCGAGCAGCAAGCAGACCGGGAATTTTTGCAGGACTGTTTACAGGGCTTGCGGTTTGTTCTGTCTGGTATTTTGTACCGATGATAGAAGGAAATACACTGGCGGTATCAACAGAACTGAGTGCGGGAACTGCGTCCTTTGTATTTGCTTTGGCGGTAACGATCATTGTCAGTATGTTTACGCATAAGAAAAATGAAGCGGAAAAGAAATTGTTTGACCAGATAAAGCTGGATCAGAGATAGAAAATGGAGATGCATGATGCTGTTCAAGATCATATGTGTTGGAAAGATAAAAGAAGAATATTATAGCAGTCAGATACAGGAACTCTGTAAACAGATCAACAAAAAGAACCGGGTAGAGATCATTCAGAGTGAGGATGAGAAAATACCGAAGAATGCATCCGATGCTGTAAAGCAGAAGATCATTGAAACAGAAAGCAGAAACAGTCTTGCAAGTATCGGCAAAAATGATTTTGTGATCGCTCTTTGCATAGAAGGTAAAAAATATACAACCGAACAATTTGCGGCAATCATACGTCAGGCAGAAGAGCGGGAATATGAAGCAGTATCCTTTCTGATCGGTGGTTCTCTGGGAACTTCAAACGAACTTATCAGACGTGCAGATGTGAAAATGAGTTTTTCGGATATGACATTCCCGCATCAGTTGATGCGTGTCATGTTGCTTGACCAGATCCGTATTATTTGTGATAAGTAATGTTGTTATTGATGGTATAGGCACGATAGAGCTGTTCCGTAAAGGCAATCAGGCAGATCTCGTTAGATAATGTCATACTGGAAACAGAAAAGATCTGATCGGATAAAATCGGCAGATCATCCGGAGAAAATCCAATAAAATAACTGATTTTTGAATATCCGCCCAAGGCATAGTCAGAGATCATTCGGGCAAAGGCTTCGGAAGAGATCGTGTGCTTGCCTGTCTGGTCAGGGGTGATCAGGATATTGATATCGCTGCCTGCAAAGGCAGCTTTTTTTTTGCCTGCACAGCAGACTGTAGCTTTACAGAAAGGTGACAGCCGCTTGATATATTCATGAACAGCCGCTTTTATATTTGGTGCCAGATTTTTTTCTTTTATATAGATCGTATAATTCATGCCAAAACTCCGAAATTTAATAAAAAAGATGCATTTATGATTGATTATTATAATACAATCGCACCGTCAATTACAATAGAATCGCATTTTTTCGGGTAAACTACTGGACAAAGAGGTGAAACTACTATATATTATCAACTTGATCATTACAAATTGAAGATAAACGTGGAGATAACAAGATGAAGAAGATAATAGCACTTGATATTGATGGTACATTGACTAATTCGAAAAAAGAGATCACAAAGCCTACACTGGATAAGATCATGGAGATCCAGAAAAAAGGACATGTTGTGGCAATTGCATCCGGACGGCCGCTGCCTGGAATCCGGAAGATTGCGGATGAACTGGAACTGAATCAGTATGGTGGATATGTGCTGGCATTCAATGGCGGACGTATCGTGAATTACAAAACAGGTGAGATCGCATATCAGGCATGTGTAGATAATGAGATCGCAAGAAAAATATATGATTACTGTGTTGAGAAAAAGATTGGGATGGTGACTTATAAGGATGACGTCGTTGTAACAGGAACCCCGGTTGATGATTATATGAGTCTTGAGGCAAGGATCAATCGTATGGAGATCGTACAGGTGGAGGATTTTCGTTCCTTTATTGACTTCCCGATCAATAAGTGCCTGCTGACAGCAGAACCTGATGTTGCAGAGCAGGTGGAGCAGGAGCTGGTAGCCCTGTATGGAGATTCGGTTACTGTTTTCCGTTCCGAGCCTTTCTTTGTTGAGATCATGCCAAAGGGTGTGCATAAGGCAACATCCCTTGAAAAGCTTCTGGAATATCTGCACATGGATGTAAAGAATCTGGTTGCCTGCGGAGATGGATATAACGATCTGACGATGATCGAATATGCGGGTGTCGGTGTGGCGATGGCAAATGCACAGGAGATCGTAAAGGAACATGCAGATTATGTAACACTCTCAAATGACGAAGATGGTCTGGTTCCGGTTATTGACAAATTTATCCTGGGCGAATAAAGAAGACAGTCCGGCGTAAATGTTATATTTTTATGAACAGGTTGAATTTGAATATTATTTGTAGTAGAATACACCTTGTTTGTTCGTGGAAAATTGACATTTTGTACGAAAAATAGTTCTGTTGAGATGAAACATATACACAAACGTATAGGAGAATGAATAATGAGCGATAATATTTTTAGCGATGAAGATTTCGACGATTATGATGATATGGAAGATACAGCAGCAAAGCGGGCACAGAAAAAATCTGCTGAGCGCAGATCTTCCGGAAAAAAGAAGAAAAAGAGTAAAAACAAACCATGGATCATTGCCCTTATAGCAGAAATACTGGTGATCATTCTTGGAGGTGTCCTTTTTGTAAATGCTTATATCAATTCAGCATTTAATAAAATGAATTTTGAAGAGTTAAAAGACGTTAAGGTGAATGATGACCTTGCAGAAGAAACCGTAAAGAAGATGACCGGTTATACAACGATCGCATTATTCGGTGTAGATAGCCGTGATATTGATATGGTAGAAAGCGGAGCACGATCCGATGCAATCATCATTGTAAGCATTAACAATGATACACAGGAGGTTAAGATGTCTTCTGTATATCGTGACACATATTTGGAGCTTGCAAATGATTCCAAGAGCTATGAGAAGGCCACACATGCTTATGCTTATGGCGGAGCTTCAGAGGCGATCAATACATTGAACAAGAACCTTGACCTGAATATTACAGCTTATGTAACTGTAAACTTCAAGGCATTGACAGAAGCAATCGATGCACTTGGCGGTCTTGATATCGAATTGAAGTCCAGCGAGCTTGACAAGCTGAATCAGTGTATCGATGAACAGCAGAGAGTCAATGGCATCCAGTCTACGTATGTATATGATACAGGTGTTGTACATCTTGATGGTGTTCAGGCTACCGCATATGCAAGAATCCGAAGTACAGACCAGGGTGATATCACCAGAGCATGGAGACAGAGAAAGGTTATCAGCCTTATGATCGAAAAGGCAAAGAGTGCCGGAATCTCCAAGTTAAATGACTGCCTGAATGCAGTTGTAGATGATATCAGCTCCAGCCTTACAAAGAAAGAGATTATGGATCTTGCAACGAACTGCTTCAATTACAAACTGGAATCCTCAACCGGTTTCCCATTTACATGGTCAACACCAACACTTGGAAGTAAGGGAAGTCTGGTTGTAGCAGGAGATCTGGAGAACAATGTAGTCGTTCTTCACAGATATCTGTTTAACGATTATGATTATGTTCCATCCCAGACAGTTAAAAATATCAGTGCAAATATTATCAACGATACAGGATATTATAACCAGATCGATCTGGATACGTTTACAGTAGATGATGATCCGGATTCAATCGTTAATAAATAGTATATAGAAACATACCAGAAACGAAAGAACATCATGAAACCAGTCAGATTTTGTGGTGTTCTTTTTGTTATGGAGAACAGATCCGGAGCTTCAATAATTTGAATAAAATCTTTCCAACTTCCTGTTTGAAATATAGTTATATTGTGCTATACTAGGATAGAAAAATTTTGAGAAAACATAAGAGGTTACAATTATGGAAATGAACAGAGTGTTATTGAAACTTAGTGGAGAAGCACTTGCCGGAGAAAAAAAGCAGGGCTTTGATGAAAAGACTGTATATGATGTTGCCGGACAGGTAAAGAAGATCCTGGATAAAGGAATCCAGCTTTGTGTAGTAATCGGTGGTGGTAATTTCTGGCGTGGCAGAACCTCAGAAAATATGGATCGTGTAAAAGCAGATTCAATCGGCATGCTTGCAACTGTTATGAACTGTATCTATACCGCAGATGCTTTTCGTGTATTTGGAATCAAATCACATATCATGACACCATTTGCATGCGGAACAATGACAGAGCTGTTCAACCGTGATAAAGCTGTAGAATATATGGAGCAGGGAGAAGTTGTTTTCTTTGCCGGAGGAATCGGACATCCGTATTTCTCAACAGATATGGCAACTGTTCTTATGGCGGTTGAAGTAAAGGCAGATGTAGTCTTATCTGCAAAAGCAATTGACGGCGTATATGACAGTGACCCTAAGACAAATCCAAATGCAAAGAAATATGACAGCATGCAGATGAAAGACATTGTTGATAATAAGCTTGGAGTTATCGATCTTGCATCTGCAGTTCTTGCAATGGAAAACAAAATGCCGATGATGTTATTCGGCTTAAATGGTGAAGACAGTATTGTAAAGGCCGTTACCGGTGGCTTTACAGGAACATATGTGAACGTATAAATAAACAGGAGGAACAAAGATATGTTGACACAGTACGAAGAGAAAATGACGAAGACAGTTGAAAACCTGGAAGGGGAATATGCTACGATCCGTGCAGGACGTGCCAACCCTAACATTTTAAATAAGATCAAGGTAGAATATTATGGTGTACCGACACCGATGCAGCAGCTTGCAAATATCACTGTACCGGAAGCAAGAACGCTGATGATCGCACCATGGGAGCCATCACTGGTAAAGGCGATCGAGAAGGCGATCCTGAATTCAGATCTTGGGCTGACACCAAACAATGACGGTAAGAACATCATCCTGAATTTCCCTGAACTGACAGAGGAAAGAAGAAAAGAGATCGTTAAGGATATTAAGAAAAAAGGTGAGAATGCAAAAGTTGCTATCCGTAATGTCAGAAGAGATGCAAACGATGCGATCAAGAAGATGGAGAAAGCCGGAGATATCTCAGAGGATGAATTAAAGACAAACGAGGATAAGATCCAGAAGATGACAGACAAGTATGTTGGTCTGATTGATAAGGCTATTGAGAAGAAATCAACAGAGATCTTAACTGTTTAATTTGGAGTAATTATGAATAAAGAAATAAATGGAGAAATGATCAATATTCCTGAGCATGTTGCGATCATCATGGATGGAAACGGAAGATGGGCGAAGAAACGACTGATGCCAAGAACCTATGGACATTCAGAGGGCGCAAAGGCAATCGAGCGAACATGCGAGAATGCAGATGAACTTGGTATTAAATACCTGACTGTATACGCATTTTCTACCGAGAACTGGAAACGTTCAGTAGAGGAAGTATCTACGATCATGAATATTTTCCGCAAGTATCTGGTTGACAGCATCGAGCGATCCAATCGGAATAACATGCGCGTAAGGATCATCGGTAAGCGCGAGGACCTTCCGGAGGATATCGTGGAGAAGATGGATAATCTGGAGAAAGCTACAGCAAATAATACAGGACTTCAGTTTTCTGTAGCAATTAACTATGGCGGACGGGATGAGATCACAAGAGCGGTCAGACAGATTGCATCCGACTGTATGGCTGGAAAGTTATCACCGGATGCGGTTACAGAGGATACAGTCAGTGCCTACCTTGATACAAAGGAACTGACGGATCCGGATCTGTTGATTCGTACCAGCGGAGAGCTTCGGACATCGAATTTTCTTCCATGGCAGATCGCATATTCGGAATTTTATTTTACGGATGTGTTATGGCCGGACTTTGATATGGACGAGCTGGTTAACGCATGTCGGTATTACAGTCATAGAGACCGTCGGTATGGCGGGGTAAAATAAAGAGGAAATAATATGTTTAAACAACGGGCAATTAGTGCAGTGATCCTGGTGATCATTGCAGCAATCACACTTTATTTTGGCGGAGCACTTACATGTCTGGTAATGTGTGCGGTTTCGCTGATCGGTGTGATGGAGTTACTTCGTATATATGGGCTGAACAAGAAAGGACTTGGATATGCAGCTTACGGTGCAACGGTTTTTTATTATGCATTGTTGTATTTTGACCTGCATCAGTTTATATTACCGTTGATCGCGGTCTATATGCTGGTCATCCTTGCAATCTATGTGCTCACATATCCGAATTACAAAGATAAAGAGATCATGGCGGCATTTTTTGCATTTGTATATGTAGGTGTAATGTTGTCGTATGTGTATCTCATACGAGATATGAAACATGGACTGATTCTTGTTCTGCTGATCTTTGTCAGCTCCTGGGGTAATGATACCTGTGCCTATCTGGTCGGACGCGCGATCGGTAAGCACAAGATGTCACCGATCTTAAGCCCGAAGAAGAGTATCGAGGGTCTGATCGGCGGAATCGTTGGAGCAGGAATATTAGGTGTTGTATTTGGTTTGATTTATAATCATTTCATGCAGGTTGCACATTCTGTATGGATATTTGCATTGATCGGAGCTGTATGTGCGCTTCCTGCAGTTATCGGGGATCTGGCGGCTTCTGCAATCAAGAGAAATAATGATATCAAAGATTATGGCAAGCTGATACCGGGACATGGCGGAATCCTTGACCGGTTTGACAGTATTATATTTACAGCACCAATTATGTATTATCTTATATTATATTTGTTGTAATCAGAAAAAGCAGTGTGGGAGAGCGTACAGATGAACTGTGCTCATAATTACGCTGCTTTTCCTTTATGTCGCATTGGAAATAGTGCAGACAGATAAAAATGTTAGATACAGATGTTTGAAATGGGTAAAGGAGAACAAATATGAAACATGTAGCTATCATTGGATCCACAGGATCTATAGGAACACAGACACTTGAGATCGCAAGATGGAATCAGGATATAAAAATCTGTGCTTTATCAGCAGGAAGAAACATAGACTTATTAGAGAAGCAGGCGAGAGAGTTCCGACCGGAGATCGTTGGTCTGTGGGATGAGAAGCTGGCAGATGAATTAAAAGATCGTCTGAAGGATATGGATATCCGTGTCGTATCAGGCATGGATGGGCTGATCGAGATTGCAGAATACAAGACATCGGATATATTAGTTACCGCTATTGTAGGAATGATCGGTATCCGCCCGACTGTGGCAGCGATTAAAGCGGGAAAAGACATTGCCCTTGCAAATAAAGAAACTCTGGTTACAGCGGGACATATCATTATGCCGCTTGCAAAGGAAAAAGGAGTATCGATCCTTCCGGTTGACAGTGAACATTCGGCAATCTTCCAGTCATTGCAGGGAAATACACATGATTCCATTAAAAAAATTCTGTTGACAGCATCCGGTGGACCATTTCGTGGCAAGAGCAGAGAGTTTTTAAAGCATGTGAAATTAGAGGACGCATTAAAGCATCCCAACTGGAGCATGGGAAGAAAGATCACCATTGATTCAGCAACGATGGTAAATAAAGGTCTGGAAGTTATTGAAGCAAAATGGTTATTTGATGTAGCACCGGAAAATATTCAGGTTGTGATCCAGCCGCAGAGTATCATTCATTCAATGGTAGAATATAAAGATGGAGCAGTGATCGCACAGCTCGGTACGCCGGATATGAAGCTGCCGATCCAGTATGCGCTGTTCTATCCGGAACGAAGATACATGCCGGGAGATCGTCTTGACTTTACGAAGCTTTCATCGATTGTGATCGAGACACCGGATATGGATACCTTTCTTGGGTTACGATACGCATATGAGGCAATTGGGATCGGTGGTTCGATGCCTACAGTATTCAATGCAGCAAATGAATATGCAGTAAAGCAGTTCTTAGACAGAAAAATCGATTTTCTTGATATCTATGATATCATCCGTGCATCCATGGATCATCATAAATTGATTGAAAATCCTGATATAGATGAGATTCTTGCAACCGAGCAGGAAGTATATGAATTTATTGAAAGTGGGTGTTAGTTTTTGAATATCATATTGATCATACTTGTTTTTGGTGTCATCATTTTCTTTCATGAGCTAGGACATTTTATCGTAGCAAAGATCAATCATATCACAGTAAAAGAGTTTTCGATGGGATTCGGACCGAAGCTGTTTCAGTTTCATAAGAAAGAAACACAGTATACGCTGCGGCTGATTCCACTTGGCGGCTATTGTATGATGCTCAGCGAAGACGATGAAGAAAACGAAAATGATGAGAATTCCTTTGAGAAGAAATCCATCTGGGCAAGAATGGCGGTTGTACTTGCAGGACCTGCCATGAACTTTGTGATCGCATTTTTATTTTCCATGGTGATCATTCATTTCTGTGGAAGTGATCCTGCGATCATAGGAGCAGTATACAATAAAGATAATATTGAAAAATACCAGATCGAAAATGCCGGGGAATATTTTAATGGTGTATATCCGGCAGAAGAAGCCGGGATATCAGATGGCGATCGGGTATTAAAGATTGAGGGAAGTACAGTTAAAAATTTCCGTGAGTTACAGATCTATCTTCAGATTTATGGAGATGGTTCACCGATCGATCTGACACTTGAGAAAGAAGACGGAACGGTCTATGATACGACGGTACATCCGGCAAAGACACCGGATGGCTATAAGATCGGAATAATGAGTGTCGGTTATCAGCTCCCGAAGAACTTCGGAGAGCTTTGTAAATATTCTGCTTATGAGACCAGATACTGGGTAAAAGCAACCTTCTTAAGCCTGAAGCTGATCGTTACCCGTCAGGTAAGTTCGGATGAAGTATCCGGTCCGGTCGGAGTAGCGAAGAACATGAACGATACCTTCAATGAGGCAGCAAAGAGCAGTGTGCTCGATCTGTTCTTAAACTGGATGAATTATATCGTACTGCTGTCGGCAAACCTTGGCGTTATGAACCTGCTGCCGATACCGGGCTTGGATGGAGGACGATTTATCTTCCTGTTAATTGAAGCAGTAACGAGAAAGAAGGTTCCGAAGGATAAGGAGAATATCGTGACGCTGATCGGATTTGTTCTGGTTATGCTGTTGATGGTTGTGATATTATTTAACGATATCAAGAATGTATTCTTTCATTAGATGAACAGGAGTTAATATGTACAGAGATCATACAAAAGTTATAAAGATAGGAGACCGGGTGATCGGTGGTGGAAATCCGATCCTGATCCAGTCGATGACAAATACAAAAACTAGTGATATAGATGCTACAGTTGCACAGATCTTAAAACTTGAAAAGGCAGGCTGTGACATCATCAGAAGCACCGTAAATGATGATGCGGCAGCGGCGGCAATCCCTGCGATCAAGAAACAGATCCATATTCCGCTGGTTGCAGACATTCATTTTGATTACCGTCTGGCGATTGCAGCGGCTGAGGCGGGAGCAGATAAGATCCGTATCAATCCGGGTAATATCGGTGGTAAGGATAAGCTGGCACAGGTAGTAGCGGTATGTAAGGAACGGAATATACCGATCCGTGTTGGTGTAAACAGCGGTTCCCTTGAAAAAGAATTAGTTGAAAAATACCACGGCGTGACAGCAGAAGGAATCGTTGAGAGTGCATTGGATAAGGTTCATATGATCGAAGACTGCGGATATGACAATATGGTCATCAGTATTAAATCTTCCGATGTTATGATGTGTGTAAAAGCACATGAGCTGATTGCAGATCAGACGAATTATCCGCTGCATGTGGGTATCACGGAATCCGGTACGGTTATGAGCGGTAATATCAAATCCTCTGTAGGACTTGGTATTATCCTGCATGAGGGAATCGGAGATACGATCCGTGTATCTTTAACAGGGGATCCGGTCAATGAGATCATGACAGCAAAGATGATCTTAAAGACGCTTGGACTCCGTACAGGTGGAATCGAACTTGTGTCCTGTCCAACATGTGGAAGAACGGAGATTGATCTGATCGGACTGGCAGAACAGGTAGAAAAGCTGGTTGCCGATTATGATCATCTGAATATCAAGGTTGCTGTTATGGGCTGTGTTGTAAACGGACCGGGCGAAGCCAAGGAAGCAGATCTTGGAATTGCGGGCGGAAAAGGCTGCGGTATCTTGATCAAAAAAGGGCAGATCATAAAGAAGATCGACGAGAAAGATATATTATCAACATTAAAGTACGAGTTAGATAACTGGAGTGAATAGAACGTGCCGGTAGAAGCAAAATTATTTTTTGAAGTATTTCCTGAACTGAATATGGATAAAGAGCTGTCTTCCCTGTTTGAGGATACGATGATCGAAAAGGTGGTAATGAAGCAGGCAGAACGCCAGCTTATTATCAGCCTGCTGTCGAAGCACCTGATCAGCCGTCCGAAGATTGTACAGGTGGAAGATATCATTTGCGGACATTTATTTCGTGGACGTGGTTATAAGGTCATCATTGATGACCGTTATGAGCTGTCTTCCCAGTACAATACCAGAACCTTAACAGAGGTATATAAGGACAGTATCTTGTATGATGTCGAGAAGATCAGTCATGTTGGATATCGTTTATTAAAGCGGGCAGAATGGTATTATTCAGATGATATTATCACGCTTGCGATGGAAGACAGTAAGCTTTCAAAGAGCCATTCGATCGGGATCAAAAAATATCTGGAGGAGACCTATAAGAAACGGTTCGGTATGGATATCAAGGTCGGTTTTGATTATACGGAATCTGATAAAGAGATGCTCCGCCGTGCAAATGAACAGAAGATGAAGCTTGAGATTGAGGCAATCTTAAGTAATGTACATGAGGATGCGGATTTGACCTTGGATGGTAAATCAGTAGATAAAAAGAAGCTGGTCGGAGAAGGCAAGAAGGATGCTCCGGCTGAAAAGAAAGCACCTGCACAGGACGAAAAGCCGAAGGAGACATTTGCCGCCAGAAGGAAGAAATATACCTCGAATGATCCGGATGTATTCTATGGCAGAGACTGCGAAGGGGAACTGGTAAAGATTTCTACATTAGTAGATGGTATCGGTGAAGTCTGTATTCATGGTCAGTTGATCAAGATGGAAGAAAAGGTTCTCCGAAACGGTAAGACCTTATTCATCTGCAATATTACGGATTTTGAAGATACGATCGCATTTAAGATATTTGCATCAGAGGATGATGTGCCGGTTTATAAGGATGAGTTAAAAGAAGGAAGCTTCTATCGGTTAAAGGGTGTGCCGTTATACGATACTTTTTCCAAGGAGTTAAATATTGCATCTGTGCGTGGTATCAAGCATATACCGGATTTCCGTGTGCCAAGAGTTGACACATCGCTTGAAAAACGTGTGGAATTACATATGCATACGGTTATGAGCGAGATGGACAGTGTTGTTGATATCGAGAAGATCGTGAAACGTGCAAATGACTGGGGACACCCGGCGATTGCAATCACGGATCACGGCGTTGCACAGGCATTCCCGATCGCAGCACATGCAAAGGGTATGAAGGATGGCTTTAAACTGATCTTTGGCTGTGAGGGATATTTTGTCGATGACCTGAAGAATCTGGTTATCAATCCCAAAGGACAGGCTTTGAATACAGAATATATCGTATTCGATATCGAGACGACCGGTCTTAGTCAGAAGAAGAATAAGATCATAGAGATCGGAGCTGTAAAGGTAAAAGATGGAGAGGAGATCGATCGTTTCTCGGAATTTATCAATCCGGAAGAACCGATCCCTTATAGTATAGAGCAGTTGACTTCCATTACAGATGAGATGGTTATGCATGCACCGACCGTCGACGTGATCCTGCCGAAGTTTTTGGAATTCTGTGGTGATGATATCGTTGTTGCACATAATGCAGCATTTGATACCGGATTCATCAAGAAAAATGCCAAAGATCTTGGAATGAAATTCGATAATACGATCATGGATACCATGACACTCAGCCATGTGTTATTGCCGGAGCTTGGTAAGTTTACACTGGATCGTGTCTGTAAGGCGTTAAATGTAAAAAATGAACATCATCACCGTGCTGTTGATGATGCAAATGCAACCGCAAAAATTTTCGTAAAATTATATGAGATGTTAGTGGAACGTGGCGTAAAGACGGTGGAGGATGTAAATGAATTAGGTTCTGCATCGGATGATACGATCAAAAAAGGCAGAACATATCATGGCATCATTCTGGCAAAAAATGAGATCGGCCGTGTGAATCTGTATCGTCTGATTTCTGAAGCGCATGTCAGATACTTCAACCGCAGACCGCGTATGCCTATGAGCATGATCAATAAATACAGAGAAGGACTGATCTTAGGTTCTGCCTGTGAAGCAGGTGAGCTGTTCCGTGCGGTCGTAGATGATGCACCGGATGAAGAAATTGCAAGACTTGTTAATTTCTTTGATTATCTGGAGATACAGCCGATCGGAAATAACGAGTTTATGACCAGAAAGAAGGAGAATCCTTGTACGATTGAGGATCTTCAGAATTATAATAAGCGTATCGTGGAGCTTGGACGATTATTTAATAAGCCGGTTGTTGCAACCTGTGATGTCCATTTCCTTGATCCGGAAGACAGTATCTATCGTGCGATCATCATGAAAAGTAAAGGTTTTGAGGATGCAGTTAATCAGCCTCCGCTTTATTTCAGAACGACGGAAGAAATGTTGGCGGAATTCGAATATCTGGGAAGTGAGAAAGCCAGAGAGGTTGTTATCACGAATACAAATCTGATCGCGGATATGGTGGAATATATGGACCCGGTTCGACCGGATAAAGCACCGCCTATTATCGAGAATTCAGATGAGACACTTACGAATATCTGTTATGAAAAGGCTCATAAGATCTATGGACCGGATCTGCCGGAGGTTGTTGTAGAACGACTGGAACGTGAGTTGCATTCCATTATATCAAATGGATTTGCCGTTATGTATATCATTGCACAGAAGCTTGTGTGGGATTCCAACGATCATGGCTATCTGGTTGGTTCCAGAGGATCTGTAGGTTCTTCCTTCGTAGCAACGATGGCAGGTATCACAGAGGTAAATCCTTTGTCGGCGCATTATATTTGTCCGGAGTGTCATTTTGTTGATTTTGATTCCGAGCTTGTAAAATCATATTCCGGTATGTCGGGATGTGATATGCCGGATCGTGACTGCCCTCGATGCGGTCATCCACTGATCAAAGAGGGACACGATATCCCATTTGAAACCTTCCTTGGATTCAAAGGAGATAAGGAGCCGGATATCGATCTGAACTTCTCCGGTGAATATCAGTCATGTGCACATGCTTACACAGAAGTGTTATTCGGTAAGGGTAAGGCATTCCGTGCAGGAACTGTAACAACGGTAGCAGATAAGACAGCGTATGGTTATGTATATAATTACTTCAAAGATCTTGCAAAGGATGAAGCGAGAGCAGAAGCTACGGCAATGGGAGATCTGACCCAGAAGGAGATCGAGAAATATGTCGATGAAAAGGCTATCGTCACGAAACGAAGCTGTGAGATGGAACGTCTGGCAATCGGATGTACCGGCGTTAAGCGTTCGACCGGACAGCATCCGGGTGGTATGATCGTTCTTCCAAGGCATGAGGAGATCTATTCCTTCACACCGATCCAGAAGCCGGCAAATGATATGACGACGGATGTCGTAACATCTCATTTCGAGTACCATTCGATCGATCATAACCTGTTGAAGCTTGATATTCTCGGTCATGATGATCCTACGATGATCCGAAGACTGGAGGATCTGACCGGTCTTGATGCAACCACGATCCGGTTAGATGATCCTGATGTTATGGCGTTGTTCCATGGAACAGAAAGTCTTCATATTACACCGGAGGATATCAATGGCATTCCGCTTGGCAGTCTGGGTGTGCCGGAGTTCGGTACGGATTTCGCCATGCAGATGTTAATTGATGCAAATCCACAGAACTTCTCGGATCTGGTGCGAATCGCAGGTCTGGCGCATGGTACGGATGTATGGCTTGGAAATGCACAGGAGCTGATCAAATCCGGTCAGTGTACGATCTCGACCGCAATCTGTTGTCGAGATGATATCATGGTATATCTGATCCATATGGGCCTGGAATCCGGTACAGCGTTCCAGATCATGGAGAATGTCCGAAAAGGTAACGTAGCTAAAGGCAAATGTGCAAAATGGGAAGAATGGAAAGAGGATATGAAGGCACATGGTGTACCGGACTGGTATATCTGGTCGTGCCAGAAGATCAAGTACATGTTCCCGAAAGCCCATGCGGCGGCTTACGTTATGATGGCGTGGAGAATTGCATATTTTAAGGTGAATTATCCGCTTCAGTATTATGCAGCGTTTTTCAGTATTCGTGCATCAGCCTTCAGTTATGAGATGATGTGCTTTGGAAAAGAAAAGGTACTGTATCATATCAATATGATACAGAGTATTGATAAGAATAAACGAACTGCAAAGGATGAAGATAAGTTAAAGGATCTGAAGCTGGTTCTTGAGATGTATGCGAGAGGTTTTGAGTTCATGCCGATCGATATCTATGTGGCGGATGATATCCGTTTTCAGGTAATAGACGGTAAGATCATGCCGTCACTGGCTTCCATTGAAGGAATGGGAGAGAAGGCTGCAAAGCAGTTGAAGGATGCAGCCGGCAAAGGCAAATTTATCTCAAAGGAAGATCTGCAGGCTCATTCTAAGATTGGAAAGAGTGCGATCGACAAGCTGTCAGAGCTTGGCATCTTAGACGGTATGCCGGATACCAACCAGCTTACCTTTGACTTTGTATAGACGGGCAGACCCGCTGCATAGATCTTCCTTATATCATTTGTTACGCAGAACGTTTGCACTCTGTTTCTTACGTAGTGGTACTAAACTCGCTCCGTATAAAGGAGCTCGTTAAGGACCAACGTAAGAAAAGGTCTGCTTCACAAAGATATAAGGAAGATCTATGCAGCAGCCCTGTATCCCTTTCATTACGCAAAACACTTGCGTTCTGTTTTTCACGTAGCGGTACTAAGCTCACTGCTTACAGCAGTTTGCCAAGTACCGACGTGAAAAAAGGTTTGCTGCATGAAAGAATACAGAATCAGGACTTGGCAGATAAAAGGTATTGTTTCTGTCTATGATAAAATTAATGCAAAAATATGCTAAGTTGTATTTAGATATAAGGAAGATCTATGTAGCAGCCCTGTATCCCTTTCATTACCAAAACACTTGCGTATTTGATTGACAATGCCCTTATTACAAGCTAAAATATGGTCAGTACAAAAAAATGTAAATTTACTGAAAAAAAAGCTTGCATTTTATCGTAGCTTCTGGTATATTAAACAAGTCGCTAAGATATATGGTTCATTGGTCAAGCGGTTAAGACGTCGCCCTCTCACGGCGAAAACAGGGGTTCGATTCCCCTATGAACTGCTATTTGATAACCTGGAAGTTTTTTCCAGGTTTTTTCTTTTTTATGCATAATCTATAATGCATGATAAAACTGCTTTGAATGAAAGACAGGCGAAAATAAAAACTATATTTATTGGAGGATTCCCATGAAGATTTTTAATACTCTTACAAGAACAAAAGAAGAATTTGTACCGATCAATGAAGGTAAAGTAGGAATCTATGTCTGCGGACCTACCGTATATGATTATATCCACATCGGAAACGCAAGACCAATGATCGTATTTGACACATTGAGACGGTATCTCACATATAAGGGATACGATGTAAATTACGTATCCAATTTTACAGATGTTGATGATAAGATCATCAAACGTGCAAATGAAGAAGGTGTTGATTCCAAGGTGATCTCTGAGCGCTTCATTGCAGAGACAAAGAAGGATATGGCAGCGATGAATGTACAGGAAGCTACGACACATCCAAAGGCTACCGAAGAGATCCCGGATATGATCGAGATGATCAAGACACTGATTGAAAAAGGACATGCATATGAAGTAAATGGCACGGTATATTTCCGTACCAGAAGCTTTGCAGATTATGGTAAATTATCTCATAAGAATATTGATGATCTGGAATCCGGACACAGAGCAGAGAATCATCAGCTTAAGGTTTCCGGTCAGGATGAGAAGGAAGATCCGTTGGATTTCGTTCTTTGGAAGCCAAAGAAAGAGGGAGAACCGTTCTGGGAGTCACCATGGGGTGAAGGAAGACCGGGCTGGCATCTGGAATGTTCTGTTATGTCTAAGAAATATATCGGTGATATCATTGATATCCATGCAGGTGGTGAGGATCTGATCTTCCCACACCACGAAAATGAGATTGCACAGAGTGAAGCAGCAAATGATAAGGAATTTGCAAGATACTGGATGCATAACGGTTTCTTAAAGATCAACAACGAGAAGATGTCCAAGTCACTTGGCAACTTCTTTACAGTAAGAGAGATCGCAGACAAATATCCACTTCAGGTTATCCGTTTCTTTATGCTGTCTGCTCACTACAGAAGTCCATTGAACTTCTCGGCTGATCTGGTAGAGGCATCCAAGAATGGTCTGGAACGTATCCTGACTGCTGTTGACAAGTTAAAGTCACTTGCGCCGGCAGATGTGGAGGGTTCCGATGTTTCTGTCGAGGCAGAATTAGATGGATATACGAAACGATTTGAAGCAGCTATGGACGATGATCTGAATACAGCAGATGCGATCTCAGTTATCTTTGAATTAGTAAAATATACAAATATCAATATTTCAAATGATACACCAAAGAAAACAGTAGATCTGGCAATCCGGACGATTGAGAAGCTGTGTGATATTCTTGGTATCATTACAGAGCGGGAAGAAGAACTGTTAGATTCTGATATCGAGGCTTTGATCAATGAACGTCAGGAAGCAAGAAAAGCAAAGAATTTTGCAAGAGCAGATGAGATCCGTAACATGCTCAGTGATAAGGGCATTATTCTTGAGGATACAAGAGAAGGAGTAAAATGGAAAAGAGCTTAGATCAGTATTTTACTGCGATATTGGGTGTAGAAGATTCCAATCCGGCAGAATATTCCGGGCTGGCGCTTGCTTATATAGGGGACAGTGTATTTGACCTTTTAGTAAAGACCGTTCTGGTATCAAAGGATAACAAGCAGGCATTCAAATATCATAAAGAAGCTATTCATATCGTAAATGCAGAGTCACAGGCAGGTTATATCGATCTGTTGGAAGAGAAACTGACCGAGCAGGAAATGGCGATATATAAGCGTGGAAGGAATACAAAGACACATTCCAAGGCAAAGAATGCATCGGTAGGACAGTACAGGAAAGCTACCGGTTTTGAAGCGCTGATCGGCTATCTTTATCTGAATAAAGAATATGACCGTTTATTTGAGTTGACAAGAGACTGCCTGGAATCAAAACAACTGATTGAGCATTTACAATCTGATGATGTGGATTAGAAATGGAGCATAAGCATGGAAGAAAACAGAAATGAAAAGTTTGAGATAGAGGGTAGAAATGCAGTTATGGAAGCATTTCGTTCCGGTAAAACAGTTGACAAGTTATATCTGCAGGATGGCTGTCATGATGGCAGTATCAATTCAATCGTGCGTGAAGCAAAGAAGCAGGAGACGATTATTAATTATGTTTCGAAAGAGAAGCTGAACCAGATGTCTTCGACCGGAAAACATCAGGGTGTGATCGCTCATGTGGCAGCCTATGAATATTCAGCGATCGATGAGATCTTTGCAAAGGCTGAGGAAAAAGGACAGCCGCCATTTATCTTTATTTTGGATGGGATTGAAGATCCTCATAATTTTGGTGCGATCGTTCGTACAGCGAATCTGTGCGGTGCACATGGCGTTATTATTCCGAAACGAAGAGCAGTCGGAATCACAGCAACAGTTGTTAAGGCTTCTGCCGGTGCAATCGCATATACACCGGTGGTTAAGGTAACAAATCTGGCGAAGACGATTGATGAATTGAAAAAACGTGGTATGTGGTTTGCCTGTGCCGATATGGATGGAGAACTGATGTACCACTGCAATCTGACCGGACCGATGGGACTTGTGATCGGAAATGAGGGTACAGGTGTCAGTCGTCTGGTAAAAGAAAAATGTGATTATGTTGTATCTATACCGATGAGTGGTGATATCGATTCATTAAATGCTTCGGTTGCGGCCGGAGTATTGGGATATGAGGTTGTCCGTCAGAGAATGGGTGTAAAATAGGGGAGTACCAACGCCGTGTGTGTGTATGAAAGAAATACCGATGAAGAAAATATCCGGTTGATCCGGGAAGAAAATGATAATGCCGCTTTTGAATATCTGATCAAAAAGTACATGGGGATTGTAAAGAAAGAGAGTCGTGCCCTGTATATTATCGGTGCAGAAAATGAAGACATCATTCAGGAAGGAATGATAGGGCTCATTAAAGCTATCCGAAGCTTTGACGGAAGCAAAGGGGCATCTTTTTCTACATTTGCAAATCTGTGTATCAAGCGACAGTTGATCACTGCGGTGAAGCTGTCGAACAGGAAGAAGCATTCTCCGCTTAATTATTATGTATCATTTTATACGGAAAATGACGATGATGTTGCGCTTGTGGATGAGCTGCAGGCAGATCAGGCATTTGAACCGGAGAATCAGATGCTTGGGCAGCTGGAATCCCAGAAGCTTGCGGAGACGATTGATAAAAAACTCAGCAAATTTGAAAGACAGGTGTTAGAAGGATATCTTGCCGGAAAAAGCTATGATGAGCTAGCGGAAGCATTTGGAAAGCCGTATAAATCTATCGATAATGCGATCCAACGAATACGAAAGAAATTACGGGATATAGAACAGGATTAAAGATATAATTCTGGGGGAGCAACTTATGATAAATTCTATAAATAAAAAGAATGGCCTGAGGAAAGTGATGATTGTTGTCGGCATGTGCTTTGTCCTTGGGCTTTTTTCAGGATGTCTGGATTTATCGGATGAAACGAACGAAAATCAGACAGGAAATACAACAGAGAATATAACAGAATCGATTGACAGTACGGAAGCTACGTCAGATGAGCAAATAACTTCGGAAGCGAATATCGGGGGTACAACAGACGATCTTGCCGGACTTGCAGTTACTTTCTTAGATGTCGGTCAGGGGAATGCGGTGTTATTTTCCTGTGATGACCATTACATGATGATGGATGGAGGCCCGTCGTCAGCGTCTTCATTTGTCGTGGCATACCTGAAAAAACAGAATATAGAGTCACTTGATTACGTGATCGCGAGCCATTATGATTCCGATCATATAAATGGTCTGGTGGGTGTGTTGAATGTATTTGACACAGAGACTTTTATCGGCCCGGATTATGTTGCAGATACAAAGATCTATGATTCGTTGATTGATAAGCTTGCGGCGCAGAACCTGACTATTACATTCCCAAAGGCAGGGGATTCTTATACCTTTGGTGATGCGGTATTTACAATAGTAGCACCGATTACTTATAGTGATGATAATGAAAATGATAATTCTGTCGGAATTCGTATGACATATGGGGATACTTCATTCCTGATCTATGGGGATGGAGAGGAAGCCGGTGAGCAGGCAATGATCGCATCCGGAGAGGAACTTTCCAGTGACGTTCTGATGGTCAGTCATCACGGCAGCAGAAATGCCACAACAAAAGAGATATTAGAGGCTGTTAAGCCCAGTTATGCGGTAATCAGCGTTGGGGCAGATAATTCATATGGACATCCGACCGAAGAAGTGCTTGATCGTCTGGCAAATGCAGGATGCACGGTGTATCGTACGGATCTGAATGGTACGATTCAGGCGTACAGTGATGGAAAAACAATTACTTTTATACCGGAACGGCAATCAGATATGTCAGGGGTGGGAGAGAATCAGAATCTGTCGGATGATACAACGAAGACAGATAATGTAACAAGAGAGAGTACGACAGAGAAAGTTCAGACGGAAATAGAAGCAGGATCAGAAAAGGCAGCAGAGCATACTTATATTATTAATACAAATACAGGAAAGTTCCATGAGCCGTCCTGCCGTTCAGTAAAGCGCATGAATGACAGCAATAAGAAAGAATATATCGGAAGCCGGGATGATTTGATCACGCAGGGGTATGAGCCATGTAAGATCTGTAATCCATAGGGTATGTTAAGAATGGAAGGATAAACGGATATGAAAAACAATTACAGATTTTTTCAGAATCGGGATTGTGAATTTTTCCCATGTCATAAAATAGAAAATGAAGATTCCTTTAATTGTCTGTTCTGTTATTGCCCCTTGTATCTGAAGGAAAACTGCCTTGGAAGTCCTGATTATATCTTAAATGGGAAAGGACAGAAAATCCGGGATTGCAGTAAATGTACGATCGTACATCGCCCGGAGATGTATGATGCAGTGATTGCACAGTTTCAAAAGCAGGACTGTGTGGTATTCGTCAGTATTTGGGATCTGAAGGATGAAATCATGGGGCGGATCGCAGAAATTGCTTCATGGGAACAGATGGAGCCGGAGAGCAGAAAAGAGCATAAGGATGAAGCCGAGAAAACGGTTATGCGTTTTTTATCCAGATACAATAATCGAAACCGGTATCTGGTACCTGTACTTTTGCAGCCATTTTCCAGAGACTGTATTAAGTCTGATGGATTTATGCTCGGCAAAAAGAATATTTCATGCCGGATACTGGAACGAATAGATCCGTCAAAGATTACACAGGGATATCTGTATGCATTTCATGCCCCGGAGATCCAGATCGAGGAGATGGATTCATTACTTGGAACTTATTATCTGGAAACCTTTCAGATTGCATGTATGGATATTGTAAGAAAATGGATAAGAAAATACCTGGAACGAAAGCACAGTGTAGAGTCGGGGCATTACTGCAGTCATTCTTTTGGACCCGGTTATTATGGAATGCCATTGGAAGCTGCCGGAATTCTTTGCAGCCTGATGGATACGGAACAGGTTGGAATCAGTTGGCATAAAGAACGAATGGAGCCGATGATGAGTCTGGCAGGAATTTATCTGATCAGTGAAGAACCACTGATACAGAACTGGAATGATTGTGAGAACTGTATCGGACAGTCCGTTGGATGTGAATACTGTATAAATAAATCCGGACATTAAAAAAGAGCTACTAACGGGAGTCGGACCCGTGACCTCCACATTACCAATGTGGCGCTCTACCACCTGAGCTATAGTAGCAACAACATTAGTTAATATATAGTAAAATGATGTATTTGTCAATAAGAGATTTACTGAAAGTTATTGAAAATTACTGAGTTTTGCTGAGTTTTAGAATTTGCAGTTGAGGCTTTATGTAAAATGTGATAGACTTAAAAAAGTCATGCTAATTATATGAAGGAGGCATTAATGATGGCAGAAGAATCAATCGGGAAAAATTTTATTGAACAGATTATTGATAAAGATATAGCGGAGGGCAAGGTAACGAAGGTAGTCACAAGATTTCCTCCGGAACCGAATGGATATTTGCATATAGGACATGCCAAATCCATATTATTGAACTATGGTCTTGCACAGGAATATGGCGGACAGTTTAATCTGAGATTTGACGATACGAATCCAACAAAGGAAAAAACAGAATTTGTAGAATCCATATTAGATGATGTAAGATGGCTGGGTGCCGATTTCGGAGACAGAGTATTCTTTGCATCCAATTATTTTGACCAGATGTATGAAGCAGCAGTCAAGTTGATCAAGAAAGGCAAGGCATTTGTATGTGATCTGACGGCAGATGAGATCCGTGAATACCGAGGAACTCTGACAGAGCCGGGTAAAAACAGCCCATACAGAGACAGAAGTATTGAAGAAAATCTTGCATTATTTGAAGCAATGAAGAACGGGGAGTTCCCGGATGGAAGCAAGGTGCTTCGCGCAAAGATTGATATGGCATCACCGAATATTAATATGCGCGATCCTGTTATCTATCGTGTTGCCCGTATGACACATCATAATACAGGGGATAAATGGTGTATTTATCCAATGTATGATTTCGCTCATCCGATTGAGGATGCGATTGAAGGTGTAACGCATTCTATCTGTACACTGGAATTTGAGGATCACAGACCTTTATATGACTGGGTAGTACGGGAACTGGAATATGAGAACCCACCAAAGCAGATCGAATTTGCAAAGTTATATCTGACAAATGTAGTTACAGGTAAGAGATATATTAAGAAGCTGGTAGAGGATGGTATCGTAGATGGCTGGGATGATCCAAGACTTGTATCGATCGCAGCACTCAGAAGACGAGGATTCACTGCTTCTTCTATTAAGAAGTTTATGGAGTTGGTTGGTATCTCAAAGAGCCAGAGCTCTGTTGATTATGCGATGCTTGAGTATTGTCTGCGTGATGATCTGAAGCTTACAGCAAACCGTTATATGGCAGTCCTGAATCCGATCAAGCTGGTGATCGATAATTATCCGGAGGATCAGGTAGAATATCTGCCGGTTGAAAATAATCAGGAAAATGAGGAAGCAGGCTCCAGAGAAGTTGCATTCAGCAAATATCTCTATATTGAAAGAGATGATTTCATGGAAGAACCGCCTAAGAAATATTTCCGTCTGTTCCCTGGCAATGAGGTACGTCTGAAGAATGCATATTTTGTAACCTGTACAGGATATGAGAAGGATGAAGATGGAAATGTAACAGTTGTTCACTGTACTTATGATCCTGCGACCAAGAGTGGTTCAGGATTCGAAGGAAGAAAGGTAAAAGGAACGATACACTGGGTATCAGCAGAAAGTGCAATTGATGCTGAGGTTCGTTTATATGAGAATATCGTGGATGAAGAAAAAGGTAAGCTGAATGAGGATGGTACTTTGAATCTGAATCCGAATTCATTGACCGTATTACAGGGATGTAAGCTCGAGAAAGCATTTGAAGATGCAAAACCCGGTGAAGCATTCCAGTTCCTTCGTAATGGATTCTTCTGTGTAGATTCCAAAGACTCTACTAAGGAGCATCCTGTATATAACCGTATTGTTTCATTAAAGAGTTCCTATAAGCCGGGAAAATAAAATTTAGTCTATTAAAAGTATGAAAAATGATATATCAGAATTAGAAAACAGAAAATTATATATCCTGATCTCCAAGACACACACAGTTCCTGCAAGAATCATCAAATTCTGGACAAAAGAGCCATATGCACATGCATCCATTGCATTGGATCTGGAGCTTCGGGAGATGTACAGCTTCGCCAGAAAGGGAATCTATAATCCATTCAACTGCGGATTCATTATAGAAGATATTGATACCGGAATATTTGGCAGAGATGTTGAAACAAGCTGTGTTGTTCTGGAACTGACCGTGACAGATAAGCAGTACAGACATGTACTGCAGGAGCTTGCGGCATTTAAAACAAATGCTGATCGCTATCGGTATAATTTTTGGGGACTTTATGGTGTTATACGAAATAAGGCGATTGAGAGGAAATATAATTATTTCTGTTCCCAGTTCGTGGCATGTGTGTTAGAACGTTCTGGTATACATATTCTCGATAAACAACCGGGGCTTGTAAGGCCGGATGATTTTCGGAAGAACAGTAATGTTAAGGTGATTTACAAAGGCCTGCTCAGAAGATATCGTGAATACCTGTGGACACATGATCTGGCACAGGCATTTGGCGGTCATGTAACCAAACAGGCAATGTAAAAAGGTGACAATATTGCTGTGAATTTTATACTATATAAAAAATACTGTGTACATTACACTCGCTATTATGAAGCAAACCTGCCCGAACGCCAGTCCTTAGTGAGCCGTATAATACGGCGAACTTAGTACTGCTGCGTTGAGGGTAGAGCGAAAGCGTTTTGCGGAATAATATGTGAAGTGCAATGTACACAGTATTTTTGTGTGTATCCTATGTTTATCAGGCAGTAATATTGTCGCTTTTTATTCTACAAATGTATGATTAGCCTTGATTATGCCGCGAGGTAGGGCATCCTTTGAGTTCTTCCATGGTTCATTCTTGAATCGATAGTCGAATTTATCGATGAACCATCCGATATCTCCGTTGACACGTTCCATGTTTTCAAAATATAAGTGATTCAAGGCTTCTATGAATTCTTCACATTGGTTTTTGGACAGCTTTGTGACAGAGGTATCGTAGAGGATACCGTAGTGGTAAGTACAGAAGCCCTTGCTGCTTTTGAAGGTGTCCTTGAATTCAGGATCTTTTTTCCACATATGAAAGATCGTATCGACATAGCGGTCAAAGGTACGATTCATACGGTCACAGATAAAGCAGGAGCTTTCCAGTTCTTTGATATATGCACCAACACCGGAAAAATTTGACTGCTTGGAAAAAAGTCCCGGTTTTGCAGGAGTTCCTTTTTCTGATAAAGTTTTCAGCTCCCGGATCGTTTTATCAGTGTGTGTTTTTAACATCAGGGCAAGTCCCAGACGATTCTTTTCTTTATATAACATGCCGATGTGATGGGAGCAGAAGCCCATTTTATCTGTCATAGCACGATTATCGTCTTCCATATAGCTTGGTCCCATCGTATATTCGATGGCATGTTCCTCCAGCGTTTTCTGCATCTGACAGAGAGGACATTCACAGTCTGCATGAAAGGCATCGTTGACAGGTATTGTGTATAATTGTTCAGCCATAGTATTCTCCATTTCTATATATCATTTGGATAGCAGTCTTTGAACAGGCGTTATCCTGTATCATGTCAGAAATCATCGGTTTGATTCCTGTATTAGAAGCATATCATGCAACACCTGAATTTACAAATCAAAATCGCCGGTTTTCGTTCTGAATTCAGGGTATATTTCATATAATGTAAGAGACCTTGTCCATTTAATATATTTTTTATCATTTTAGGGGTTGATTTTTTCCACAAAATGAATACAATAATAATTGTGTTAGCACTCAAGAGATATGAGTGCTAGGAACTGCCGGAGTACATAAGGCAGATAAGAACGGATTTAATATGTTAGGAGGAATATATATTATGAAATTAGTACCATTAGGAGACAGAGTTGTATTAAAACAGTCCGTAGCAGAAGAGACAACAAAATCAGGTATTGTATTACCGGGACAGGCAAAAGAGAAGCCACAGTATGCAGATGTTGTAGAAGTTGGTCCCGGAGCTGTTGTCGATGGCGTTAAGGTTCCTATGGAAGTAAAGGCAGGAGACAGAGTTATTTATTCTAAATACGCAGGAACAGAAGTTAAGCTCGGTGATGATGAATATATCATCGTAAAACAGAGTGACATTCTTGCAGTTGTAAGTGAATAATCAGATAGCAGAAAAACAGTTGGAGGTAGAAAGAAATGGCAAAGGAAATTAAATACGGAGCAGAAGCCAGAAAGGCTCTTGAAGCAGGCGTAAATCAGTTAGCAGATACAGTAAGAGTAACACTTGGACCAAAAGGAAGAAACGTAGTTCTTGCAAAGTCATATGGTTCACCACTTATCACAAATGATGGTGTTACAATTGCAAAGGATATAGAGCTGGAAGATGCATTTGAGAACATGGGTGCTCAGATCGTAAAAGAAGTAGCAACAAAGACAAATGATGTTGCAGGTGATGGTACTACAACAGCTACTGTTCTTGCTCAGGCAATGATCAATGAAGGTATGAAAAACCTTGCAGCAGGTGCTAATCCAATCATCCTCAGAAAGGGTATGAAGAAGGCTTGTGACAAGGCTGTAGAAGCAATCTCAGAGATGAGCCAGACAATCAACGGCAAAGAGCAGATCGCAAGAGTTGCATCTATTTCAGCCGGTGATGATGAAGTTGGACAGATGGTTGCAGATGCTATGGAAAAGGTATCAAACGATGGTGTTATCACGATTGAAGAGTCCAAGTCCATGAAGACAGAGCTTGACCTCGTAGAAGGTATGCAGTTCGACAGAGGATATATTTCAGCTTACATGTCAACTGATATGGAGAAGATGGTTGCAGAACTTGATAATCCATACATCCTGATCACAGATAAGAAGATCACAAATATTCAGGATATCCTTCCGGTACTTGAGCAGATCGTACAGGGTGGTCAGAAGCTTTTGATCATTGCGGAAGATGTAGAAGGTGAAGCACTTACAACATTGATCGTAAACAAGTTAAGAGGTACATTCCAGGTTGTAGCTGTTAAGGCTCCGGGTTATGGTGACAGAAGAAAAGAAATGTTACAGGATATTGCTATCCTTACAAACGGTAAGGTTATTTCCGAAGAACTCGGTTATGATTTAAAGGATACGACATTAGATGACCTTGGCCGTGCTAAGAGTGTAAAGGTAACAAAAGAGAATACAGTTATCGTAGATGGTTTCGGAACAAAGGAAGATATCCAGGGCAGAGTAAATGTTATCAAGGCTCAGCTTGAAGAGACAACATCTGAATTCGATAAAGAGAAGCTTCAGGAAAGACTTGCAAAGCTTGCAGGTGGTGTAGCAGTTATCCGTGTTGGTGCAGCTACTGAGACAGAGATGAAGGAAGCTAAGCTCCGTATGGAAGATGCATTAAATGCTACCAGAGCTGCTGTTGAAGAAGGCATCATCGCAGGTGGTGGATCAGCATATATTCATGCAGCTAAGAAGGTTGCAGAACTGGTTGCAGACCTTGAAGGCGATGAGAAGACAGGTGCTAAGGTAGTTCTTAAGGCTATGGAAGCTCCATTATTCCACATTTCAGCAAATGCCGGTCTGGAAGGCTCTGTTATCATCAATAAGATCAAAGAATCACAGCCGGGTATCGGTTTTGATGCATACAATGAGAAGTATGTAGATATGATCGAAGCAGGTATCATCGATCCTGTTAAGGTTACAAGAAGTGCTTTACAGAACGCAACATCCGTAGCATCTACATTACTGACAACAGAATCTGTTGTAGCTGATATTAAGGAAGATGCTCCAGCTATGCCGGCAGGTGCAGGTATGGGCGGCGGAATGGGTATGATGTAAAAATAAAACATCACTCATAAAGTTCAAATAGAGAATAAAAAAGGAAGATAGTATTGTTTATTATCGTGTAAGATACATGATAGTGACAGGCTATCTTTCTTTTTTTATACACGCATAGACCATATTTCCAGACCTAGTGAAACATTTCATGCCGTTTTTCAGACATTTCGTGCATAGAATCCGGTATGGGGAAATGATTATGGTACAATACCAGAAAATAACTTATTTGGAACAACATAATGAGACATGCAGATATAATTATACTATATGTTGTATTATGTGTTGTATTCAGATGAATGAAAGGGGATAAGAAAATATGGTAAGACGACTAAAAGAAAACAAAGTTACAGGCATCCTGACGGCCTTGCTGGTTGGCATTGTTATGTTTGTAGGCATGGGAACAATGAAAGTAAATGCAACAGAATACAGGTCAGGAACGATTGATCCTACGACTCTACAGGTAGGGGATACGGTTTACAGAGGAGTTCAGACTACATCAAATCCTGAGGTAGCAGTATGTACAACATGTCATATGGTCTGGATTGCATATAATGCTGACCATATAAGTGTAGAGATGAAGAAAACAGAGGAACATAAAGATCATGCAAGTTCTGTTGGTTGGGCTTGGTTTAACTGGTATTTTGCAACAACGAATACAACATATATAAAAACTCCGGTTTCATTTGATACACCATATACGATTATGGAAAATGGAACACTTGGGTATACGATCACATATAATACAAATGGTGGAAGTGAGGTTGCAAAGGCCGAAAAACAGACTAATATTCCAAAAGACTTACCGGTTCCTACAAAAGAGGGATATGAATTTGCAGGCTGGTATAAGGACGCAGCACTTACAGAAAGAGTGTGGGCAGGTTCTACAGTGGTTAAAGACATAACGTTGTATGCGAAATGGACAGAGCATACGCATAAGTTTTCTCATTTATGGGAAAGTAATAAGTATGGTCATTGGCATGCGGCAACCTGTGAACATAGTGATTTGAAGGAAGATTTCCAGGAACATTCTTATGGAACTGCAGGTGAAGCCAGATATACATGTTCAATCTGTAAGTATGTAGATGCAGACAAGAAAGCTGCGGCAGATATCGTAGATGCGTCAAATACAGTATTAAAAGCAGATGAAGTGCAGGTTGGAGACAAGATTTATTTTGGTAATCAGTTATCGCCTAATAAATGGATCACTGTATGTAGGAAATGTCATATGATCTGGATCACATCTGCTGACTCTGATCCGGATAATATAGATGTAGGAATCAGTGATGGAGATCAGAAGTGTTATGAGGTTGAGCAGACGAATGAACATAAAGACCATAAAGATGATGTTGGATATGCAGATTTTAATTGGTATACAACAAATTCAAATAGTCCATTAGAGAGAAATGTTCCATATACAGTTATCGAGAATGATAACCTTGGATATAAGATCACATATAACACAAATGGCGGAAGTGAAGTAACTGAAGCTGTACATCAAAAGAAGCTCCCGGATGTGCTTCCAACAACAAGTAAAGCTGGATATGAATTTGCAGGCTGGTATACAGACGAGGCACTCACAAAGGCGGCTGTGCCGGGTAAAGCATTAACAGGAAATACAATTCTTTATGCTAAGTGGACAGTGAAGCAGTCCCCTGTTGTAAAAGCAAAACGGACAAAAGCAAATGATCAGGCATTAAGCTCCAAGTTCAATATCACTACAGGAAAGTCGATTAAAGTAACATGGGGCAAGGTTGCAAAAGCAGATGGATATGATGTATATATGGCATATTGCAAGAAGGGAAAATACACCGTTGTTAAGTCTGTAAAATCTGCAAAGACCTTATCTGTGACGATCAATAAGCTGGATAAGAAGGCTGTAAATCAGAAAGATAATGTAAAATGTTATGTAGTTGCATATAAGAAGGTTGCTGGCAAGAAAGTGACCATCGGAAAATCCATTACAGGTCATGCGGTTGGCAAGAAGAATATGTGTCCTATTTTACCGTCAATGCGATTGTAGGAGAGCTTGATTTTCCGTCGTCTGAAATCTTCTATTTCCAGCAACAGCAATTCACATTCCCCGTTGATACGAGCATGAATGTAGAAATCGTGGAAAATCGGAAAGCATTAACGACCGTCCGCAACAAGAAAAAGGAACTGAAAGACCTTGATAATCACGCCTATCAAGCAGGAAGTGAAACCAGCTCAAATGTGGTGGACGCTTTAGACAGCGTGGACGAGCTGGAAACTGATTTAGACCAGACAAAAGAAAGTATGTATAAGTTAAGCTACGTCATACGGGTGTCTGCACCCGATCTTGACGAGCTGAAACGCCGTTGTGATGAAGTCAAGGACTTTTACGACGACCTCAATGTAAAGCTGGTGCGTCCTGCTGGGGATATGCTGGGGCTTCATTCTGAATTTTTACCAGCCAGCAAGCGATATATCAATGACTATGTGCAGTATGTAAAATCAGATTTTTTAGCTGGGCTTGGCTTTGGTGCGACACAGCAGTTAGGAGAAACTACGGGTATCTATATGGGCTATTCTGTTGATACGGGAAGAAATGTGTACCTGCAACCGTCCCTTGCCAGTCAAGGTGTAAAAGGTACAGTTACCAACGCTTTAGCGTCTGCTTTTGTCGGTTCGCTTGGCGGTGGGAAATCGTTCTGTAACAATCTTCTGGTATATTATGCGGTGCTGTTTGGCGGTCAAGCACTTCTGTTAGACCCTAAAAGTGAGCGTGGTAACTGGAAAGAAACGCTCCCAGAGATTGCACATGAAATCAATATCGTAAATCTTACCAGCGATAAGGACAATGCAGGGCTTCTTGACCCGTTTGTGATTATGAAGAATGTAAAAGACGCTGAAAGTCTGGCAATCGACATCTTAACATTCCTTACGGGTATTTCTTCAAGGGACGGCGAAAAATTCCCCGTACTTCGTAAGGCAGTACGCTCCGTTACCCAGAGCGACAGTCGGGGCTTGCTCCATGTGATAGACGAGCTACGCCGTGAAGATACGCCCATATCAAGAAATATCGCAGACCATATCGACAGCTTCACGGACTACGACTTTGCACACCTGCTGTTTTCAGACGGTACGGTAGAAAATGCTATCAGTCTGGATAATCAGCTCAATATCATTCAAGTAGCCGACCTTGTACTGCCAGATAAAGATACCACTTTTGAAGAATACACGACCATTGAATTGTTGTCTGTGTCTATGCTGATTGTGATTAGTACCTTTGCCCTTGATTTTATCCATTCGGACAGAAGCATTTTTAAGATTGTCGATTTAGACGAAGCGTGGGCGTTCTTAAATGTGGCACAAGGAGAAACCTTATCAAATAAGCTGGTTCGTGCTGGGCGAGCTATGCAGGCAGGCGTTTATTTCGTTACCCAGTCTGCCTATGACGTGTCAAAGGAAAGTCTGAAAAACAATATCGGCTTAAAGTTTGCATTTAGAAGCACGGATATAAACGAGATAAAGCAGACCTTAGAGTTTTTCGGTATCGACAAGGACGATGAGAACAACCAGAAACGCTTGCGTGATTTGGAGAACGGACAATGCTTATTGCAGGACTTATACGGGCGTGTCGGTGTGGTGCAGATACACCCAGTCTTTGAAGAACTGCTACACGCCTTTGATACCAGACCGCCCGTACAGAGAAATGAGGTGGAGTGATGAAAGAAAGGATAAAAGGTGTGTTCACAAAAAAGAAGATTTTCCACTTTCTCAAAATGGCTCTGTTCGTGGTGGCACTCTCCCTTATCCTGCTTTCACTTTTGGGGACGGTGGCTCATGCGACGGGGCTTGTAGACGATACCATAAACGCAGAAAATCTTTATTCAAAATATCCCCTTTCCAACTACCAGCTTGATTTTTTCGTCGATAATAGCTGGTCGTGGCTTCCGTGGAACTGGCTCGACGGTATCGGAAAATCGGTACAATACGGGCTGTACTGCATTACCAACTTTGTCTGGACTATCAGTTTGTATTTGAGTAATGCAACGGGCTATGTGGTGCAGGAAGCCTATAAGCTGGACTTCATCAATGATATGGCAGACAGTATCGGAAAGAGCATACAGACCCTTGCAGGCGTTACCGAGAACGGCTTTTCTTCTACGGGCTTCTATGTTGGTTTCCTGCTTCTCATTATCTTAGTGGTGGGAATGTACGTTGCTTATACGGGACTGATAAAACGGGAAACCAGCAAAGCACTTCACGCTGTTATCAACTTTGTGGTGGTGTTCGTGCTGTCCGCTTCATTTATTGCTTATGCTCCCGACTATATCAAGAAGATAAATGAATTTTCATCAGACATCAGTACCGCTTCTTTGGATTTGGGAACAAAAATCATGCTCCCTAACTCCGACAGCGAGGGTAAGGACAGCGTGGACTTGATACGGGACAGCCTATTTTCTATTCAAGTGGAACAGCCGTGGCTCTTGCTTCAATTCGGGAACAGCAACGCAGAAGAAATCGGGACAGACCGTGTAGAAGCTCTCGTATCGGCAAGTCCAGAGGACGAGGACGGGAAAACCAGAGAGGAAGTCGTGAAAACAGAAATCGAGGACAACGACAATAACAATCTGACAATACCGCAGGTCGTGAACCGTTTGGGTATGGTGTTCTTCCTCTTGTTCTTTAACTTGGGTATCACGATATTTGTATTCTTGCTTACGGGCATGATGTTGTTCAGCCAGATACTTTTTATTATCTTTGCAATGTTTTTACCTATCAGTTTTTTACTTTCCATGATACCGAGCTATGAAAGCATGGCAAAGCAGGCAATCGTGAGAGTATTTAATACCATAATGACACGGGCAGGAATAACGCTCATTGTAACGGTGGCATTTAGTATTTCCAGTATGTTTTACAACATTTCCACAGACTACCCATTCTTTATGGTGGCGTTCTTGCAGATAGTATGTTTCGCTGGTATCTACATGAAGCTGGGCGACTTAATGAGTATGTTCTCACTTAATGCTGGCGACAGTCAAAGCATGGGACGACGCATATTCCGCAGACCGTATCTGTTTATGCGACATCGGGCTAGGCGTATGGAACACCGTATTGCAAGGGCGGTAAGTGCTGGCGGTATTTCGGGCGGTGTAGCTGGTGCGGTGGCTGGAAGTGCCGTTGCTGGCAAGAGAGCCGAAAGAAAAAATACGGCTTCTAAAGAAAATCGGGGCAATACCACTTCCAGCATGGGACAGCGTGCAGGTTCAAAAGTCGGTGCTGTTTTAGATACGAAAAATAAAGTGAAAGACAAGGCAAACGCTGTCAAAGAGAATATCAAGGATATGCCGACACAGACCGCTTATGCGGTGTATTCCGCAAAGGAAAAGGCAAAGTCCAGCGTGTCCGACTTCAAGCGTGGCATGGTGCAGGAACAGCAGTCCAGACAGACGGGACGCTTGGAAAAGCAGGAACAGCGTAAGAAAAATATCGCTGACAAACGTATGGAGCTTCAAAAGGCACAAGAAGCAAGGCAGGTACAGCGAAAGGCTGACGGATCAGCGACAACGGGAGCTACCCGTCCCCATGAGCGACCAGTCACAGCTTCAACCATTCCAAAGCCGAGTGTTGAAAAAATGCAGGAAGTCAAACGCCCAGCCACAGCTCCAACTCCGAAAGCAAGTGAGCCAGTCAAGACAAATGTTATCAAAGAGCGTCCGTTATCTTCTGGTGCTTCTGATAAGAAAGCACCCCAGCCTACACAGACAGTACATAGGCAGAATGTAGAAAAAGTGGTATCGCAGGAAACACGCCAGAATGACACCAAAGACCGCAGGATAAAGGTTCAGCAGACCCAGAGCGTCCAGAAGAACCAGCAGACCATAGAGAAAACCCGTAACCTTGTAACGAAGAAAGGACAGAAGAAAAAATGAAACTGAAACATATCGCTATCATTGGCAGTCTGTTTCCTATCCTCTTTTCTCTGGTGCTTTTCTTTGGCGTCCTCATTAGTGCGGACAGCGACGACGAGAACAGCAATTTTTCTTCTGGCATTACGGGTATGAACCTATCCGCAGAAGTCTTGAAACATCAGCCTATGGTAGAAAAATACGCCAGAGAAAACGGTATCTCCGAGTATGTCAATGTGTTACTTGCTATCATTCAAGTAGAAAGTGGCGGTACGGCAGAAGATGTTATGCAGAGTTCGGAAAGTCTTGGTTTACCGCCTAATTCCTTAGATACGGAAAGCTCAATCAAGCAGGGGTGTAAGTATTTTGCGTCCCTGCTTTCTTCCTGCAAAAATCAAGGTATCGACGACTTGAATGTAGCGATACAGTCTTATAACTATGGCGGTGGCTATGTGGGATATGTGGCAGGAAAAGGAAAAAAACACACTTTTAATCTTGCAGAGAGCTTCGCCCGTGAGAAATCGGGTGGAAAGAAAGTAACCTACACCAACCCGATAGCCGTTGCTAAGAATGGGGGCTGGCGGTATGGCTATGGAAATATGTTCTATGTGGAAGTAGTCAATCAGTATTTAGCAGTTCCGCAGGTATCGGGAGAACTGGCACAAAAGGTAATGAATGAAGCGTTGAAATATCAAGGCTGGAAGTATGTGTATGGTGGCAGTAACCCGAATACTTCCTTTGATTGTTCGGGATTGACGCAATGGTGCTATGGAAAAGCTGGTATCTCCTTACCGAGAACAGCACAAGCACAGTATGACGCAACCCAACATCTGCCACTCTCGCAGGCAAAAGCAGGCGATTTGGTGTTTTTCCATTCCACCTATAACGCTGGTTCGTATGTAACACACGTCGGTATTCTTGTTTCGCCGACACAGATGTACCACGCAGGCGACCCGATAGGATATGCAGACCTAAGTAGTAGTTACTGGCAACAGCACTTAATCGGTGCAGGACGAGTAAAACAATAGAAAGGACTTGAAAAATATGTTTAAGAAGAATAAGAAACAGACAGAAACTATCAAAGAACCAAAAGAAAAAAAGGTGCGTACTGTCAAGGTAGGCACACATAAGAAAACCGTGATTGCGTTGTGGGTGGTGCTTGTCGCAAGCGTGAGCTTTGGGGTGTATAAGAATTTTACGGCTATCGACCAGCACACCACCCATGAAAAAGAAATCATTGAACTTTGCTTGCAGGACACCAACGGGATAGAAAATTTCGTGAAAAACTTTGCGAAGTCCTATTACACATGGGATAACAGCAAAGAAGCTATCGAAGCAAGGACGCAGGCAATCAGCGGTTATCTGACAAAGGAATTGCAGGACTTAAATGTAGACACCATTAGAACCGATATACCGACCAGCTCCACGGTTACAGATGTGATTGTATGGCATATCGAGCAATCGGGAGCGGACACTTTTTCTGCTACCTACGAAGTAGATCAGCAGATAAAAGAGGGAGAACAGACAAGCAATGTGAAAGCAACCTATACTGTAAAAGTCTATGTGGACGCAGACGGGGATATGGTAATCGTTCAAAACCCTACCCTTGCACCAGCAGTTGAAAAATCAGACTATGAGCCTAAGACACCAGAAGCAGACGCAAGCGTGGACGCTGATACGGTAAATGACGCTACCGCTTTTCTGGAAACATTCTTTAAGCTGTACCCAACAGCGACGGAAAAAGAGCTTGCTTACTATGTATTGGGAAATGTGATTGAACCTATCGGCAGGGACTACCTTTATTCTGAACTGGTAAACCCTATCTTTATAAAGGACGGCGACAATGTGAAAGTCAAGGTTGCGGTAAAATTCATTGATAATCAGACAAAAGCGACGCAGGTATCGCAGTATGAGCTTGTGCTACATAAGGATAGTAACTGGAAGATTGTAGGATAAATGATATAGCGTGCATTTCCTATCAGATTTGCACGCTTTTACAAAACGACAAGAAAACTGTGCAAAAATATTGACTTGTAATGACCGAATGCTATAATATAAATGACAAGTGTACTTGGTATTATTTGAAGGGAGCGTTATATAATGGATAAAGAAAAAATACTATCACAAAACAAAAAAGAGAATCTATATCTTGATGAATACGAAAAACATATTAAACTTCAAGGGAAATCTTTTGGCTTAATGTTTGTTTTATTTATCTGCATTTTAATTCTTTTCATTAAAGCAGTTTGTAAAGAACCTTACTATGACATAATGACAATTATTGGGTCTGTGGCATTTGGCTCTATGGGTTATGAAGCACATATTTCAAAAAATAAATCCAAATTTGTTATTGCTTTATTCTTTTTTCTATTTATGGGGTATTACTTTTATAAATTTTTAATGGTAGGTTTATAGAATGGACGAACATTTAATTTTGCGAAACAGATTAAAAACTGTACGAAAAGAAAAAAAATTATCACAAACAGAATTAGCTGAACTAGTCGGGGTTTCTCGGAATACAGTTAGTTCTATTGAAACTGGACAATTTAATCCAACAGCAAAATTGGCATTAGTGCTTTGTATAGCTTTAGATAAAAAATTTGAAGAATTATTTTATTTTGATTAAAGGAGAGAACGATTATGGAATTAGAGGAATTGATTGTTGAAATAGTTATAGGATTGTTTTTACTTTTTACATCTTATCAAATAGGTATAAAAGAGAATATTACTTTATTACATGGTTATCATTATACACAACTTGACCCTAAAGATAAAAAGGTGTTTACAAAAAAAATAGGAATAGGCACTTTACTGGTTAGTATTGGTATTCTTGTTATGCCGATTATCAATTTAATCTCTCATTCTGAATTAGGCTATTACATAGGTCTTATTTTGATTGTTGTAGGAGTGTTTTATATCATATTCATCATTGTAAAATACAATGGAAAACTTATTAGCTTTAAAAAGTAGAATTGAGGTATGAATATGATAGGACTGAACAAAAGAGATATAAAAAAGGCATTGAAAGCTGGTGCAAAAGCTGGCGGTGTATCATTGGCTGATGTTCGGGCGGATATTGAAGCTACGATTGATGAAGCTATGAATAGCACCGACCCAGAGGTGCAGGCAAATTTCAAAAAGTATTTTGGGAATAAACGCCCTACACCAGAAGAATATATTTATATCATTACGAAAAAGACAAAGGCAAAATTATAATAAAAGGGTCGTGGAAATGCTTCACAAAATTGTGATCTGCATTATCACGGCTCTTTTACTCTCTGTTTACTTTCAAAACTGTAAGTGTAATTGAATACTGCCCTTGCTATAATTTAATTGTATTCCAAAACAAATAAATGTGGCAGGAAGAAAGGAGCGATTTTTAATGGAACACATTTTAAATTTAGAGCAAGTAAAAAAATACTACGGGGGTAACTCTGGAAATATCACAAAGGCAGTAGACGGTATTTCTATGTATGTAGATAAGGGCGAATTTGTCGCAATCATGGGAGCTAGTGGTTCTGGAAAGACTACCCTATTAAACTGTATCTCTACGATTGATACTGTAACCAGCGGACACATTACAGTCAATAATCAAGATATTACCAAAATCAAGGATAAAGATTTTGCTGATTTCAGACGTGAAAATTTAGGGTTCATTTTTCAAGATTTCAACCTTTTAGATACTTTAACGATTGGAGAAAACATTTCTTTATCATTGGTTATCAACAAACAGAACCCTACTGATATTGAGAAAAGAGTTCATGCTATCGCCGATAAATTGGGTATTCGTGATATTTTATCGAAATTTCCTTATGAAGTTTCTGGCGGACAAAAACAGCGTTGTGCTTGTGCTAGAGCCTTAATCAATGAACCGAAACTGATTTTAGCTGATGAACCGACGGGAGCTTTGGACTCAAAAGCTTCCAGATTATTACTGGAAACAATGTCTGAAATCAACAAGAAAATGCAGGCTACTATTTTAATGGTAACACATGACCCGTTTAGTGCGTCTTTCTGTGAACGTATTTTGTTCTTGAAAGACGGTAAAATATTCAATGAAATTTTCAGAGGGGAAAAAAGCAGAAAAGATTTCTTCAATGAAATACTGGATATATTAACCTTGCTCGGAGGTGAAGTGGGAAATGTTAGGTAAGTTAGCGTATAGAAATACAAAAAGAAATATTAAAGATTATTTGATTTATCTGATAACCGTTACTGCATCCTTTTCTCTTATATTTGCTTTTAATTTGGTGGCAAATTCTGATGAAATTGTAAAGTTATGTTCCAGTATGGATGCATTTAAGAATTCATTGTTCGCTGTAAATATTCTTATTATTTTTGTGATATGCTTTTTGATCAACTATACAACGAAATTTATGTTTGAAAAAAGAAGTAAAGAATTAGGAACATATATGCTTCTTGGCATTAAGAAAAAAGAAATTGCCCACTTAGTTGTAATTGAAAATATACTGTTGGGAATTTTAGCATTTGTATTAGCTATTCCTATTGGCTTTTTATTCAGCCAGTTTGTGTCGTTAGTAATTGTAAACTTACTGGGTATTCCAAAAACTCTCTTTATTTCTTTGAATTTCGTTTCTATTGGACTATTGATAATTTATTTTTTAACTATTTATGTTTTGGTTTTGCTTAATCTATTAAGAAGAATAAGTAAAATGACGATACGTGATTTTCTTTATTTTGACAAACAAAATGAAAAGAAAATGTTCCGTGACAGTAAAAAAAGAAATGTCATTTTTGTTTTAAGTATTATTCTTGGTGCGATTTCTCTTTTTCTCTGGAATTCACGTTGTACTATGGATAATTTTAATAAGCAAGAAACACTTACTTATTTGATGGTAAGCGTAATCATGTTGATTATCAGCATTTATGGTATATCTACAACTTGTGCAGATATGTTCTTGACTGTTATCTTAAAATTTTGTATAATAGGAATTGAAGTTAAATTAGATGCTAAAAATTTGTAATTAAGAAGGAGGGATTCGTCATGTTGGTATTCCAAATGCGTAATGTAGATAAAACATCTACTGTTTTGAAACAGACTAAAAACAGTGATTACGCAGATAAATAAATACGTTAGATTAATTCCTACCAGTGACTAATCTTATGACTTTTTAAACAGATAACTAAAATTACAAACAAATCGTTTAACTTCTGTATTTATTTACAGATGTAATCACTTCAGGAGTGATTACATGAACAAAAATATAAAATATTCTCAAAACTTTTTAACGAGTGAAAAAGTACTCAACCAAATAATAAAACAATTGAATTTAAAAGAAACCGATACCGTTTACGAAATTGGAACAGGTAAAGGGCATTTAACGACGAAACTGGCTAAAATAAGTAAACAGGTAACGTCTATTGAATTAGACAGTCATCTATTCAACTTATCGTCAGAAAAATTAAAACTGAATACTCGTGTCACTTTAATTCACCAAGATATTCTACAGTTTCAATTCCCTAACAAACAGAGGTATAAAATTGTTGGGAATATTCCTTACCATTTAAGCACACAAATTATTAAAAAAGTGGTTTTTGAAAGCCGTGCGTCTGACATCTATCTGATTGTTGAAGAAGGATTCTACAAGCGTACCTTGGATATTCACCGAACACTAGGGTTGCTCTTGCACACTCAAGTCTCGATTCAGCAATTGCTTAAGCTGCCAGCGGAATGCTTTCATCCTAAACCAAAAGTAAACAGTGTCTTAATAAAACTTACCCGCCATACCACAGATGTTCCAGATAAATATTGGAAGCTATATACGTACTTTGTTTCAAAATGGGTCAATCGAGAATATCGTCAACTGTTTACTAAAAATCAGTTTCATCAAGCAATGGAACACGCCAAAGTAAACAATTTAAGTACCATTACTTATGAGCAAGTATTGTCTATTTTTAATAGTTATCTATTATTTAACGGGAGGAAATAATTCTATGAGTCGCTTTTTTAAATTTGGAAAGTTACACGTTACTAAAGGGAATGGAGATAAATTATTAGATATACTACTGACAGCTTCCAAGAAGCTAAAGAGGTCCCTAGCGCCTACGGGGAATTTGTATCGATAAGGGGTACAAATTCCCACTAAGCGCTCGGGACCCCTTGTAGGAAAATGTCCTAAGTGTGGCAACAATATTGTATTAAAAAAATCGTTTTATGGTTGTTCAAATTATCCTGAATGTAAGTTTACTTTAGCTGAACATTTTAGAAAGAAAAAACTAACCAAAACGAATGTAAAAGAATTACTGGAGGGAAAAGAAACCCTGGTAAAAGGAATCAAAAACAAAGAGAAAAAGCCCTACAATGCCGTTGTAAAAATTGGGGAAAAGGGATATATTGATTTTATCTCTTTTTCAAAATAAACATAAAAGCCCTTTAAAGAGGGCTTTTATATATTAATCACAAATCACTTATCACAAATCACAAGTGATTAATCACAAATCACTTGTGATTTGTGATTCTTAATGATACAATATTACTATGTTTTAGCTTTAAAGGCTCGTACAGACTATATGTTTTGTGCGGGCTTTTTTCATACCCGAAAAAATTTAAAAAATTTTTCAAAAGAGGTCATTAAATCACACCTAGCTGTCCTTATATGGTGCGGAAAGAGGGATAAACACTTTTCAAATCATAAAGGAAAGGAGGTGAGATTGATGAAACCGTCTGACTTCCAGAAAACAGTTCAATGTCGTTTTGAAAGTTGTTTAAAGAAAGTTGTCCGTAGTGTCGTGAAAGATTATTACAAGGAATTAAACCGTCGTAAGAATAAAGAAATATCTTTCAGCGAATTGCCAGATGTCCTTGTTGATAAAATGGCTGTTTGGGACGACTACGAAACAGATTATACAATCTTTTCAGTATGTGGCATTGATATTCGTGTCCTTGATGATGAATTGGCAGAAGCCTTGAAGAAACTTCCAGAAAGAAAACGCAATACTCTGTTGATGTATTACTTCTTGGAAATGACAGAAAGTGAAATTGCCAACTTGCAGAAAATCACGCAAAGCGGTGTATTTAGAAACCGACATCACGCTTTGGAAACTATGAAAAAAATACTCAAGGAGGAACATTAGAAAATGAAACAGTTATTTAAGAAACCGTCTTATTACTTGATTTCATCAGCTATGGACGGAAACGAAAAAGCGATTGAAAAATTACTGGCATTTTATGACCCTTACATATCAAAAGGAGCTTTACACTATGTCTAATGTAAAACGAAAAGACAGTAAAAATCGCAATTTGCGTAATGGAGAGAGCCAGCGAAAAGACGGAAGATACGTTTATAAATATACCGATATATACGGAAAGCCACAATTTATCTATTCTTGGAAACTTGTACCGACAGACAAGACACCTGCTGGAAAGCGTGATGATATATCGTTGAGGGAAAAAGAAACACAGATTAAAAAAGACCTTAACGACGGTATCGATACAGCAGGCGGTAAAATGACAGTCTGCCAGCTCTACGACAAGAAGAACAGCCAAAGAAAGAACATCAAGAGGGCTACTGAAAAAGGACGACAGTATCTTATGAACGCTCTGAAAAATGACCCATTGGGTATGAGGGCGATTGATACTGTTAAGCAGTCGGACGCTAAAGAATGGGCTATCAGAATGAGCGAAAAAGGATACGCCTATAAAACGATTGATAACTACAAGCGTTCCTTGAAAGCGTCATTTTACATGGCGATACAAGACGACTGTATCAGAAAGAACCCGTTTGAATTTAAGCTAAGTGATGTTCTGGAAGATGATACGGAGCAGAAAGTTATCCTTACACCAGAGCAGGAAGAACGCCTGCTTGCCTTTATGGAAAAGGATAAGATTTACAGCAAGTATTATGATGAGGTTGTGCTTCTGCTGGAAACGGGACTTCGTATTTCTGAATTTTGCGGACTAACGACGCATATTGATATGCAGAACAGAATACTCAATATAGACCACCAGTTATTGAAAGACAGCGAAATCGGCTACTATATTGAAACGCCAAAGACCAAAAACGGAAAACGAGAACTTCCATTGACAGAACGGGCTTATCAAGCAATCCAAAGAATACTAAAGAACAGAGGAAAGGCACAACCGTTGATTGTAGGTGGTTATAGCAATTTCCTATTCTTGAACCGTGAGGGCTTACCTAAAGTTGCAGGAAACTATGAGGGCATGGTGCGAGGACTAATTAAGAAGTATAACAAGTATCACACGGACAAGTTACCGAACATCACACCACATTCATTCCGACATACTTACTGTACGAATATGGCAAACAGAGGAATGAACCCAAACACCCTGCAATATCTTATGGGACACGCTAACATAACCATGACACTTGGCTATTATGCACACGGTACATTTCAATCTGCAAAAGCAGAACTGGAAAGACTGGCTTGTTAATATCGGAGCTTATATTTACTACTCATTTACTACTTTTGGTTGCATTTTCATGCTGGTAAATGCCAGCTTATGCAAGGTATCTTCCAAAAAGAAAATACCGATAAAGCCCTAAAATACGGGATATATCGGCATTTACCAACTTATGAAAAGATAATCAGAAATTTAGTAAGTTTTTATTATAAAGAATAATAAACTTCCACTCTTTGGTCATACAGCAAAATTCAGATATGACACATCAAATAAAAAGGTAGCAACTGTATCCAAAGATGGCAAGATCACAGCAAAAGGAAAAGGCACTTGTTATGTATATATCTATGCAGTAAATGGATGCGCTAAGAAAGTAAAGGTAACAGTTAAATAAAAGTAAATAGAAAGAAGTAGTAAATTCGGCAGTGGCTTGGATGGACAGTAGTCTGAGACCACTGCTGATAAATGTTTCTGATAAATATTTCTAAAATAAGATGTTGACACACATGGATACATTTGATAATATTTATCGAGTAACTTAATATTCCATGAGGGAGTAGTTAGCACGAAAGTGTGATTTGTCAACATTCTGATTATAATAAGAGAGTATAATCTGGCAAATCTTAAATAATGAGACTCATGTATATCGATTAACAGCTTGTGTAATATACACCGGCGGATAATTGATATACATGAGTCTTTTTTAATCTGTCGGACATACTTTATAGTAGCAGACAGTTCGGCTGACATCACTGGTATGGATAGAGAAAAAGGAGAACAATATGGAAAAATTCATTAACAACGCCCCGTTTGCTCTTGTAATTGTAATTCTTGTGATCGGTTTTGTACTGCTGATCAAAGGAGCGGATTTTTTTGTAGAGGGAAGCTCGAGTGTAGCAAAGAGACTGCATGTTCCATCTATAATTATTGGACTTACAATCGTTGCGATGGGAACATCACTTCCGGAAACAGCGGTCAGTGTATCAGCATCAATAGCAGGCAATAATGAACTTGCAGTTAGTAATGTAGTTGGTTCTAATATTTTTAATCTGATGGTTGTTATCGGAGTATGTGCAATATTAGCCACAGTAAATGTTGCAGGAGAAACGATAAAGAGAGATATTCCGCTTTCACTTATATGTGCCGGACTCTTAATGCTTTTAGGAATAATCGGCCTTGGAGATAAAACAGGCATGACGTTGGGACATATGGATGGTGCTATATTTATTGGTTTATTTGCAGGATACATTTTTTACATGATCAGGATTGCATTAAAGGCCAACAAAGAGGGAAAGAAAGTTGAGATTGAAGGTGGCTCGGATGAGGAAATTAAGCTTGTATCCGTTCCGGTCAGTATTCTGTTTATCGTTGGCGGAGCAATAGCGATTGCAGTCGGAGGGGATGTGACCGTTGATGCGGCATCAAGAATTGCAAGTGATCTCGGAATGAGTCAGACACTGATCGGACTTACAATCGTTTCGATAGGCACGTCACTCCCGGAGCTTGTGACCTCAATTGTTGCAGCCAGAAAGAATGAAGTTGATATGGCGCTTGGTAACGCGATCGGTTCAAATATATTTAACATACTTATGGTACTTGGTATTGCATCAGTGATCAGTCCGATCAGTATAATCAGAGAGAATATTATTGATCTGTGTGTACTGGTTGCATTTACTGTGTGTGTATGGATATTTGCAGGGACAAAGAAGAAAATCGGAAGAATCGAAGGTTTGTGTATGGTTGCTCTCTATGCAGTATATGCAGTTTATATTGTAATAAGATAAATGAGGGTATAACAAATGATATTATTTTTAAAGGTATTTTTTACGGAATTCATAGCGGAGATGGGAGATAAGACACAGCTTATGTTGATTGCTCTTACGTCTAAGTACAAATTAAAAGATATCATATTAGGAACTGCTGCCGCAATTCTTGTACTGAATGGTCTGGCGGTTCTTGCAGGTGGACTTGTCAGCGAATTTGTTCCGGAATGGCTCATTAAGAATATTGCAGCACTTGTATTTCTTTACTTCGCAGCATCAACGATTTCCGATGGCGACGAAGAGGAAGAAGAAAACGGAAGATCAAAGATCAAGTTTGCGCCATTGGCTGTTTTCTGTACTTTTTTTGTAGCTGAGCTTGGAGATAAGACTCAGCTTACCGCTATAACATTTGGTGCAAATGAAGGTATGGGGGCAGCACTTATTGTATGGATCGGTTGTTCGCTCGGACTATTTGCAGCGGACATTCTTGGAATGCTGATCGGTTATCTCTTAAAGAGCAAAACTCCGGATGGACTGCTTAACACACTGGCATTTGTGATATTCTCGATATTTGGTGTGTATACACTTTATCAGGGCCTTAAGCTCATCTCTTCAAGTGTCTGCCGGATTCCGGTACTGCTGATACTTATAGCTGTAGTCGTTGTATTTGCGGGCTTATGTGCATTCCTTTTCGTACGGCGAAAAAAGAAAAAAAGGGAAAAAATACAGGAAACGAATAGAATACAAATCTCATTTCATTAAATAAATAGTCTGGATGTCAACGATAAGATTAACAATTCTGATAGATTATTGCGGTGAAATAGTAGAAATAGTGCCATTTTTGTTTGATATTATACAAGAAACACATAAAGATATATCGTATTATTGATAATATATGTTATATTTGTATGTAAGGAGAAAACATGATGGTTGAAAGGAAAACATTATCGCAATTATCTGTGCCAATATGCCTGGAAACTTTATTCTATATGCTTTCAGGGATGGTTGATACACTTATGTTATCATCTGTAAGTGATCAGGCTGTGGGAGCAGTGGGAACAGCAAATACTTATATAGGTGTTTTCATTGTTATGTTTGGAGTGATATCATCGGGTATGATAGCTGTTATGTCACAAAATATCGGAGCGGGAAGACCCGGGATAGCATATCAGGCCAGACAGCTTGGACTTATGTTTAATGCGTTCATAGGTATTCTGATGTCTGTTGTTCTTGCAATTTTTTCCAGCAGAATACTTAAAATAGTAAGTATTGCTCCTGCTTTGTTTGAACCGGCTGAAACATACCTCAAAATTGTTGGTGGAACATGTTTTTTAAATGCGATTATTCCTATTTTTTCCAGTTATTTGAGAGTATTTGGATATACAAAGCATTCCCTGATAGGAACTATTGTTGGAAATGTTCTTAATATAATACTAAATTCGGTATTCTTATTTGTATTTAACTGGGGAGTAATGGGAGTTGCCGTTGCCACGGTTATTTCAAGGGTTGTAAATCTTGTTATTGTAGCGGTGATGGGCGCTGTACTTATAAAAGCAAAACAAAGTCCTGATCGTATTTTGCCGCGAAAGATACTTGCGCAGATTGTTAAAATAGGTTTTCCTTCTGCATTTGAAACAGCACTTTATAATATAGCAATGACATTTATAGTGCGTTTTATGAATCAGATGGATGCGAACGGAATGAATGTCACAGCTCGTTCGTATGCTATGCAGATAGCAAATTTCTCATATTGTGCAGGAGCTGCACTGGCACAGGCTAATGCTATTATGACAGGCTGGAGAATCGGAGCAAAGGAGTTTGAAGAATGTGACAGGGGTATAAAAAAAGCAGAGATATATGGCCTTGTAATAGCTACATGCTTCTCTGTGACATTTGCACTGTCCGGACACATTATAGTGCATATATTTACGGATGATGCACAGATGATAAGTCTTGTGGTAAAATTGTTAATAATAGATATATTCCTTGAACTTGGAAGGGTGACAAATCTTGTGTATAGTCAGGCGTTAAAAACCAGTGGAGATGCAGTTTTTCCGGTTATAATGGGTGCAATTTTCATGTATCTGTTTGCGGTTGGTGGTACATATTTTCTTGGAATACATTTGGGCTTTCTGGCGGTAGGAGCATATATTGCCATGGCAGGTGATGAATGTGCGAGAGCTGTTGGAATGGTGCTTCGATGGAAAAGCGGAAAATGGAAAAGTAAGAGTCTTATAGAACTATAGGAGAGATTATGTATTTTGAATTAAAGGAAAATAAACCACATGGTACAAAGGATGATCCGTTCAGTACATATCACATAGAGAATGCGGGGCAGTCCTTTCAGATACCGGTACATTGGCATGATGAATTCGAAATTATATATGTAAAAAGTGGCTTTTTGACTGTAAATATATCAGGAGAGAACTATATCGGGAAACCCGGGGATGCCTTCGTTGTATCACCGGGCAATCTGCATTTTATGGGTTCAAAGACCGATACTGTAGATTATTTTACTTTTCTTTTCCCATTGAAATATATATCATTTTATACAGATGATATACTAGATGATAGATTACTTGAACCATTAGACAGTGGTCGTCTGATGATTAGTCCCAGTGTAAAAGATACGATAAAAGAATTGTGTGAGCAGTTAATTGAGATATATAAAACAAAAAAGAGTGAAAGAGAGTTGAACATAGCGACGCAGATAAAGACCAAAATAATTCTTTTACAATTTATTCTTGAAATGTGGGAAAAGGGATTTATAGTAGAAAATAACACAAGTGGTAGAAATATTGTAGAAAAAGAAATGGTCTCGTATATACAGCAGAATTTTACAGGAAAAATATCATTAAGAGAATTTGGGGAGCAATTTCATCTTTCTGAAAAATATATATCCAGATATTTTAAGGAGCATTTTCATATTACACTTTCACAATATGTGGCGTATTTACGGTTAGAGTATGCAAAACAGCTGTTGCAAGACACCGATATTTCTGTTACAGAGGCAGCAATGCGGAGCGGTTATCAAAATATAAGCTATTTTATCAGAAGTTTTAAAAAAACATACGGAGTTTCTCCGTTAAAATACAGAAAAAAGCAAGTTGACTGTATGCAATAACATTGTATTGGCCGCGTTAGCTCTGATTTTGTAACGTTTTATGGAGGAAAATGATAATGTCAAAAGATGAATATTTAATTACAGATGCCCCTATTAAAGCACTGACTGTATTTGCAATGCCTATGATTCTGGGCAGCTTCTTTCAACAGGTATACAATATGGCAGATTCAATCATTGTTGGTCAGTATGTCGGTGCTCCTGCACTTGCGGCAGTTGGCGCCTGTGCCGCACTGACAAATGTTTTTATCTGTATAGCACTTGGTGCCGGGGTAGGGGCGGGAGTGCTCGTAAGTCGCTATTTTGGAGCCCAAAATTATAGCAAAATGAAAACTATTGTATCAACATCCTTGATCAGCTTTTTGATTTTAAGCGTACTTTTGGGTATCTTCGGTTTTTGTTTTTCTCGTTTTATGATGACTTCATTACAAACACCTTCTGATATACTGGAGGAAGCAGTGTTGTATCTTCGCGTTTATTTTGTGGGATTTCCGTTTCTGTTTATGTATAACATTCTTTCAACGATGTTTAACTCAATCGGTGAATCGAAGATTCCGTTAGGCCTTTTGATAGTTTCTTCTATTTTGAATATTTTTATGGACATTTGGCTGGTAGCCGGTCTTGGTCTGGGTGTGTTCGGTGCCGCTCTCGCAACTCTTATTGCACAGGGAATTTCCGCCGTGTTCTCGCTTTTGATTTTCTTTAGCCGGATGCGTCGATATAAAAGTCCCTTTAACTGGTTTGACAGGCAGGAACTAGCTTCTATGCTTCAAATTGCCGTTCCGTCTGTTCTGCAGCAGTCTACAGTGTCAATTGGTATGATGATCGTACAGGCTGTTGTAAATCCATTCGGCACGCAGGCGCTTGCAGGTTATGCAGCAACGATGAGAGTAGAGAATGTTTTTTCATTGATATTCGTATCCATTGGTAATGCAGTTTCACCATATGTTTCCCAGAACTATGGTGCAAGGAAAATTGAACGTATCAAAAAAGGGTATCATGCTGCGTTGGTGTTGGATGTATGTTTTGCAGTGCTTGCTTTTGTAGTTATTGAAACACTGCACACACAAATTTCTTCGCTATTTCTTGGTAAAGATGGAACTGCTTTGGCGTATCAAGTATCTGGCGATTATATGAGATGGCTTGGTTATTTTTTCATTTTTATGGGTATTAAGATGGCAACTGACGGAGTCCTTCGCGGACTTGGAATTATGCGTCCGTTTCTCATTGCAAATATGGTAAACCTTGCGATACGCTTGTCGGTTGCATTGATTTTTGCACCTCGTTTCGGTATTGCGTTTGTCTGGCTTGCTGTACCGGCCGGCTGGCTTGCAAACTTTTTGATTTCGTATGTGGCACTTAGAAAAAGCTGGAGAATTCAACTAAAATTATACAGCAATTAATACGGGAAAGAAGATGGAATGATATAAAAGAATTTGAGTGATTAAAATCGATTTATACGTTTGTAAGAGATGAAGATCATAGAGTGTGGTTTTGTCCGTTTACATAGCATAAATCTCAATTAGTTTTATTGCTTTTTTCTTGATAATTACATATAATGTAAACGAGCAAGTACACTTGCTTGATTTAAGTGCGTTGCTACTTTGAGTGCAAACCTTTAATTTAAGTGCTTTGCAGCTTAAAATGCGAATTGTTAATTTCAGGGAGATAAGATGATTAGCTCCCTGTTTTGCTATACTATGGAGATAAAAATGAAAAACAAATCGGTGAATGCGTTCTATACGGCTGAGATTTTAGCACTTGTAGTTGCTTTGATTTTCTTTGCGGCCGGGTATGCCGAAGGTGGTCGGATATGCCTGTAAGAAGAATCATACAACAGGAACTGTAACATATCAAAGTTCTCGGCAGAGCTCCAATCATGTCAAGGTACATAGCGGAAATGATGTCAGAAATTACAAATCACGTTATGGGAAAGGCATCCGGTCAACTTATACGGTGCTGCAGATTAAGGCGAATTCGCCTGTCAATGGTGCCGATGTGTTCTGGTATGAGGGAAATTGCAGCACTCTGGGCAGTAAGAATGTTTATATAGGCTATAATGATAATTCCATGTCGGTCTTATCACAGTTTGAACTGGTAATGGCGATCATAAGCGGTGCATTTTTATTATTACATGCAGTTTCTGCGCTGTTAATCAGTAAGAAAAATCCATATGGAGGGAAGCTTTTCTGGTTTTTAAAATTTTGACCAACCCTGCCGAAAGTCATTTTATATTATGACAGAATTAAGTTGATAAAACAGAAAAATTAGAAATTTTAGAGGTATAAAGAATGATAAATTTAGTAGCACTTCCGTGTTTATGTGTAGATGTTTTTGATGGAACTGATGAACTATATGCTGGCGGTGAAGCCCTTAATTTTGCAGCCCATGCATCAAAATTTGAGGAGTTCAATGTTTCAATATTGGGTGCAGTTGGACAGGATTCTTACGCAAAATTTATTATGGATTCTATTTCTGATAAGAGAATAGATGTAAGCCACGTAAGAGTAGAAAAGGATAAAGTAACAGCGAATAATCGTACATATCTTACAGCCGGCGGTGACAGATATTACAAAGATGATTCATGGACGGGTGATATTGTTGATAAAATGATATTGAACCATGATGAATTGGAGTTTATCAAAAAATCAGATGTTGTATTTGTACATTTTTGGGCAGGCTGTTTTGGACAAATTATAGATTTAAAAAAGAATAACAATTTCAGATTGGCAGTGGATTTTGTAGAATATCGTAATTTTAAAGAAATGGAAAAATATGCACCATATATAGATTATTTCATGATTAGTGGAGAGAAATCAATTCTCCCAATATTTGAAGCGTTTTCAAAGAAGTATAAAGGGCTATTTAATGTGTCTTTAGCTGATAAAGGAAGTGTTACATATCATAATGGTGAAAAGTATTTTGTTCAAGCTAATGAAGTTAAAGAAGTAATTGATACTACAGGTTGTGGAGATAGTTACCATGCAGGCTTTGTATGTTCACATTTGATAAATGGGAATATTTATGAGGCTATGAGAGTTGGGACAGAATTAGCAACAGAGACGCTGTCTCATTATGGTGGATTTTAAGAGGAAGAGAGTCTTTTGGAGTTTCTGAATTTCAATGATGGTTGGAACAGTATTGGATAGTCTGTTACGGTGGAAAGAATTGTTATGAGAAAACAGCATATATTTCTTTTTATAACAACCAACGTATGAATGCGTATAAATTGTTTATGCTGGATGTCGGATTACTGGGGGCATTAAGTGAGTTGCCGGCGACATCTATATTGGAAGAAAATGATATTTTTATGGAATTCAAGGGTAATCTCACAGAGCAATATATGTTGCAGCAGATGATTTCAGATACACCGCACACACCGTATTATTATGGAACAGAGAAAGCTACGTTTTTCGGCTCTAAAGTATATGGATCAGGAATGGATGGTAAATATACCATTGTATGCGGTATGTAATTTATAAATATCAGTTTGTATAAGGGAATCGTGAAAATGGATATTAGATATAAAAGACTTACAGAAAAAGAACTGAATACGTTTATTCACATGAGGATAAATCAGCTTAGAGAAGAAGGTGCTAAAGAAAAGATAGATTTGGTTCCTGCATTGAAGGAATATTATACTCGACATATGGCGGATGGAACATTTGTATCTTGGCTTGCCCTTGATGAGGAAAATATTATTGGAACAAGCGGGATGTCATTTGTGGAGAAGCCTCCCTATTTTGGATGTCCAAGTGGAAAGATAGGATTGTTGTCCAGTATGTTTACTAATCCGGAATATAGAAGAAGGGGTATTGCAAAGGAACTGCTATCCCGCGTTATAGATGACGCCAGGGAATATGGCTGTGGAACAATACAGATTACAGCGTCTGATATGGGAGTTAAATTATATACGGATTTTGGATTTGTACATAATGGTAACTTCATGCAATATAAACTTTAACGGCTATAGTATTTCTGATTGAAAAGGGCAGAAAACAGAGGGATTATTTGATAAATTAAAAAGAGAAAAAAACAATTTGACGATTGGTGCGATCATAGGCAAAGAGTATGAGCAGCAGTATTTTGATGACTATTCCTATTTTTGTGATTTTATCAGTGGAAAATTAACGGAACAACCTATTTTTTCAGAAGTCGAGAAATAAGAAATTAATTTAATAATGGCTTACATAAAAGAATGTGGAACATACGCCCAAAAATTCTACAGCGGAAAAAAATCAGAGAACAATGTGGATATGGAGAAGATTGCATATGTGAATGATAATTTGTACGATAGAATCTGCGATAAAATAGGACGCCTACATAAAGAAAATGGGGAGCCGATGCCATACGAGAAAAATGACGATATTGTGAGATGATTTCAATAAGAGTGTTGGAGAAAAAACTTTTATGAAAAGCTTGGCTTTGAGGCAAATACGGAGGTAATGTTATTATGATCTTGTGCTTTTCCGGAACTGGTAATAGTCGTTATATAGCAAAGAAAATTGCAGATGAATTGCAGGACGAGATTGTAGATATGAATGCAAAAATCAAGGCAACAGATTATTCGCCAATGAAAATAGGCAGAAATATAATCGTAGTGGTTCCAACTTATGCGTGGCGTATTCCACAAATTGTATCGGAGTGGCTTTGTAAAACGGAACTGCTTTTTGCAGAACGCATTTGGTTCGTGATGGACTGTGGAGGCGAGATTGGGAATGCAGCGAAATATAATCGGCGCCTTGCGGAGCAAAAACATTTATGGTATATGGGTACAGCTCAGGTTATTATGCCGGAAAATTATATTGCTATGTTTGGTGCACCGAAAGCAGAAGAAGCAAGAAAGATTGTTAAAAATGCGGAACCTGCTATTATGGATATAATTGCGCACATTAAGGCAAAGCAGCCGTTCGCTGTACCAAGAAACAATCTTTATGACCGGTTAATGAGTGGTCCGGTAAATCCGATTTTTTATCATTTCTTTGTGAAATCTGATGCATTTCGTACGGATGCTGCCTGTGTCGGTTGTGGTCAATGTGTTAAGAATTGTCCATTGAACAACATTGCGCTTAAGGACAGAAAGCCTGTATGGGGAAAGCAATGCACTCATTGTATGGCTTGTATTTGTTATTGCCCTACAGAAGCTATTGAGTATGGAAAAAAGAGTGTTGGAAAACCGCGTTATCATTTCGAACAATTAGAGAGCAGATGATTTATATATCTCTGTACGGAAATTAGAAATTGATAATTTGAAAAATTTCCAGTTTGAAGGAGCGACAATATATGAAGTATTTATATTTGCATGGACTAGGACAAAAACCAGACAGTTGGAATAAAGTAATAAAAGAAACGAAGGTATCGGAAAGTAGTGTTAAATTGGGTTTGGCAGAGATGTTAGAAGGAAAATCTGCTACATATAAGGAATTATATTCGGCATTCTCATCAGAATGTGACAAGGTGAACGATGAAATTGTCTTATGTGGGCTTTCTCTAGGCGCTGTTTTGGCACTTAATTATGCGATAGACCACCCAGATAAAGTAAAGGCGCTCGTATTAATTGCAGCACAATATAAAATGCCAAAAAAATTATTGAAAGTTCAGAATATATTGTTTCATCTTATGCCGAATTCGGCATTCAATAAAATGGGTTTCAAAAAAGCGGATGTTATCAGCCTGTGCGGGACGATGGCTGAATTGGATTTCAGTGACTCCCTGCATAAGGTGTCTTGCCCAGTATTGCTCATTTGTGGAGAGAAGGACACTGCAAACAAAAAAACTTCAAAAGAACTTTGCCAATATTTGAACAACGCCTGTTTCCATGAACTTGTGAAAACAGGTCATGAAGCAAACATAGAAGCTCCGGAAGAGTTGGCAATCGTGTTGCAGAGATTTTATGATAATATCAGATAAAAAACATAACAAATTTATGACCAGTGACGAAAAAATGTAATATTGCAGTGATGTAAGGCAAGAAAAAATGCAAAAAACAAAACTGGTAAGGTAAGAAAAAAGTTGAAATAACGGTAGAATAGACCATAAAAATGTGGCATGCTATCTGCGAATCTGTACGTTTTTCGACTCTAAAGTATATGAATCAGGAATGGATGGTAAATATACCATTGTACGCGGTATGTAATTTATAAATCGGAATTTAATGCACATCTAAAAAACGAGAATTCACAAAAACATAGCCATAAAATGGTGATGAAAGGATGTATAATTATGAGTAAAAAAGTATTTGTTTTGGTACACGATTACTGGCATCACGATGATTCCATCAAGCCTATGATGGACTATCTGTTTAACGCAGATTATGAAGTAACATTCACAAAGAACCCAAATGACTATTTCAACGGGCAGTTTGATTTGTTTTTGTCTTTCAAAGACCCTATTGAAAATGATCAGATTCCTACTCCAATCTGGTGTGATGAAAAATGGACGGAGAAATTTCTGAATGATGTTCAGAATGGTATGGGAACGATTATGCTTCACGCATCACTTACTGATTACACAGAAAATCACCCAATCCTCACAAATGTTGTAAGAAGTAACTTTATCACTCATCCCGAAAAATGTCCGCTTACTGTAAAACCGATAGCAGAACATCCGATTATTGAAGGCATTGGCAAATTCACATTCCCTGATTTTGACGAACATTATGTAATGAAAATGATTCCGAATGCTGATACAACGATTCTTGCAGAAACCGTTTCAAAGAACGGCGTTCAGCCTGCTGTATGGGTTCACACCTATGGCAAGGGAAAAATCTGCTGTATCGTTCCTGCACACACTACTCAAAATCTGACCTGTGAACCATTTGTCAAACTTATAAAGAATGCTATTGATTGGGTTTAATAGCATTAATAGAGCGTCAAATTCCAGTTTGTTGAGTTTGTAATTCTTAGAGATATATTAAGAAGGAGAGAAAATGAAATCATTTCTTGAAAAAGTAAGGAAACCGGAAAAGAAACCTTCAGTTAAATATCAAATAATAGTGACACTGGGAATAATTTTATTTGGTTTTGCACTTGGTGTTTTACAAAAATGGATGGATACATTACCAGAAAGTGAATTTCCAAAGATAATACAGCCGCTAAATATTAGTAATTATTTTGGAAGACTGGCTATATGGATTTTACTTGCAACGATTATTTCAGTATATGCAAAAACGCCATTAAGAGCAGCCATTAACACATTCCTTTTCTTTATAAGTATGCTGGCAGGATATTATCTTTATTGCAATTACGTTTTAGGTTTCTTGCCGACAACTTATATGATGATGTGGATAGTGATCTCGTTTGTTTCATTTTTTATGGCGTATATATGCTGGTATGCGAAAGGGGAGGGAAGCGTTGCAATCTTTATATCAAGTTTGATCCTTGGTGTTTTGCTTGCACAGGCAGTTAGTCTCAACATCATTACATATGGCTTTTATGTATATCAGCCTATGGAGGTTCTTACATGGATAGCTGGTGTATTACTTTTGAGAAGAAAGCCGAAAGAGTATGCTGTTGAAATAGGTTTGTCCATTGTGATTGCATTTGTATATCAATTGGTTATTCCATATTGGGGATAGAGGCAGGAAGTATTAGGCACTTGATTAAGGGAGATACAGTATGAAAAAGATATTAAGAAATATTCTAAGAGTAATATTGATTGTAATCACGGTTATTGCATTATTCGTGATAATATCATTGGTTCGCCATAAAGTATGCAGTTCAAGAGAAAAAGATTTATTGACTCCGTTAGGTGAAGTGGTAGAAGTCAACGGGCACAAGATGAGCGTATATACAGAGGGGGATGGTGATAAAATGCTTGTGTTCATGTCTGGAGGTGGAACCTGCTCGCCAATATTGGATTTTGAGTCTTTGTATTCGCTGCTTAGCAATGATTATAAAATCGTTGTAGTGGAAAAATTCGGTTATGGCTTTAGTGATGTTGTAGACGAAAACAGGGATATCGATACGATGTTAAGCGAAACAAGGATGGCACTTGATAAAGCCGGAATAAAAGGCCCATATGTGCTTTGTCCCCATTCGATGTCAGGACTTGAGGCTTTATACTGGGCACAGAAGTATCCGGAAGAAGTTGAGGCTATTGTTGGTTTGGATATGGCAGTACCAGATTATTATGATGAAATGAACATCAATATTCCTATTATGAAATTAGGGCAGTATGGTGCTGCTCTTGGAATTACCAGATGGATACCGAGCCTTGCGGAGAGCGATGCAATCAAATCCGGAACACTGTCTGAAAAGGAAAAAGAGATTTACAGAGCAGTATTTTATCAAAAAACTGCAACTGTAACGATGATTAATGAAACAAAAGCTGTAAAACAGAATGCAAATATTGTAAAAGAAAACGGAATTCCGCAGGTGCCGATGTTATTGTTTATTTCTGACGGCTCTGGTGGAACCGGTTTTACAAAAGAAAAGTGGAGAAGTATTCCTGAAAATTATATTTCAGGTTGTGACAATGCAAGTTATATTGAATTAGATTGTCCGCATTATGTCCACGACTATAAGTATGATGAGATAAGTAAGGAAATCAGGGAGTTTATTCAGTGAATGGAAAATTATACTGAATGAAATTGATGCAAGCATTATATTGAATTTGTAAATATATATTTATTTTTCATGAAAGGTGCAGTTAATTTGAAATATTTTAGGAGCGCAATTTGAATAAATATTTCGGTAATTTTTTTAAATTACCATTTGTATTGCGACATAATTATGCTACAATAATGGCATAGAAAGAGAGGTGTTCATTATGCCAACTATTATGCCGATTAGAGATTTGAGAAAGACAAGTGAGATTTCAGAATTAGCGCATAAGAAACAGGAGCCTATTTTTATTACAAAAAATGGATACAGTGATTTAGTAGTAATGAGTGCAGAACTATATGAAAGATTTGCGCAAACTAATAAAATTGACCAAGCTATTTATGAAGCAGAATTGGAAATAGAGGAAGGGGCTGAACCTATATCAGTAGATAGTGCTATAGAAAGGTTGAATAAGAAATACTATGGATAAATATGATGTAATGCTTTACCCGAGAGCCTTTCGTGATATAGATGATATTTATGCATATATAGCATTAGAAAAACTATCTCCAGAAAATGCAAAAGCACAAACTGATAGGATATGGGATGCAATAAAAGCATTAGAACAGTTTCCTGAAGCACATCAAGACCGTTTAGTGGGACGTTATGCTGGCAAAGGATACAAACAACTAATTGTAGACAATTATATTGCTATATTTAAGATTGATAGGGCAACAAGGAGAGTTTATGTAATAACTGTTCAGTATCAAGGTAGAAATATTTAAATAAAAAGCAGTTAATAATTGAACATTAACTGCTTTTGTTTCGATGGTGGTTATAAAACATTACTTTATAGTATGATAGATAGCTTGAAATCATATTGAATAAGAATTGCACGGCATCGGAATTTATGGAGGAACAGCATGGAGGACGAAAAATTAATATTTGACCATACCTGTCATGTCTTATATTCAAAAGCATGTAAGGAACAGATACAGGATAAGATTGCGCTGCATTATCCGGCAGAGCAGTGGGAGGCTATCTGGACACAGGTCCAGAAGCAGTATGTGGATTTTTTAAAAGACTGGCGCACAGATCTGGGTGGAAAGAAGAATTTTCATAATGGAACAGGTGGTACATATGACTGTATTGCTTTAATGGCATATTATGTCATTTGCAAATCAGTGACAAACCTTGACGAGATAGAAGAAATGGAGGGGAATTTATTCCTTCCGGCATTTCGTAAGCTGAAATTTGTAAATGTCAATAAATTATTTTTTAAGAGGTTGCTGCATTTTTCCTTTGCAACAGCCGGAAAAAAATGCCTGAAATGGAATGATTATAAGATGAATGTTGCTGCCTATCAGAAAGGCAAACCTATTTACTATGAGTTTACAGAATGTCCGGTAGCTGAATTTGCAAAGCAATTCGATCTGCTGGAGGTTATGCCGGCATTATGCAACCCGGATTATACAGCGATGGAACTCTTACATGCGAAACTGGTTCGGATAACCACATGTTCAAATGGCAGTAAATGTGATTATATGATCTGCGGTGATGAGGATGAATATTGCCGTCAGCACCCGGAATACAAAGATGTGCAGGGATATAGAAGAAATAAATGAGACCTTATGGAGGATAGAAAATGGTTAAAACTATTGTAAAAGATATTCTTTTTCTGGGGCAGAAATCCGTTCCGGCAACACCACTTGATATGAATGTGGTAAATGATCTTCGGGATACATTGGCTGCGAATCGTGAGCGCTGTGTCGGAATGGCAGCAAATATGATCGGGTATAAGAAAAATATGATTATTGTAAGTGTCGGACCTGTAGATATGATTATGATCAATCCGGTGATCTGTTCTAAGAGCGGACGTTACGAAACAGAAGAAGGCTGTCTGTCATTAGAGGGAAAACGAAAAACAACAAGGTATAAGAAGATAGAGGTAGAGTTTCAGGATGCTGGTTTTGTAAAACGAAAGATGGCCTTTGAAGGATTTGTGGCACAGATTATTCAGCATGAGGTAGATCATTGTAATGGGGTAGTGATTTGAGTATAGATAGATTAATAGAAATTTTCAAGATGTGGAATTAGCACAGGAAGGTAAAGAAACATTAAAAGTGGATTTGTTGGCAAGAATAAAATAGTTGATATATTTATAATTAATTAGGTGATAAGATGAGAATAATGTTAATAGATAATGCAGTAGATTCCCTTCAAATAGCCATGGATGCATTCAATTTGTGGAATAAAGGAATTGAAACAAGAAACAACTTTAGATTTTTAAAAATAGCTATAGAATTTTTACATAATGCGATGGAACTGTTGCTGAAAGCAACCTTAAATTTGGAAGATGAAAAAATTATTTATTCTTCAAAAAATGATAGGCAAAAAGATTCTATTGAAAAAAATAAAGTAGAGGCAGAAAAACAGAAGATTAGTTTGATAGAGTACACGGTTAAAAATAGTAATTTAAAAACATTGTCATATGGAGAGGTATTAAAAAAATGCATAGAAATGGGTATTATTTCTGGAGGCAGAAAAATAGAATGTTTAGAAAAATTGGGTATTTATAGAAATCAAATAATGCATTTAGGAATCGACGTAAATGAAGATTTTGCTGAGTTATTAGCAGTTATACATGAAAGTTTCTATCTTATAATAGATGACAACTTTTATAGTGGTTTATTAGAAATATCGGATTATTTTTCGTATAACGATGTATTGGATACGATTGAGCCATGGCAAGAGCTTAGTGGTGATACATTGAGATTATTATCTACTACTATAGAAAAACGAAAATTAGAAATATTTGATAAAATAATAGAGGTTGTTTTGGAGTCTGATCAATTTACTAAATTTATAAATACAAATGGTATTATATTAAAAAATAAAAGCATATATCAGGATAATTACATTGACCTAGAATTTACACATAATAGAAGAAAAATTGAATTAACAACAGAGTATGATGCATTTTATAACTATACCACAATTGTAATGGTAACATACTGTTATAAAATAGTTTTTTGTGTGAAGCATTTTGAAAATGAAATGGTCATAGGAAAAAGATGGATTGAGTATGATGATTTTGCATTAGAAAGTATTCATAATAAGGAAGATGAAAGATACTTTTTAACAAAACCATTAACAGAAAAAAATATTAGAAATTGTTTGATTGATACTCTAAAAATGACGATTTTATGCAATAACACAGAGTACTAATATAGAGCTAAGAGAAGTAATGAAAATGTCTGAATGTTCATCAGATATCAAAAGATAATACAGAAGTCATAACAGGAGATAAACATGGAAAAAGACTCAGGCAAATGGATCATGTATGGTGTAGACTGGGATGATCCGGAGTGTATTCATACAGTGGATGAGGCAATAGAATATATAAATGAGATTGGCTTCCTACCGCTTTTTAGAAACGACATACCGGGATTTTCGCTGGAAGAACGAACTGTACCGGAGTACTGGTGGTGTGAGGATGTTGACAGAGATCCATGGATGTGGCGGGCGGTTATCGCAAGAAGACATGACATCGTATATGGCAAGTTTTTTAATAAAAAGGCAGGTTTTATATCGAGAAAATGGCTTCCTGTATTTGCTAATTACAGACGGGATGGATATGATTTTGATGCGCTGTATGAGGATGGAAAAGCCCCGAATAAGCATAAAAAGATCATGGATTATTTTATGGAAGAACATGTGGATACAGAACTGTATTCCAACGAATTGAAGAAAATGGTAGGGTATGGAAAAGACGGCGAAAAGGGATTTGATGGAGCTGTCACCAATCTTATGATGCAGATGTATCTTTGTAATTGCGACTTCAGAAAACGTGTAAATAAAAAAGGACTGGAGTATGGTTGGGATGTGGCGGTTTACTCGTCCCTGGAACATATCTATGGGTATGATTATGTAACATCCTGTTACAAGGATGATCCGCAGGAGTCCTGGAATATGATCATCCGGCATATGCATGATATTTATCCGATCGCAACAGATATGCAGATAAAAAAGCTTTTGAAATAGATTCAAGGTTAATAATCTGATGATATTTCAGTAAATAGCCTGATGAATTTTCTTGCTTGACAAATCATCTTTTTGTGCTATACTTCGTACCAACAGAATAGTAAAAAATAAGTACGCAAGGGTGTGTTACATCGGTTGCGTACTTTTTTTGTTTTATGAAATACAAGGGAGGTGGAAACTGGTGAAGACCCTTGAAACAAATGACTGGCTGGTCATGAACAGTATCATATACAAGATCTACACAACCGGTGATTTTGATGCCATGCGGACACAGTTTCTGGAACAGATCAAGACCGTCATAGATTTTGACAGTGCAGATTTTTATCTGGCATCATCAAATGAGAAAGAAAATCTGGAACGTCCGGTATTCCTCAACTGTGATGAAGACTTGTCAGATATTTATGAGAATATGGATTACAGCCGTGGTATTATGTTCAGTGGCAGGAGTATGGTATATCGGGAAACTGATATCATATCGGATGAGAAAAGAGTTCAAACCGAATATTATCAAAGAGTATATAAGCCAAATAACTGGCATTATGCGTTACAAATGATATTTGGACGGAACAAACATTTTCTGGGCGTGGTGACACTATATAGGACGATTGGTAAAGAAGACTTTACATATGAAGATGTATTCCTGATGGATATGCTTAAAGATCATATGGCATACCGGTTGTCACAGGACAGAAACAATCAGATGACCAGTCAGGAGAAACTGACGCTGACACAGGCAGTAAAGACCTATGATCTGACGAAGCGGGAGCAGACCATATTGCAGCTTTTGCTGCAGGGAATGGAGAATACGGAGATCTGTGACCATTTATCCATAACGGTAAATACACTAAAGAAGCATATTTTAAATATTTACCGGAAACTGGGAATTCGAAATCGTGTTCAGATGTTTAAACTGATTAAAGAAAAAGAGTAGTTAGTACTATAAAAGTAGTAGAAAAATGGTAATCCTGTTCTATTGAAGAATTAATTTGAAAGTAGTATATTTTCGTTAACAAGCAAAGGAGCTGTTCAGAGATGAACGGCTCTTTTTTGGTATATTAGTTGTATGTTGCAGATTGGAGGAAGAAAGAATGAAAGAAATCATATTAATAATCAGACCGGAAAAGCTGGAAGTATTAAAAAGCATATTGGATGAGAAGAATTGTGGTGGTATGACGATCTCAACCGTTATGGGATGCGGAACACAGAAAGGAACTGTTGAGGGCGTAAATGAGATTAAAGGCTTTAAAACTACGATCAATCTTCTTCCAAAAGTAAGAGTTGAAGTAGTAGTTGAAGATTCCAAGGTAGAACAGATTATTCTGGATGTCAGAGAAAAGGTAGCTACCGGACATGTTGGAGATGGTAAGATCTTCATTCGAAATATCGAAGAGGCTATACGAATCCGTACCGGTGAACGAGGAGAAAAAGCATTATAGAGAAATTTGAAAAAGAGGTGATATGATTTGGCAAATGTTATAGTTGATATCAAAGACGTAAATAAAATATACGGAACAAATCATGTTGTAAAAGATCTGAATCTGCAGGTAGAGGAAGGCGAGTTCCTGACATTGCTTGGATCATCCGGATGCGGCAAGACGACAACGCTTCGTATGATCGCAGGATTTGAAGAACCGACGACAGGCTCCATTCAGGTAGAAGGTGAGCCGATTGAAGATAAAGAGCCATTTGAGAGAAATGTAAACACTGTCTTTCAGAGCTACGCTTTATTTCCACATAAGACCATATATGACAACGTAGCATATGGTCTTAAGATGAAAAAGGTTCCAAAGAAAGAGATCAAAGAACGGGTAGCGGAGATGTTAGAGATGGTTCAGTTATCCGGATTTGAGAAACGGTATCCAAGTCAGTTGTCCGGTGGACAGAAGCAGCGAGTTGCGATTGCAAGAGCGTTGATCAATCGTCCGAAGGTTCTGCTGTTGGATGAGCCGCTTGGTGCATTGGATCTGAAGCTTAGAAAACAGATGCAGTTGGAACTGAAACGGTTGCAGAAGAAATTACATATCACATTTATCTATGTTACACATGATCAGGAAGAAGCGCTTACGATGAGCGACAGGATAGCTATTATGCATGATGGTGTCATGGATCAGATCGGATCACCGACAGACATCTATGAAAGACCGGCAACCAAGTTTGTAGCAACCTTCATCGGAGAGACAAACGTATTTGACGGAACGATCAAATCGATCGTAAACGGAAAAGCGGTTATAGGAATTGAAAATGGAGATGTAACAACCTCCGGCTCCGTGACCGAGACAGAGGAAAAGAACACCGGATTTTCAGTTGGTGAATTTGTAACTGTTTCTGTTCGACCGGAAAAGCTTCATTTTTCGGCAGAACCGGTAGAGGGCTTCAGCGTACCGGCACTGGTCAAGGATTATATCTATGTTGGCTCAGTCGTCAAATGTCTGGCAGTTCTTCCAAATGGAAATGAAGTAAAGATGGAACGTCTGGCAGGCGAAGAATTTCCAAAATCCGGTGACAAAGTATTTATCTGCTGGAATCCGGAGGATGCGGTATTGATCCACAGTCTGGATAACAGCTTCTATCAGAGTATGGAAAATATAACACTGGCATAAGGAGGTGTTTGATATGAATAAAAAGAGATTCAGAGAAAAGACACTTCCGGCAACGATCATGGTAGGGCCGGTGACCTTATGGCTGATCCTGTTGGTAGCGGTTCCACTCATCTATATACTGGTCATGAGTTTTTGCAGTATTGATCAGTATTACAATGTAACATTTCAGTTCACATTCGATAATTACAAACATCTGGCGGACAGTTCTTATATTAAGATCTATGTTCAGTCACTTGTGATCGCATTACTTACAACCGTGATCTGTATCGTGCTTGCATATCCGTTTACCTATATTATTGCAAGGACAAAGAGCAGATCAAAGAATCTGTTATATATGCTGGTTATCATTCCGTTCTGGACGAATTCACTGATCCGTATCTATGGATGGAAGACATTCCTTGGTTCATCTGGCTGGTTGAATACCGTGCTTATGAAACTGCATCTGATATCAGAGCCATTGAACCTCTTATATAATCAGGGAACTACCATATTTGGTATGGTGTACTGCCTGTTCCCATTTATGGTACTTCCGCTTTATACCGCGATTGGCAAGCTGGATCATACTTTACTGGAGGCTTCCTCTGATCTTGGAGCTAAGGGCTGGCGGACTTTCTTTGAAGTGATCCTGCCACTGACAGCCAGCGGAATCTTTTCCGGCTGTATCATGGTATTTATCCCATGTCTTGGATATTTCTTTGTATCGAATATCTTAGGTGGTGGAAATGCAGATGTTATTGGTAACCTGATCGAGCGTCAGTTCAAGAGTGGAAATAACTGGCCGCTTGGTGCAGCCTTATCCATCATATTAATTGTTATCACATTGATCCTCGTCAAACTGTACCAGAAGACAGGCGGCGATATGGATAGTCTGGGGGTGTAAACGATGAGCAGAAAAGCAAAAGTAAGAACAAAGAGTATTCTTTCAAAGATCTTTTGTTCTCTGATTTATATTGTATTGTTTATGCCGATTGCAGTTGTTGTAGTGAATTCCTTTAATGCAACGACATCAAAACCATATCTGACCTGGAAGGGGTTTACATTTGACTGGTATGTGAAATTGTTTGAAAATCAGTCGCTTCTTACATCCTTTGGCAATACGATGATCATAGCATTGGTCACAACTGTACTTTCAACGATTATAGGTACGCTTGGTGCGATCGGAATGTACAAATATAAATTCAAAGGAAAAGGGATCATAGACGGACTTTTATATATCCCGGTCGTTATTCCTGAGATTGTAATGGGTATATCCTTACTTACTGTATTCGCAAAGGTCTCGGTCCCAAGAGGTATGCTTACATTGATCATTGCACATATCACCTTCTGTGTGCCATATGTTATCTTCAATGTCAGGGCAAGATTATCCGGCTATGATATTTCGATTGAAGAAGCAAGTATGGATCTGGGAGCTAACCGCATCCGTACATTCTGGGAGATCACACTTCCGGTTTTAAGACCCGGCATTACAGCCGGTGCATTACTGGCATTTACGTTATCGATTGATGACGTTATCATAAGCTACTTTGTAAATGGTAATACGATGACTTATCCATTACAGGTTATGGCAAGTATTAAGAGTGGAGTAGCACCTGATGTAAATGCATTATCAGCGCTGATCTTAGCAGGCACGATCATCTTTGTTGTCCTGACTCAGGGCAATCTGTTTAAGAAGAAAAAACAGTAGCTGTATAGAATGAAACAGTAAACAATTTATAGAAGTAACCGAACAAGGTTCAAGAGCAGAAGGGAGACATAATTATGAAGAAAAACAGAAAAAGAGCAGTAAGTATTGCATTATCACTTGTTCTTGCAATGACAGCAGTAAATATCACAGGCTGTGGTAAGAAAGCAGACAGTACAAACGGAGAATTAAACCTGTTCATTTGGACAGAGTATGTACCGGATGAAGTAATTAAGGATTTTGAAAAAGAATATGGAATTAAAGTAAATGTATCAACATTCTCATCCAATGAGGATATGCTTGCAAAGGTAAAATCAGAGGATGAAGGAACTTATGATATTGTACAGCCGAGTGACTATATGGTAGAATCCATGATCGCTCAGGGAATGCTTGAGAAGTTGGATCAGGATGCACTTACCAATCTGTCAAATATTGGTAGTCAGTATCTGGATCCTATATATGATCCGGGCAATGTCTACTCCGTTCCTTATCAGGGTGGTGTGGCAGCAATCGCAGTCAACACCGACAAGGTATCAACAGATATTAAGGGATATGCAGATCTCTTTGATCCTTCATTAAAAGGTCAGATCGTAACACTGGATGACTACAGAGCAGTTATCGGTATGACGGAGAGAAGCATGGGACTCAGCATGAATGAAACAGATACAGCAAAGCTTGCCGAGGTTGAAACGAAGCTTCTGACATTAAAGGATAATATCGCAGTATATGACAGTGACAGTCCAAAGTCATCTCTGATCAGCGGAGATTGTAATGTTGGTTACTGCTGGTCTGCTGAAGTAGCGCTTGCTATGGATGAGAACCCTTCGATCAAGATTGTATTCCCTGAAGAGGGCGCATATAAATTCATTGATAACTGGGCAATCGCAAAGGGTGCCAAGAACTATGATAATGCAATGAAATTCATCAACTATATGTGTGATCCGGATGTTGCTACAAAGGTTATGGCGGAATACCCATATCTGAATGCAAATGCAACTGCAGTGGAGGCAAATGAAGATTACAAGAACAATGAAGCAAAGAATGTACCGGCTGAGGTATTTGAAAAAGGTGAATTTGTTGGAAATCTTGATACAGATACATTGACTGTTTACAACGATATGTGGAACAAATTAAAGCAGTAATACAAAACGGCAAAAGGCAGACAAAGAAAGTTGATCAGGAGGAGTAAGATATATGGAACCAAAAAAGATGTATATTGATGGTGAGTGGGTAACAGGAAGTATGGAAAAGCCGTTTGATGTTATCAATCCGGCAACCGGAGAAGTGATCGCACAGGTCTATGAAAGCAGTGTAGAAGATACCAGACGTGCGATCGCTGCGGCAAAGAAATCATTTTACCAGACAAGAGAGTGGCGTGATATGGATTCCCAGACCAGAAGTGATATGATTCTAAAGATCGCAGATCTGATCGACAAATATGCCGATGAATTGGCAATGCTGGATACTCTGGATAATGGTAAGCCGCTTCGTGAAGCAGAAGGAGATATCAGTGATGGTATTCATTGCTTCCGTTATTACGCAGGTCTTTGCAAGACTCCGCATGGTGGTGTATATGAGGTAAATGATGGATTTGGCAAGATGCATTCATATGAGACCAGAGAGCCGGTCGGTGTCTGTGCGCAGATCACTCCATGGAATTATCCGTTTTTGATGTCTGTTTGGAAGCTGGCTCCTGCACTTGCAGCAGGAAACAGTATCGTGTTTAAACCAAGTCCAAAGGCTCCGCTTTCAACAATCCGGTTATTCGAGATCTTTGAAGAAGCAGGACTTCCGAAGGGCTGCGTCAATCTGTTACAGGGTGATGCTGAGGTCGGAACGGAAATGGGCGAGAATACCGATGTTGATATGATCACATTTACCGGAAGTACCAGAGTCGGTCAAAGTCTGATGAAAGCAGCAGCTACAAATGTAAAGAAGATCGGACTGGAGCTTGGTGGTAAATCCCCAAATGTCATTTTCGCAGATGCAGATCTGGATGGTGCTGTAGAATGGGCAATGATCGGTATTTTCTTCAATCAGGGCGAGGTATGTTCCGCAGGATCCAGAATCATTATAGAAGAAAGTATCCATGATGAGTTTGTTGCCAGATTAAAGAAAAAGGCGGAAGCCATGACGATCGGCAATCCTGTGAACAATCCGGATATCGGACCTGTCATTACGGAAAAGGATATGGAGAAAGTTCTGTCTTACATAAAGAGCGGTATTGAGGAAGGCGCAACACTTGTAACAGGTGGTGAGCGTTATACAGAAGGAGAATGTGCAAAGGGCTACTTTGTACGTCCAACGATCTTTGATAATTGTACTTCGGATATGAAGATTGTCCGTGAGGAGATCTTTGGTCCGGTTGTCAGCATCCAGACCTTTAAGACAGAGAAAGAAGCGATTGCGATGGCAAATGATACCGTATATGGTCTTGCCGGAGCTGTATTTACTTCCGATATAACCAGAGCACATCGTGTGATCAGTGAGCTTCGCGCAGGTATCACATGGATCAACTGCTACAACCCAACCTTCAATGAAGCACCTTGGGGCGGCTATAAGATGAGCGGTATCGGCAGAGAGCTTGGCGTTCATGGTATCGAGGAATATCAGGAGGTTAAGCAGATCAATATCAATCTGAACCCGGGTATTGTAGGCTGGTATGAACACTAGATAAAACAGACCGTTCACTTTCTGAAAAATGAAGGTGGGCGGTTTTTTAATGCGTTTCAAATACCGAATGATTTGGCGAATAACAGAAATAGGGTAGAAAATGATACTTCGATAGAGGTATGACGATGGAATTACAAGTCAGTTATATGAGCTAAATATACTTATATTTAATTATATATAATAGATAAATGGTAGATAAATGGTATAAATTAGTAATTGAAAAAGAGCATGAGATACGATAATATACAGACATAGAAGCAAAGGAGCTTGTGAACAGGTCACAGGCTCCTTTTTTTCAGTTTAAAGATGAATATATTTTAAGGAGGATTTTAATATGAGTTATGAACAGGTAAGTAAGGATTTGGAAAAGGTAATTGGTTATATCCATTCAGATGAATTAACAGATGATGAAAAGAAATTAATGACAGAACAGACATTAGATTATTTTGATAATTATGTAAGCCCGGGCTGGTTAAAATACAGAAAGTCAGTATCTACCAACTCAGCAGTGCTTGAGTGGAAAGATCATGACGGTGTATGTGATGGCTTATATGGTGAAGAATTCATTGACTGTCTTGGTGGTTTCGGTATTTATACATGTGGCCATAGAAATCCGGAGATCCTTGATACCGTAAAGGCACAGCTTGATCATCAGGCGCTTCATTCACAGGAGCTGTTGGATCCGCTTCGTGGATATCTTGCAAAGGCAGTTGCAGATATCACACCGGGTGATCTTCAGTATTGTTTCTTTACAAATGGTGGTGCAGAGGCAGTCGAAATGGCATTGAAGCTTGCCAGAATCGCAACAGGCGGAAGATGGTATATCTCAACCGTTGGTGCATTCCATGGTAAATCAATGGGTGCAATCTCAATGGGTGGTAAGAATACATACAGAGTTCCATATACACCTATGGTACAGCAGGTACAGCATGTAGAATATGGTAATGCAGAGGATGCAAGAAAGGCAATCCGTAACCTGATCGCTGTTGGTGAAAAGGTTGCAGCCATGATCGTTGAACCAATTCAGGGCGAGGCTGGTGTTATCGTTCCACCGGAAGGATATCTGACAGAGTTAAGACAGATCTGTGATGAGTATGGTGTAGCGTTGATCTTTGATGAGATCCAGACAGGTATGGGTCGTACCGGTACAATGTGGAGATGCGAAGCAGAAGGTGTAACACCGGATATCATGACATTCGGTAAAGCATTTGGTGGTGGTATCATGCCAATCACAGGTATTATCTGTAAGCCATCCATGTGGGTACAGCAGTTGATCGACAACCCATGGTTACTTGGTTCTCCTACATTTGGTGGTAACCCTGTATGTTGTTCGGCAGCGATCGCAACGATCAAATACATGATCGACAATGATATTCCAGGACAGTGTGCAAGCAAAGGTAAGATCTTAAAGGCAGGACTTGAAAGTCTGAAGGCAAAATATCCTGAGATCATCGATGATGTCAGAGGCGTAGGTTTGATGCTTGCTGTTGAGTTCGTTACATCTGATATCGGTTACAGCATCGCAAAGGGCTTGTTCTCAAGAGGTGTTATGACAGCCGGAACACTTGTAAACTCCAAGTGTATCCGTTTCGAGCCGACAGCGGTTATTACAGAGGAACAGATCGCAGCCGTTATCGAGCGTATGGATGCGGCACTTGCTGATACGAAGAAAGAATATAATCTGTAAATTCATCGGTATATCGTGATGGAAAATCATCTGACCATAGTATAGGCAATGATTTTTCGGATGCATAGAATGTGCGAAGTATATATAAGACTACCGTTTATTCGGATACAGATTTGATCGTCAGTTGAAACTGCTATGATCAGACTGCCGGATGGACGGTAGTTTTGTTTTATAGAAATATTTATCCTGTAAAGCAATTTTGTTCTGGGGTAAAAGAGTCGAAGCGGCTCTTTGTATTTATACATAAATAGGGTATAATAAAGCTATTCATTCTATATGGGGAGGTATATACAGATGAGAAAATTAAAGATCACATTTAACGCGCCGGTGACGCTGGGCTTTGTATTTATTTGTTTTGTTGTAACGCTGCTTGGGGTACTGACCGGTGGCGGAAGTACCCGGTTATTATTTATGACATATCATTCATCGCTTACAAATCCACTCACATATCTGCGATTTTTTACACATGTATTCGGGCATGCAGGATGGAGTCATTTCATCGGGAATGCCTCCTATCTGTTATTGCTTGGACCGATGTTAGAAGAAAAATATGGTTCGAAAGAAATGTTGGAGGTGATCGGTGTAACAGCACTTGCGACCGGTATTGTGAATTACATCTTTTTCTGGAATGTAGCACTTTGTGGAGCGAGTGGTGTCGTATTTGCATTTATCGTGCTGGCGTCCTTTACCGGATTCCGAGCAGGCGAAATTCCGTTATCCTTTATTCTGGTTGCGATCATCTTTATCGGACAGCAGGTATATGAAGGTATCGCAGTACAGGACAATATCTCGAATATGGCACATATCGTTGGCGGTATTGTGGGTGCAGTTGTCGGATATAATCTGAACCGGAAATAAACGGTGTGATATTTGCAAGGGAGGACTTCTCAAATGAATCGAACATGTGAAATACATGACACCATATTGCAGGATGATCTGAAATTGAGAGAAAGACCGCTTAAGGTTCTGGCGGCTGTTGATTCTTTTAAGGGCAGTATGGCATCTGTTCAGGCAGGCATGGCGGTTAAAAAAGGTCTGGAGAAAAATTATAAGAATTGTGAGATCGAAGTAGTTCCGGTTGCAGATGGCGGAGAGGGAACCATGGATGCGATCGCCTATGGAAAATCGAACATGAAACGTCATACAGTTAATGTAACAGGACCGCTTGGACAGGTCGTAAAGGCTTCTTATATCAGTTATGATGAAGCAGGAGAAAAAGTAGCATTGATCGAGATGGCAGAGGCAGCAGGACTTCCGCTTGTACCGGAGTCAGCCAGAAATCCGATGCATACAACTACATATGGAGTAGGAGAGATGATAAAGGATGCCATGCTTCAAGGCTGCCGGAGCTTTATTATAGGGATTGGCGGAAGCGCAACAAATGATGCTGGGATTGGAATGCTGCAGGCACTTGGGTGTCATTTCCTTGATGAATATGGGAATGAAGTTTGCTGTGGAGCAGAAGGACTTTCCAAAGTATGCGGGATTCACATAGAAGATATGTTACCGGAGCTTTCAGTATGTTCATTTCAGATTGCCTGTGACGTTACAAATCCGCTGGTTGGAGAGAATGGATGCAGCCATATCTTTGCACCGCAAAAGGGAGCAGATGCTCAGATGGTAGAAAACATGGAGAAATCCATGGTGCGTTATGCAGATCTGGTAGAACAGCAGAACTGGTCAGGCTGTAAGCAGGATAAAGTGCAAATGAATACAGACCCGGAGAAGTGTCAGATGGACAGCATAATAAATCGTATGACACCGGGAGCAGGTGCAGCAGGCGGTCTTGGATATGCATTTCTAATGTTCCTGCATGCAAGATTACGACCGGGAATTGATATAGTATTTGATGAGATCCATTTAAAAGAAAGAATAAAAAATGTCGATCTGGTTATTACCGGAGAGGGCAGGATGGATGTGCAGACGTTAATGGGAAAAACTCCGGCAGGCGTAGCAAAACTTGCAAAAGCACAGAAGAAAAAAGTGGTTGCATTTGCAGGCTGCTTCGGGGAAGGCATCGAACAATGTATGGAGAGTGGCTTGTTTGATGCGTGTTATTCCATAACCGACGGATTGTCCGAAGAGGAACGAGGGAGAGCCATGCAGACAGAATGTGCCATGCAGAATATGGAACGAGCTGTGGAGGAGAAACTATAGCAAATAAGAAAGCCTGAATAGAGCAGTAAACTCTATTTAGGCTTTTTATGTAAGAACATTTAAAAGTCATATGACACTGTTAAGATAGGCGCAAGGAGGTAAGAAATATGACATATCAGATACTGATGATTGAAGATGATGAACAGATCTGCGAAGTAGTGAAAGATTATTTTACCAGAGAAAGCGAAAATGAGATTGTAGTACGGACGGCACAGAATGGACAGGACGGGCTGGATTTATTTGAGACGGAACGGGTAGATCTTGTATTGTTAGACATCATGCTTCCGGGGATGGATGGATTTGCGATTTGTCGGGAGATGCGTAGGACGAGCATGGTTCCGATTCTGTTTTTAACAGCCAGAATTTCCGAACGGGATATCCTGCTTGGCTATGATCTCGGCTGTGACGATTATATCATCAAACCATTTTCTCTTGTGACCTTATATGCGAAATGCAAGGCACTGATCAGACGGTCAAAGGATCTCAGCAGAACCGGAGAGCTGGTCTGTGGCAGGATACATATGAAGCCATCGGAGTATAGGGTTCTTGTGGATTCTCAGGAAATAGAACTTGCGCCAAAAGAGTTTGCATTGTTGCGGATGTTGCTTGAGAACAAAAATAAGACTGTGGCAAGAGAACGGCTGCTGATCGGTGTATGGGGTTATGATTATGAAGGCAGTGATCGTTGTGTGGATAATCACATTCGAAAGATTCGAAAACATCTTGGAAGTGCAGGAAAGCAGATTAAAACAGTGATAGGAAATGGATATCAGATACGGGGTGATGACGATGAAAAAGAACAAAAAGAATGATAAAAAAAGAAATGCATTATTGTCGGAGCGGCAGAAAAGAAAAAGACAAAAGATAAAAAGAAAATGGATATGGATTTCATCTGGCATTATAGCAGTCAGCATAATATTGTATCTGCTGGTGATCGGTTATTACAGAAATCAGGTCAATCTGGAATTAAAAGAATATTTTCAGGTATCAACAAATAGTGTCAGTGCAGGTTTGGCTGAATGTCAGGAAGATATTGCAGGTATGACAGATATAGAGGAAGCCCGTAATAGAATACAGGAAATCTTTGCGGAGGAAAATACACCATATTTTTTGACAGCAGTTTACAGGCGGCATTTGGAAAGCTCAGATGCAGTAGACAATATAGAAGAAAAAGACGGTGTAAATGCTGCAGATGAAAATCAAGAAACAGAAACTACGAAGCATACAGACGAAAATGATACAGAAAAATTAGAACAACAGGTACAGGATATAGAGGATGATATGGAGCAGATGCAGTCCGAAGTACAGATGTATTCACCGATTATGCCTTCTTTCCGGCAGGTGGTTCAAAATGCTGATGCAGGGGAATTTGCATGGAGTCTTCATGGCAGAGTAGATGATGCCAATCAGTATAGTAAGACGAGCAGGTATTTGCTGGCTAAGATGGAGACTTATGGAGCACATCCGGCAGATATAACAGAGAGTATAAGTGGTTGTTTGGGTGGAAACTATTATTTTAAGAGTCAGTATGTCGTTTTTGACAATGATATATATTATATCGTATCCGCTATGTATGCAGATCCATTTGGCTGGCATACAGAAGGCATCTGGTTATTTTATGGAGGGCTTGCAGTTGTATTTCTCATTATAATTGCAACGATCCTGACTGCGTTTATATCCTGTAGACGGACATTTTCACAGATGGAAGATGCAGAGAGAAAAGAAACGGTTATTACAGCACTTGCACATGATGTAAAAAGTCCATTGATGGCAATTTCCGGGTATGCAGAGAATCTGAAACAGTTAAACCAGACAGGAGAGTGCCGGCATTACATAGATGTTATTTTGGAAAATACATCTTACATGAATGAACTTTTATGTCAGTTAAGCGAGTATATCAAGCTTGGTAAAATGGAAGCGTTACAGACAGAGTCTGTAAGCATCGAACAGATATGGGAGCCGTTACAGGAACGGTATCAGAATCTTCTGGATGAAAAAGGTCTGGAGGTAAGAATGTCAGGAAACTGTACGGTAAAAGGTGATCCGCTGATGCTTTCCCATATGTTAGAGAATCTGTTTGTAAATGCAATTAAGTATTCACTGAAAGGAAGTGTGATCCGGCTGGTATTAAAGGAAGATCATCTGATCCTTAGCAATCCGATGGAACAGCCGATTAAAACCGATCCGGAGGAGTTATGGAAGCCATTTGTAAAGGGAGACGAAGCAAGAACCGGCAGAAGCGGAAGCGGAATCGGATTGAGCATCGTGCAGGAGATCATGCAGATATTTGGCTACCACGGAAGTTTAAAAACAGAAGACGGTGAATTTGAAATAATGATTTATTTTTAAATAAAGAGTAGAAATTTTAAATAGTAGATTGACAGTGGTCTTACTATTATGTAACAAGCCTATCCACTCTGTGTAACTCCGAACTAACCTCGATCAAGTCGAGCTAAGGTCTCAGTTACGAATGTCGGTACTTGGGCAGCGTATTTTGCTGCCTTATGTACCGCTACATGAGGATAGAATGAGAATGTCTTGTGTAATAATAGGTGAGACCACTGTCAATCTGTTTTGTATAGTTTGCAGTTAGAATACGCCAGAATCGCATTGCAAACACATGGAAAATAGGCTATATTTATGGGTGGTACTGTTAGTTCCATGTAACAGGAAGTAAGAGGAAATTTGTATGAATGAAAACGAGATTTCAGAGATGATTGAGCTTGCGATGCAGGCAAGAACAAAGGCATATGCGCCATATTCGAATTTTCAGGTGGGAGCCTGTGTAAAGATGGAGAATGGAAGTTATTATACAGGATGCAACATAGAGAATGCTTCCTATGGGGCAACAAACTGTGCGGAACGGACGGCTGTTTTTAAGGCAGTCAGTGAAGGGTGTAGAAAGCTGTCTGCGATCGCGATCGTTGGCGGACTAAAGGACGGAGAATGTGACTATACTTATCCATGTGGGATATGCAGACAGGTCATTGCCGAATTTGCCGAACAAGGCTGCGTGATCGTTGTAGCAAAGAACAAACAGGAATATAGGATGTATTCGGTAGAAGAGCTGCTTCCGGAGACATTTCATTTGAATAAAGAAGAATAAAGGAGACATCAGATTGAGAGACTTAAAAGAATTAACAGGGTATGACATCATAACAGAAGAAAAGATCCCTGAAGTAAATGGAACAGGTTATATCTTAAGCCACAAGAAGACAAAGGCCAGAGTGCTTGTAATTGCAAATGATGATGAGAACAAGGTGTTTAATATCGGATTCCGGACACCGCCGTATGATGATTCTGGTATTCCGCATATTCTGGAACATTCGGTGTTATGCGGTTCCAGAAAATATCCGGTAAAAGACCCGTTTGTAGAACTGGCAAAGGGTTCATTAAATACATTCTTAAATGCAATGACATATTCTGATAAGACGGTATATCCAGTTGCAAGCTGTAACGAAAAGGATTTTGAAAATCTTATGGATGTCTATCTGGATGCGGTATTCTATCCGAATATTTATGAACATACAGAGATCATGCGTCAGGAAGGCTGGCATTATGAACTTGAAACTGTAGAAGGGGAACTGATCTATAATGGTGTTGTGTTTAATGAGATGAAGGGCGCATTTTCATCTCCGGAACAGCAGATGTATTCAAAGATTGAAAAACTTCTTCTTGCTGACACACCATACAAGAATGAATCCGGTGGTGATCCTGCAGCGATTCCAACATTAAGTCAGGAACGTTTTCTTGATTTTCACAGAAAGTATTATCATCCGTCAAACAGTTATATTTATCTGTATGGTGATCTTGATATGTATAAAGAACTGGACTATATCGATAAGGAGTATCTCTCAAGCTTTGATTATAGAGAGATTGATTCTGCGATCGCTGTGCAGACAGCCTATGAACAGATGAAGGATGAGAGCTGCTTTTATTCGATCGCAGAAAATGAGAGCGAAGAAAATCAGACATTTTTAACTTATAATATGGTAGTTGGCAGCAGCCTTGATAAGAAGCAGTCCGTTGCCATGAATATACTGGAATACGCAATTATGGACGCTCCGGGCGCACCATTGAAGAAAGCATTAGTAGATGCAGGGATCGGAGAGGATGTCTTTGCTTCCTTTGATGATGGGATCCGGCAGACAATCTTTTCAATCGTAGCAAGAAATGCAAATATGTCCGATAAGGAACGTTTTGTGTCTGTGATCAGGGATACACTGACCGATCTTTCCGGGCATGGAGAAGAAGGAAGGGCGATCGATCGGACTTCGATCGAGGCTGCGATCAATAATTTTGAGTTTAAACATAAGGAAGCAAACTTCGGTAGATTTCCGAAGGGGCTTATGATGGGTCTGGATGCATTTAATACATGGCTGTATGATGATGCATCTGCACTTGAAATGTTTAAGTTAAATGAAGTATATGATGAATTGAAAGAAAGTCTGAAAACCGGATATTTTGAAGAACTGATCTGGGAAAAGCTGGTTCAGAATACCTTTGGTATGATTTTTGTTATGAAGCCGAAGAAGGGGCTTGATAAGGAGAATGATGCAGCAGAGAAGCAGAAGCTTGCAGACTATAAGGCCTCTCTTACGGAAAATGAGCTTGAACAGGTTGTATCAGATACAAAGGAATTAAAATTATATCAGGAGACACCATCTCCGGCAGAGGATATGGAGAAGGTTCCGTTGCTTAATATTTCTGATATCAGAAAAGAGATCCATCCGTTAAAGAATCGTGAGGACAGCATTTATGGTATGCCATTAATATGTCATGATATCTTTACTAACGGAATCGGTTATCTGGAGTTTATATTTGATATCAATGATCTGGATGCAGAGTTTGTTCCATATGCAGAGCTGCTCACCAACATTTTCAAATACGTGGATACAGAGCATTACACATATGGTGAACTGTCCAATCAGATCAATTTCCATACCGGCGGTATCGGATTTTCTACAGGAGCCATGTATAAGGATGGCGGGAAGGATCATCTTTCATTCTTCTCTGTTAAGACAAAGGCCATGTATGACAAGCTTGGAGAAGGTCTGAAGCTGATCGAGGAGATCCTGTTCACATCGAAGCTTTCGGATAAGAAGAGATTGAAAGAGATTATATCGGAAGAAAAGGCCGGACTTAAGACTGATCTGATATCTTCAGGGCATATCACATCTGCAACACGCGCGATGTCGTATGTCTCAGATGTGATGGCATTTAAGGATATGACAGAGGGAATCGGATATTATGATTTCTTACAGGAGCTGGATCAGGATTTTGAGCAGAATGCAGATGCGATCATTGAGAAGCTGCAGACAACGCTTGCCGAGATCCTCAGAAAAGGAGCGGTAACAATCTCTTATACAGGTGACAATGATATCAAGGAATTATTGGGCGCAGATATTGAAGCGTTTGCAAGAAAGTTGTCGACCAGACCTGCTTTTGCAGAAAAACGTGTGATGAAAAAAGCTGTTAAGAACGAAGCCTTTAAGACAGCAAGCCAGGTACAGTATGCGGCTCTCGCAGGAAATTATAAAGAAAAAGGTTTTGAATATACCGGAGCACTGGAAGTCCTACAGGTGATCTTCTCCTATGGATATCTCTGGGAAAATATCCGTGTAAAGGGTGGGGCATATGGAGCTATGTGTTCATTTGCCAGATCAGGAATGGGATATTTTACATCCTACAGAGATCCGAACCTGATGGAGACATATGATATCTATAAGAAGGCAGCAGACTATGTGGCAGGCTTTGATGCAAGCGACAGAGATATGACCAAATATCTGATCGGCGCGATCGCGAAGTTAGATTCTCCAATGACACCATCAGCAGAAGGGGCATTCAGCCAGACCTGTTACTTTGCAGGTATTACAGATGAGCAGCTTCAGAAAGAACGTGATCAGGTGCTTACTGCAAATGTAGAAACGATCCGTTCACTGGCACCTGTGATCCGGGCGATCACAGATGGCGGGGTTATTTGTGCAATCGGTGGGGAAGATAAGATCGAACAGAATCGGGCAAAGTTTAAAGAAGTAAAAGATCTATAGTTTTTACAGAAGTAACGAAAGAAGATATAAGTATATAGATTTGTAAATAGTTCTCCGGCAGGTTACAGAATTCTGTGCCGAATGGAGAACATGAATACATACAGAGTATGGAAGGAGAAGTATGAACGATACATACAAATCAGGATTTGTTGCGATCATAGGAAGACCAAATGTAGGTAAATCCACACTGATGAATCAGTTGATCGGACAGAAGATCGCGATAACGAGCAGTAAGGCGCAGACAACAAGAAACCGTATTCAGACCGTGTATACCTCGGATGAAGGACAGATTGTTTTCCTCGATACACCTGGAATCAACAGGGCCAAGAACAAGCTTGGTGAATATATGTTAAAGGTGGCAGAGGGAACATTAAATGAAGTAGATGTCGTTATGTGGATCGTTGAAGCAACGACATTTATCGGAGCAGGAGAACGGTATATCATTGAACAGTTAGAACGTGTTAAGACCCCGATCATCATTGTGGTAAATAAGATCGATGCGGTAAGTGAAGAAGAAGTATTCAAGGCAATCTCGACCTATAAGGATGCCTGCAGTCATGCGGAGATCGTTCCGGTATCGGCATTAAAGGGAAAGAACAAAGATGAACTGATAAAGACGCTGTTCAAATACCTTCCATACGGACCACAGTTCTATGATGAAGATACGATCACCGATCAGCCGGAGCGACAGATCGTATCCGAACTGATCCGGGAGCAGGCTTTAAGACTTCTGGATAAAGAGATTCCACACGGAATCGCGGTTGTTATTGATTCGATGAAGGAACGTCCGAACGGACGGCTTATGGATATAGATGCAACAATCATCTGTGAGAGGGATTCCCATAAGGGTATTATTATCGGAAAACAGGGCGCAATGCTGAAGAAGATCGGCAGCAATGCAAGGTATGGCATTGAACAGCTATTAGATACACATGTGAATCTGAAGCTTTGGGTAAAGGTGAAGAAGGATTGGCGGGATACCGATACCCTTCTTCGAAATTATGGTTATAAGATGGATGAATCATGAAGGATGAGATAGTATTAAACGGAATCGTGCTTTCCTCCGGCCTTCAGGGAGAATATGACAGACGGCTTGTTATACTGACCAGAGAGCAGGGGAAGGTCACAGCATTTGCAAAGGGAGTCCGACGACCAAGCAGCCAGTTGATTTCAAAGACGCAGCTGTTCGTCATGGGAGCATTTACTGTATATCCGGGAAGAAATGCATATACATTAATCAACGTAGATGCAAAGGAATATTTTCATGAACTGACCTTTGATATGAGCAAATACTGTTACGGATCTTACTTTTGTGAGATGATGTCATATTTTACAAGAGAAGGCGACCGGTCGGCAGATTATCTGAATCTGCTGTTTGTCAGCCTGAATGCATTAAAAAAAGGACTGCTGCCGGTGAAACTGATACGTTGTGTATATGAATTGAAGATCATGGATATCTTTGGACAGGGACTGCAGAGTTTTCACTGCCCGGTCTGTGGAAGCGACAAGCTGACACGGATATTTGATCCCTTATCCGGTGGAATCCTGTGTGAGAACTGCCGGAGCAAGGCTAAGAAAAGTATCCATATATCAGAGGACGCCAGATATGTGCTTCAGTATATTAATGGAGCGACGCTTGGAAATCTGTATAATTTCACGGTTTCAGACAGCGTGCTGGAAGAACTTATGATGATCACAAAGGAATTTCTGGCGGTATATGTAGACCGGAAATTCAATTCTGTAGAAATAATTGAATCCCTGTCTTGAAAAAAACAGGGAGAGAAGGTACAATAACGTACAAATAAAAGATGAAATATAAATGGAGGACATTATGGAAAAGACATTAGACAAGATCGTTGCTTTAGCAAAGAACAGAGGTTTTGTATATCCGGGTTCAGAGATTTATGGTGGACTTGCAAATACATGGGATTACGGTAACCTTGGTGTTGAGTTAAAGAACAATGTAAAAAAGGCTTGGTGGAAAAAGTTCATACAGGAGAATCCATATAATGTAGGTGTTGACTGTGCGATCCTGATGAACCCACAGACATGGGTAGCATCCGGACATCTTGGCGGTTTTGCAGATCCTTTGATGGACTGTAAAGAGTGCCATGAAAGATTCCGTGCAGACAAGCTGATCGAAGACTACATGGCAGAGAATAACATGGAGATCGAAGGTTCCGTTGATGGCTGGTCAAATGAAGAAATGGAGAGCTTTATCGAAGAAAAGAATATCTGCTGTCCTTCATGCGGAAAACATAATTTTACAGGTATCAGACAGTTCAACCTGATGTTCAAGACATTCCAGGGTGTAACAGAGGATGCAAAGAACACAGTATATTTAAGACCTGAGACAGCACAGGGTATCTTTGTAAACTTCAAGAATGTACAGAGAACATCCAGAAAGAAGATCCCGTTTGGTATCGGACAGATCGGTAAGTCATTCCGTAATGAGATCACACCGGGTAACTTTACGTTCCGTACCAGAGAGTTTGAGCAGATGGAGCTGGAATTTTTCTGTGAACCGGGAACAGACCTTGAATGGTTTGATTACTGGAGAAGCTTCTGTATCAACTGGCTAAAAGACCTTGGTATCAAGGATGAAGAGATGCGTGCCCGTGATCATTCACCGGAAGAGCTTTGCTTCTACAGCAAGGGAACAACAGATATAGAGTTCTTATTCCCATTTGGATGGGGCGAGCTTTGGGGTATCGCAGACAGAACGGATTACGATCTGACTCAGCATCAGACTGTATCCGGCGAACCGATGGATTACTTTGATGATGAGAAGAAAGAGAAATACATTCCATATGTTATCGAACCATCACTTGGTGCTGATCGTGTAACACTTGCATTCCTTTGTGCTGCATATGATGAAGAAAATATCGGAACAGAGGAGAAGCCGGATGTAAGAACTGTATTACATTTCCATCCTGCACTTGCACCTGTTAAGATCGGTGTCCTTCCACTGAGCAAGAAACTCGGCGAGGGAGCAGAAAAGGTATATGCTGAATTATGCAAATACTACAACTGTGAATACGACGACAGAGGAAATATCGGTAAGCGTTACAGAAGACAGGATGAGATCGGAACTCCGTTCTGTGTAACTTATGATTTTGATTCAGAAGAAGATGGTGCTGTAACTGTCCGTGACAGAGATACCATGGAGCAGGAAAGAGTAAAGATCGAAGATCTGAAGGCATATTTTGAGAAGAAATTTGAATATTAATCAGATGAAATGAATCAATATCTCGGATTAGAGTACCCGGTTGATCGAATCTGAAAAATAAAAGGGACATTTGACGGAAAAGAACATTATCCGGCGGATGTCTCTTTCTTTTTGAAAAAGATTCCGGAATATGCGGTTAAAAAGAGAAAAAAATTGAAAAAAGTGGTTTAATATTATTAGGTCATATGATATAATCACGTCAGAGTGGTGGGAAAATTCTGCCCTAAAGCAGGCTTTTTTCAGCATATATTTAATTAGATACGTAGGAGGTAATAAACAAATGGCAAACAAGTGGGTTTATATGTTTAGCGAAGGCGACATGACCATGCGTAATCTTCTCGGTGGTAAGGGTGCAAACCTTGCAGAGATGACAACAATTGGTCTTCCAGTTCCACAGGGTTTCACAATCACAACAGAGGCTTGTACTCAGTACTATGAAGATGGTCGTAAGATCAACGACGAGATCATGGCACAGGCTATGGAAGGTGTTAAGAAGATGGAGGAGATCAACGGCAAGAAGTTCGGAGATCTTGAGAATCCATTATTAGTATCAGTTCGTTCAGGTGCTAGAGCATCTATGCCAGGTATGATGGATACAATCCTTAACCTTGGTTTAAATGACGAAGTTGTTGCTGCAATGATCGCACACAACCCAGATCCAGCATTCGAGCGTTTCGTATATGATTCTTACAGACGTTTCATTCAGATGTTCTCAGACGTTGTTATGGAAGTTGGTAAGAAGTACTTTGAGCAGCTCATCGATAAGATGAAAGAAGAGAAGGGTGTTAAGTTCGACGTAGAACTTACAGCAGCTGATCTTAAGACTCTTGCAGAGCAGTTCAAGGCTGAATACAAGAACCAGTTAGGAACAGATTTCCCTTCAGACCCAGTTGAGCAGTTAAAGTTAGCTATCGAAGCTGTATTCCGTTCATGGGACAACCCACGTGCAAACGTATACAGAAGAGATAACGATATCCCTTATTCATGGGGTACAGCAGTTAACGTAATGCCTATGGTATTCGGTAACTTAAATAATGAATCTGGTACAGGTGTTGCATTTACTCGTGACCCTGCAACAGGTGAGAAGAAGCTTATGGGTGAGTTCCTTATCAATGCACAGGGCGAAGACGTAGTTGCCGGTGTTCGTACACCAATGCCAATCGCTCAGATGGAGCAGGAATTCCCAGAAGCATATGCAGAATTCCTTAAGGTATGTGAGACTCTTGAGAATCACTACCATGATATGCAGGATATGGAGTTCACAGTTGAGAACAAGAAGCTTTACATGCTTCAGTGTAGAAATGGTAAGAGAACAGCTCAGGCAGCTCTTCAGATCGCTTGTGACCTTGTTGATGAAGGACATAAGACAGAGGAAGAAGCAGTTGCAATGATCGATCCTCGTAACCTTGATACACTTCTTCACCCACAGTTTGATGCAGCAGCTCTTAAGGCAGCTACACCAATGGGCAAGGGACTTGGTGCTTCACCGGGTGCTGCTTGTGGTAAGATCGTATTTACAGCTGACGATGCAGAAACATGGGCAGCTAAGGGCGAGAAGGTTGTTCTTGTACGTCTTGAGACATCACCAGAAGATATCACAGGTATGAAGTCAGCACAGGGTATCTTAACAGTTCGTGGTGGTATGACATCACATGCTGCTGTAGTTGCTCGTGGTATGGGTACTTGTTGTGTATCAGGTTGTGGCGATATCATCATGGATGAAGAGAACAAGAAGTTCACACTTGCAGGCAAAGAGTTCCATGAGGGAGATTTCATCTCAATCGATGGTACAACAGGTAACATTTACGATGGAGTTATTAAGACAGTTGATGCTTCAATCGCAGGTACATTCGGTCGTGTTATGGCATGGGCTGATAAGTACAGAACACTTAAGGTTAGAACAAATGCTGATACACCGGCAGATGCTAAGAAGGCTCGTGAGCTTGGTGCAGAAGGTATCGGTCTTTGCCGTACAGAGCATATGTTCTTTGATCCAGAAAGAATCGCAGCATTCCGTGAGATGATCTGCTCAGATACAGTAGAAGAAAGAGAAGAAGCTCTTAATAAGATCCTTCCATATCAGCAGGGAGATTTCAAGGCTCTTTACGAAGCACTTGAAGGTAACCCGGTTACTATCAGATTCCTGGATCCACCTCTTCATGAGTTCGTTCCTACAGAGGAAGCAGATATTGAGAAGCTTGCAAAGGCTAAGAATAAGTCAGTAGAAGAGATCAAGGCACTTTGTAACTCACTTCATGAGTTCAACCCTATGATGGGTCACAGAGGATGTCGTCTTGCTGTAACATATCCAGAAATTGCTAAGATGCAGACAAAGGCTGTTATCCGTGCAGCTATCGAAGTTCAGAAAGAGCATCCAGATTGGAATGTTGAGCCAGAAATCATGATTCCACTTGTATGTGAAGTTAAAGAGCTTAAGTATGTTAAGAAGGTAGTAGTTGAGACAGCTGATGCTGAGATCGCTGCTGCTGGTGTTGAGCTTAAGTACGAAGTTGGTACAATGATCGAGATCCCAAGAGCTGCTCTTACAGCTGATGAGATCGCTAAGGAAGCTGACTTCTTCTGTTTCGGTACTAACGACCTTACACAGATGACATTTGGTTTCTCAAGAGATGATGCCGGTAAGTTCTTAAATGCTTACTATGATGCTAAGATCTTCGAGAATGATCCATTTGCTAAGCTTGATCAGACTGGTGTTGGTAAGCTCATGGATATGGCTGTTAAACTTGGTAAGCCAGTTAATCCAAAGCTTCATATCGGTATCTGTGGTGAGCACGGTGGAGATCCTTCATCTGTTGAATTCTGCCACAAGATTGGTCTTGATTATGTATCATGTTCACCATTCCGTGTACCTATCGCTAGACTTGCTGCTGCTCAGGCTGCAATCGCTAACAAATAATAGACTGCACGAAAACGTGAATTATAATAGTCAATAATAAAAAGTCTCTGTTACTGTTATATTGCAGTAACAGGGGCTTTTTGTCAGTTAATAATTAAAATTATATGTTTGCATATAATTGTGAACGGTACAAAGAATTCCATTTGGTGTATGCCGGGCGGGATTTTTGTGTTATAGTGGTAGTTGTGAGATTGAAGAATAGAAAAAGATGAAAGTAAGAAAGAGAAAACAGATGAAGACAGATAATAGTGCGAAAAAAGTGAACAGTGTAAAGAAAGAACGTAGGGAAAAGAAAGAGAAACTGACGATTGAAAAGAGAATATTACAACTATCATTTTTTGGAAGTGTATTGTTTATAGTAGCGGAAGGTGTGATGGCATGGTTTACCCATTCCCATTCTTTGTGGACTGATTGTTTGTTTGATGCAGCGGATTTAGTGATGATCGGACCGTTTCTGGTGCTTGTGCCCCTGCTTTATAAACCGGTGACAGAGAAGCATCCATATGGATATGCGCAGGTAGAATCGTTGTTTTTACTGGTAAAGTACAGTGTATTATTAGCACTTACCTGCAATCTAATGGTTGAAAATATAAAGCTATTATTACATGGTGGACATGAAGTTGATGCCGGCAGTATTGCTATATTTGAATTGCTTGTATGTCTTGGCTGTGCAGGCATGTATCTGTTGCTTGGTCATTACAGTAAAAAGTATGAGTCTACGACGATCAAAGCTGAGCTTTATATGTGGAAGCTTGATGTTATAAGCAGTATGGGAGTAGCCGTAGCATTTGCAGTTCAGATGATATTGTTTACAACGAGATTTCGGTTTCTGACGCCGTATATTGATCCTGCAGTAGCTGTAATTATGGCACTGCTCCTTATAAAAGAACCGGTAAAGGAGATTTTCCAGAGTATTAAAAATCTGATTTTATTTGCGCCGGAGGAAGATGTCTTAAATCAGATACGTGGAATCGTGGATAAACATATGAATGATTATCCCTATGAGGTTACATTCTTAGATGTTATCCAGACCGGACGGAAGCTTTGGGTTGAAGTATATATTGGAAATAAAACAGACGTCATACATATCAGCATTCTGCATCGTGTCCGGGATGAGATCAAGCAAGAACTGAAATACAAATACGATCAGGTATATATAGAGATTATACCGGATTAGGATAAAATGAAAGATTTCAAGTTATTATATAAAACAGAGGTGATCGATATGAAGAAATGGAAGGCTGCCGGACTGATCACAGTAGCCGGGGCATGTGTTATTGCAATCGTCTGGGGATTGCATGGTCGTACAAAGAATAATGCAAAATTGTTGCAGTTAGATGAGCAGGTATCGGATGATTCTGTTATATATGTTGCATTGGGAGATTCGATTACATATGGATATTCATTAGAACATGCTGAGAATGAACGATTTTCTGCAAGGATTGCTGCTTATATGAAACAACAGGGGATGCAGGTTGTCGAATGTAATCAAGGTGTAAATGGTCAGCTCAGTGGCGACATGTGGCAAAATATCAAAAAAGACAAGGTAGATCTGTTAGACCATGCTGATTATGTAACATTTTGCATTGGTACGAATGATGCACTTCTTCCGTTTGAATTCTTTGTTATGCAATACGAAGATTATTTTTATGGATATTCTGGTGCAGGAGATGATTCTCTGCTTTGGGGAAAAATTAACAAAAAGACATTTATCCGGGACTTTGAGGAGGCAGACCGGTCTGCGGAAGATAATCTGAATCGGTTTTATAATAATCTTTCAGATAGTATAGATTTGATTCGTAAGGATTCACCGGATTGCCGGATTGCAATCATGACATTATATAATCCATATCGTAATATGGATTATGAAATATCGGCAGGAGGGATAACGGTCAATATCGGCCAGTATGCAGAAGAAAAGATCAGTCAGGCAAATACAATCATTCGTACAGTATGTAAAGAAAAGAATGTTGTACTGGCAGATTGCTATGAAGCATTTGCTTCCTCAAATGATATTGTGCTTAATAATCAGAATGCAGAAAATTATATAGATCCAGATGATCATCCAACAGCAGTTGGACAGCAGTTAATCGCAGATGTATTTATAGAAGCATTGTTTACAAAGTAAGATGTAATCAGGCACAATATTTACTTACAAAGTAAGATGTAATCAGAAGGCAGCATTTATTTACCAGGTAAAATGGAAATAGAATAGCATTCATTCATAATAGAACAGCAGTTTAATGAATAAAAAATAGAATAGTTGGAGCACATAATAAGACATTTTCGTATGATGTTACAGTTTAAGATATGTCCGAAATTTGGGATATATTTTTATAAGGATATCATATGAAAATGTCTTTTTTTGAAGCAAGAGGGATATAATTTATGATTTGATCCGACAATATTTGCATAACATTATGCGTTTTAAATTGTATTCGCTTCTAATAAACTAACGCAAATTGTCAGAATAAATACACATATTGTGTTTGCAAGATGAATATATTTATAAAATGCATCTATTTTTCTTTCTTTTTAGAAAATATTTCGATATAATTATTATGTAACTGGAGGTTTGGATGCAGAGACAGCATTCAGAAACAAGAATAACATTTATGTAAGAAAGGGATGATGAGAACATGAACAGAAAATGGGGAAAGAAATGGATGGCAGCAATGCTTTCAATTTCGATGGTGATCGGTATGTTTCCTGGGGTTGGAAATCCGGTCAGAGTTCTTGCGGATGAGCCGCCGGGGCAGGCGGTCACGCAGGCAGATACCTCAAATGCAGATAACAGCGGAAAGGATAAATATGGATTTAATCTGACGACACCAAGTTCATTTAATGCAAATGACGGTGAAAATCCATACGGTTCCGGCTATTCTGCATTTAATGAAAAGATGGAAGCATTTTTATGGTATCGATCCAGTGGAAAGAACCGAAATGCTGAGACGTATAACTATACGAAAAGCTCGGATATCAAGGGCTATTATGTTGGACCGGATTCGAAACGGAACAACAATGGATTTATGCAGAGCCGTACAGCATCCGGCGCAGCTGATGTCAAGTATGTAAATGTAGACGGTTATGATCCGTATGGAACCGGCCGTGATAATATGGTTGCACTTGTTGGCGCATCACTGGGAAAAGATCCGCAGCTTGTTGTAGCAAGATACAGTGCATCCGGTAAAGGTCAGGAATTAAGAAAGACCTTCAGCCTTGGATCGGGTGATGATAATGACTGGCTTCGGGATAATCAGTTGGAAAAATACAGTGCCTATAAGAATTATTTTACATTAAAGGCAGGAGATTTTGATGGTGATGGAGATGAAGATATCGCAGTCTATGTTCCAAAACGTGGAGATCCGTATATTATGATCCTGGACGGAATCACCTTATCGCCGATCAGTGATAATATTCCGGTTCGTAGTTTTATGGGAAATACCGGAGCGGATATGGCAGGTAAATTTACCAATAATGGTAAGACAGCAAGAGCAACAATCAACATGTCGATAGAAACTTCGGATATCAATCGGGATGGTAAAGATGAGATCCTTCTGGTTGGTTCCTATTCGAATATCCACGATGACAGTGATGGAAAGAAGCTGCAGCAGAGAAGCTCTGTATTTGCCTGTTATAAGGTAGAGAACAAGAAACCACAGCAGATGAATAAGTATGTAATGGATAAGGATACATGCAGTGTATATATACGTTACGCATCTGTAGCAGCAGGTGATATTGATTTTGATGGCTTCCCGGAAGTTGTAGTTGCCGGTGTATACAGTGATAATGATGGCCCGGATGGAGATAAATCCGGTTCAAATAAAAAGTATATGCTGGTAACATTGAAATACGATCCAAATGAAGATGTGGAGACATTAATTCCATCCGGCGGAAACGTAATGGATATGTGTAATTTTGTAAATGCAGGCTTTGATAAAGATGATAATGTGCATCCGCTTCCTGCATTGACCTGTGCGGCAGTAAACGGAAGAAATGATGCGGAGCAGGTTTTCTTAGATGGTGTTTTCTGGAAGTTTGAAAATGAATCATGGAAAAAGGACTATACAGCCAAGGTATGTCAGAGCAGTGATAAAGGAATCGGCGGTTATATCATATCCGATACCTGGGTAGACGGATGTGTGGCAGGAAACTTTGATGAAAATGATCTGGGAATTGAGCAGGTTTTATATACGACCGGATATAAGCAACAGAGCTTTAACCGGTACTTTTACCGGGTGAACATGTCCGGTAAGGAACAGAACAAGAATTCATCAACCGGTATCTGTACACCGGGCAGTTACTTTGATTCAAGTTCAAATGAGCTGGTGCGGCATGTCGGTATGAGTGATTTCCCTTGCCTGGCGATTGCAGCAGTTGATGCGGATAAAGATACAGATGTATTTACCTTTAAGAGCAAGAAATATACATACAGTAATGTAGATATTCTGGCTATATTACAGGCTGCTCCATATTTTGGAGAGCTTCAGGATAATTATTATAATGGCAATATCGGAGAAACCTTATATGGTAAGCTATCCGGACAAGGAACGGTAACCAGTAAGACGAAGATGGCATCCATCGGAGCATATGCATCATTTTCCATCGGTTCTTCAGCATTGCAGTTCCATACGGAGGCGTCCTATACCCATGACTGGGAGTGGTCGTATGAGGATGAGCTTTCCCATGAGTATTCGATTAGTTTTGAAAATGATGGTACGAAGAATCAGGTAGTACTTTATCGAACGCCGGTTATATTGTATGAATATGTCATCACACCGGCGAATGGAAGTGCATCGTATACCATGGAGGTCGGAGTGCAGCAGCAGCCGGTCTATTCGACCATGGATGTAGATACCTTTAACCGATTTGCAGAAAGTGATGAAACTCTGCAGAATAAGGTAATTACGAAGGATATTCTGTCCAGTACGCCGGGATGTCCGGATACCTATGCGACCAGTTCACTTGGAATGAAGGGGTTTGTTGGCTATCCGAACTGGGTAGAGATCAATAATAAGGTCAATGACCAGACAACGGTAGCTATGAATATTACGAACAATACACAGAGCAGTAAAACAATGACCCAGACGAACAGCTTCGAACTGACACTTGGTGTAGAAGGTGAGATAGATGCCAAAGTGGCGAAGATGAATTATGGCGGTGGTGTCAAGCTTGGCGGTGGCTGGGGCTCCGGTAAGACAACATTTGATTATTCATCAGTATCAAAGGAAGGCGTGGTAGCTTACCCGCCAGCGACGGATTCCCAGTACAGCTTCAGTACAAAATTTGGTATCTGGCAGGCAAAACTTGGCGACAACAATGTTCCGATCCTTGGCTTTGTTGTAAAGAATGTCGAACAGCCGCCATCTCCACCGGAAGATATCAGTGTGGATACAGTGACCGCGGATTATGTAACGCTTGCATGGGAAAGTGGTTATAAGAAGGCAGAGAAATATGAGATCTATCAGGTATTTAATGATGGTATTACAACCAATAAATACAGCCTGTTAGATACGATCAGCGGTGACAGTTCTTCTTACACCTATGATGGACTGAAACCATCGACGGAATATGAATTTGCACTTCGTTCAGTTGGAACAAACAGCGGAGGCGAGACTGTATACTCCGAATACACACCGGAGGTATCCGTTCATACACTGGCTGACAGTGAGAAACCGGATATCTTAAGCATGACAAGTGTACAGAGAGTTGTTGTCGGCGGTAATGCGAGCTTTGTGATCGATGCACTTCCGTCTGCAAATGCAAAAGGCGGTCTGTCCTATGCATGGCAGGTTCGAAAAGCAGGTTCGGTCAACTGGGTAAACCTGACTGACAAAGAAGCTTCCGGTATAAATGGAAGTACATTGAAGTTAAATGGTATCACAGAGGATATGGATGGCAATTCTTATCGATGCGTTCTTTCTGAGCTGATAAAGGGTGTGCGGTTATATGCATATGGAGCTCCGGGTATCCTGCATGTTGGAAGGGCTGACAGTATGATGACAGCAACGATTAGCAATACACAGTCCGACAGTGCGAATAAGGGAACCAATACAGCATTTGGACAGTACACACAGACACGGACGGTTACGAATGAACGTACGGTATCGAAGACTGTAGCGGTTATGATCGGAACACAGAAGGAGACATTTGTCCAGTATAAGAATGGTGCAGTGGCATCCGCTGTATATCCGGATGCAGTAATACCGGAATTTATCTATTTTGACAGCCAGACAAATGAATGGTATGTACTGGAAGGATATAATGAGACAGCAGGAACAGCAACTGCAAAGGTGAAATTAAATGAAGTAATACCAAATGTATTCCAGAGTGGAACAACCGGTGATGCAGCCGCTCTCTGGAATGGAGTTGATGCAGATACAATAAAGCCTGTGACAGAACAGGTGACAGAGACTGCAGCGGGCAAGACTTATTATGCATATACAGCAGTAACAGCCGATGGTGAGATATTGTTGTACAGCACAGATGCTATGTCAGAAGCAGTTACACAGTGGTATCAGTTGGAACAGGGTACAGATGGAGCAATTACAGCAAAAGCGTATGCCGGTACTGTTCAGTCCTATGTGCCTGCTTATGCCGGATATAAAGAAGAATCTGCTGGCACTACAAATCAGCAGTATATCGAGGTTGATGGAACAACCTGGTATCTGTACTGGCCGGAGGCATACGAAGGAAATAATGCTTATATCATGTATGCAAAATCCGCCGAAGCAGATCGGACTGCGGATGAGACGTATTATTACAAGACTGAGCAGACGGTAACAGATGAGAACCAGCAGGAGCAGATCATTACAACATTTAATGAATTAAAGATCGCTACGGATGATGCCTTTTCTCTTATGGGAAGTGGAGCATCTAAGCAGTATGGTGTTACCCCTGGGGAGGTTGTTACCGTAAATGAAACATATGATACACAGGTTGAAGATATCATAAAGGGAGATCAGACAACGGTTCAGATCCATGTTGCAGAGGCAGTTACATCTTCTGTCAATATCGATAAAACAGGAATTGTAAATGTAAACTTCTTCAATAACCGGACCGGTTCTATTCGTGATATATCAACCGATGTAGATAAGAATGGTAATGCTTCTGTTGTATGGAATCCGGAAGAAGCCGGAGATTATACGGTAACTGTATCTTATGGAGGAAATACATCATTATATCCTACTGATACACAGACTGTTTATTATGTAGTAGATCGTACGGATAATACGGTATACGTTCTTTCCGGAAACAATGCGGAATATGGCAATACCATTAAGTTAGAAGTCAGACAGGGAAAACGGGAAAACGATACATCCGGCAATATAACGACAGAACCGCTTGCAGCAGATGCTTCTGTATCTTATCAGGTATCCTATGTGGATGGAGAGGATAAGGTTGTAACGGAAAATATAGCCAGCAATACATTTACTCCAAAATGGCCGGGACAGCATACATTTGTTGCGACGATAACCAGACAGAACGGTACCAGTCAGACCAAATCATATGCGATGAAGATGCTTACCGTAAGCAAACGGCCGATCGTTATTACTGCTCCATCAAAGGATGGTATATCAGAGGATGACATGGCAGATAAAGTATTAAGCCTGTCAGATGTTGTTGTAAAATATGCGGGTGATGACACAGAATCCGGTATCCTGGATTCAGATGCAGCTAAATATAAACTGTCGGATCTGATGACAATAGAGGCTGAGCCGAAGTTAGATGAAAATTCGACAGCAGGTGTTTACCAGACCGGAATCGCATGGCTTACAGTTGGAACCGAAGAAGACAGTGAGTATATAGATTTGGTAAAAGAATTCCTGAAGAAATATAACGTCACTCTGAACAGAGGAAAATATCAGATCGTATCGAACCAGTATACAGTCCGATATGAGTCTGATGGCAAGGGAACGATAAAAGGATATTGTGGAGACTCCAAAGAGCCATTTGCATCCGGAACCGGATTAGCAGATCAGAGCAAGGTATCCTTTAAAGCAATTCCAAAGGATAATTATAAGGTCAAAGCATGGAAGGTAACAGGAAGTGATGGAAAAGATCTGGTTCTCGGAACTGATTATGTGGTAAATGGAGATACATTGATCATTTCAGCATTGAGCAGCAGTGTTCATGTCAGTGTATCCTTTGCAGCAAAGACCTACCAGTTGAATTACGATCAGCCGGAAAACGGAAGTCTTCAGGCATATTATGTAAAGGCCGGAAGCTATGGAAGCAAGATCGATACAGGTGAGACCGTCCTTACGGGAAAGAGTATCCTGCTTCAGGCGGTTCCAGATGAGAATTATGTCGTAAAACAGTGGACGGTTTCTCATGGTGGTTCAGCAAAGATCCAGAAAAATACTGACGGAAGTATCTTTGCCGGAACAGAGATCACACTCGATAATGTGGAGACAGATACTGTTGTGGCCGTTGAATTTGAACCGGTAGAGACATATTCATTTGAGACAGAAGTGATCGCAGAAGATCCGGATACATCGGTTGCAGGCTGTAAGATCAATGTCTCAGAACAGGTTCAGGATGGCAAGGCAGCAAAGGGATCAACGGTGACACTTACAGCAGATCTTCCGGAATCCGTTACTGTATCAGAATGGAGAATCTATACAGATGATATACATTATACAGTTGCAGCAACCGGAGGAGATCAGTATGTAGTATCCAACGTCCAGAAGAACATGAAGATCAAGTTGGTTGTCAATATGTTCCAGATGGAAACACTTCATTTTGAAGCGGTAAATGAACAGGGACAGCAGGTAGATGATGTTGTTACGGCATGGAGCGATTCAGTGCAGATCAGCAATGATACAAAGATCGTAAAGAATCTGCCGGTTGTTATGAAAGCAGATGTACCGGAGCAGTATCAGATCTCTGCGTGGAAGCTGTTTATCGGTTCAGAAGAACAGACGATCGCAACCGGAAAGGATGCGAAGGAAGGTTCATTTAACAGTGTAAACAAATCCATGCGTGTTGTACTCGTTCTGCTTGATCGTCCAACTGTCACATATAACAGTGATAATAACGGAACACTGGAGTGTGATGTTGTATCCGGTGGTTATATTGACAGATACCACACAGAGGATATCGTTATGACAGCAGCACCGAAGACCGGATATGAAGTGGATCAGATCACAGTAATGATGGATGGTGCAGCTTACAGTGATATGACGGTTTCTGATATAGAAAATACAGACAATAAGCAGATCAAGATTCAGGCACCAGATACAGGCTTTGAGAAAAATGTAGAGGTTGCAGTTACTTATAAGGAGATTCCAAAGGTAGAACTTCAGTATGAGCTGGTATCAGCAGATGGAGCAAAGACAGGAACAATAGCTGTTCATGTGGATCGCAAAAAACAGAATGATCTTATGCAGGATGTATCCGCCGGATCCGGTAGTCTTGAAGTATATCGGGACAGCACGGTTACAATGACAGCATCGGTGATCGCTGGCTACGAGATCAATGCATGGAGTATGAATGGTACAGATATCACAGCAGATGTCCGTACGAACAATACAGATCTGAGCAAACTGGTATGTACCGTTGATGAGAAGCTGTTACAGAATGCACCGATTAAGATCATGGTAACGGTTGTTAAGACGCCGGAGCCTCCGTTAGAACCGGAAAAACCGGTTGTAGAGGAACTGACTAAGAAGCAGATTGAGAAGAATTCACAGACACTTTCCAGCAAACAGAAGGTTGCATGGACACAGAAGGGAATCCAACTGACCTGGAAAGCTGTTAAGGGGGCACAGGGATATGATGTCTATGCAGCTCCATGTAACAGAAAGAAGCTGACTGTTGTTAAGACGATTTCAGGTGCAAAGAAGAACGCAACAGTACTGAGTAAGTATAAAGGCAAGAGTCTGAACCGGAAGCAGTCATACAGAGTCCGTGTCAAGGCATATCGTATTGTAAATGGGAAGAAGCAGTATATTGCTACAGGATTGACCCTCCATATCGCAGGGCCGAAGAACAAGACATATACAAATGTAAAGAAGATTCAGTGCAAGAAGACAGAGTATACCTTAAAGAAAGGTAAAACAGCAAAGATAACAACTAAGCTTATCTTACAGGATAACAAGAAGAAACTGTTATCCAAAGGGCATGGTGCTAAGCTTCGCTACAGCAGTACCAATAAAGCGGTTGCTGTTGTAACGGCAAAGGGTACGATCCGTGCAAAGAAAAAAGGAACCTGTTATATCTATGTTACTGCATTAAATGGAGTAAATAAACGGGTGAAGGTCACAGTAAAATAAAACTGCAAATTTAAGTTAAAAAAATTCCATGGCGGGGTAACACAGGAGCTTTCCGGCTCCCTGTTATCCCATTCATGGAATTTTATTTTTGTTTAAAATATTTATATAAAAATCTAGTTCTTTCTGGACAGATAGGTGACAAAGATCATATATTTATCAATGATCTGTCCGGCGATAGCAATACCTTTTCCCATTGTAAAAGCTGCCAATATAGTTCCGATCCCAAGACCTTTGATATGACCGAGAAAGAAGCCTGTCATACAGGCAGTTGTAAGCAGACAGATGACGTCAAAAGAAATCTTAACGATTGAATATTTCTTCTTTATGATCTGCGACAGCTCGCGTGGAAAAAGATCGGTAGGAACGATTGGCAGACCGCAACGGTTGGAAAGTGCGATACCGATACAGATCAGCACATAACTAATTATAAAATAAAGAATCCGGTATCCGATAGCGGTTGGAAGAATGTTGATCCACATTTCATGGACATCAAGCAGTTTCCCGAAGAAAAAACCAACGATAAAACTGCACAGATATTGAGGGACAAATTTCTTCCGTAAAATCATCAGGGTGAGAACCAGAAGTCCCTGAAAGATGTAGGTCCAAGTACCTAAGCTGAGCTTTGGGAGCACCTCGGAAAAGGCGTAAGGAACACTGGAAATCGCAGAAATCCCTGCACCGGAATATAACATCAGAACGACTGCGAAGCTGTTTATGCATACGGCAACGATCAAAGCTATTTCACCATACACGATATGCCGAGTCATATGAGCATCTGTTTCTTGGATGATATGGTTTTGTATATATATATTCATTTTAAAGCTGCATCCTTTCATTTGTTTTTATCATATCGATATGTATAATGGATTATTTCGGTATTATATGTAAGCGGATTTGCTTCATTTTTATATGCCTTTCACGGTTTCGTATTGTAACACTCCATGCAAATGATAACAAATGAATAGTTTTTATAATTCTATAGATATTGTCTATATAAAATCTATGAGTATAATATAAATAATGGATTCAAATATAAATTTTTTGGATGAAAACAGAAAATGAATCGAACATCAAAAGTCAGATAGAAAGAGGTAAACGGATGAATTTATTTTATATACGATATTTCGTGGAACTGGCAAAGGAACAGCAGTACACGAAGGCAGCAAAGAATCTGAACATCACACAGCCGAGTTTAAGCCATGCGATTCACCAGTTAGAAGAAGAACTTGGGGTATTATTATTTGAAAAGACAGGACGTAACACTGTACTTACGAGGTATGGAGAAGAATTTCTGGTCTATGCGGAGAATACGATCCGGACGCTCGATCAGGGCATTCGTCTGATGCAGAAGGCAGCACATGGAGAAGGTGTCATAAGATTAGGGTTTGTCCGACCGCTTGGTATGGACTTTGTTCCGGGATTGGCTGATGATTATAGGAAAAGGTTACAGGATGAAATGGTTCAGTTTTCATTTCATACAGGAACAACACATGAGTTAGTAAATGGACTGAAAGAGAAACAGTACGATATTATATTCTGTTCCAGACCGGTGGATGAAAGCGGTCTGTCTGTTCTTCCGGTTGGCAGACAGGATCTTGTCGTAATCACCCCGGAGGGGCACCCGCTCGCAGAAGAGAAAAATGTAGATCTTGCGGATACATTAAAATATCCGCAGATTTATTTTGCGGAAGGTTCCGGTATGCGGGATGTGATAAACGAATTATATAGCTTGATAGGTGAGACACCGCAGATTGCTTATGAGACAGAAGAAGATGAAGTAATTGCCGGCCTTGTAGCGCATAACTTTGGAATTGCTGTTGTTCCTTATATGAAGCTCTTAGAACGGCTTACGGTAAAAATCCTGAAGCTAAGAAAGCCCCGGGCAGACCGGATGTATTATATGGTCTGTGACGCGACTGCTTATAAGCCTCCCTGTGTACAGAGTTTTTATGATTATGTGTCGGGAAAAAATGAAATGCAGGAAGATAAATTTATATGGAATATATAGGAAATCGGAATTTGCATAAAAGTTTCGCGTATACGACAGGTTTGTGGTATAATTTTACATGAGTGATATGTATGGCTTTTTGCAATATGTATACAAAAATGATAAAAGGAGATAAAGACTATGGCATGGTATGACAGCGCAGTATTTTATCATATTTACCCACTTGGATTGTGTGGATGTCCACATGATAACAATGGAGAGACAGGAGCACATTTTGACAAGTTAAATGAATGGGCGGAGCATGCGAAGCGGATCGGATGCAATGCGATTTATATAGGACCGTTATTTGAATCCGGTTCTCATGGATATGATACAACCGATTATCGGCTGGTAGACAGACGACTTGGAACAAATGATGACTTCAAGCAGTTCGTAAAGAACTGTCATGCAAATGATGTAAAGGTCATCGTAGATGGTGTATTTAATCATACAGGCAGAGATTTCTTTGCATTTCAGGATATAAAGCAGAACCGGGAGAATTCCAGATACAAGGATTGGTACTGCAATGTGAATTTCTGGGGTAACAACGAATATAACGATGGATTTTCCTATGATAACTGGGGCGGATATAATCTGCTTGCGAAATTAAACCTCTGGAATCCGGAAGTGAAGAATTATCATCTTGAAACCGTAAAGTTCTGGGTCGATGAATTTGATATTGATGGAATCCGTCTGGATGCTGCGGACGTACTTGATTTTGGCTTTATGAAAGAATTACGTTCCTTCTGCAATGGATTAAAGCCGGATTTCTGGCTGATGGGCGAGGTTATTCATGGAGATTATTCGAGATGGGCAAATAACGATATGCTCCATTCCGTAACAAATTATGAACTGCATAAGGGCTTGTATTCCGGACATAACGACCATAACTATTTTGAGATTGCACATACGATCAAGCGTTTAAATGGCATTGTAGGTGATAAGAAGTTATATACCTTCTGTGATAACCACGATGTAGCAAGAATCTACAGTAAATTAAATAACAAGGCGCATATGTACAATGTAGCGATCCTCGTATATACCGTACCGGGAATTCCGTCAATCTATTACGGTTCTGAATTCGGTATACCGGGCAATAAGGAGAATGGTTCAGACTGGAATCTGCGTCCGGATCTGAATCTGGCTGATTTTAATGAAAAAGATGAGCTCCCTGCATTGTATACAACACTTGGACATCTGAAACAGAGATTTCCGGAATTGACCTATGGAGACTACCGGGAATTGTATCTGACGACCGGACAGTTTGCATTTGCAAGATGTCTGGATGGACGTGCAGTTGTAACAGCATTGAATAATGCAGATAACGGTGCACACATGGAGATCAATCTGCCAATTGGTGCAAATAAAGCAGTCAACCTCCTGACGATCGATCAGATAACAGAAGTACAGGAGGATACCTGTACAGATGATGTAACAGCAAAGGCATGGGGAAATGCACGAAATGAGCTGCTTGATAAAGCCGGTCAGTTGGTCGGAGCCTCCGGTGAGATCCGCTATAAGGCAGAGGATATCCGTAAGGCATTAGAAGCACTGGAAACAGGCGCAGACTTCGGACAGGCAGTATGGAATCTGTTTGGAAATCTGAATGATACCATGAACAACATGCATCGTGTGATCGGCGAATTCGAACAGACTATGCATAAGCAGGAGAGAAACTCTGTAGCCGCAGGCGGTGACTGTACAGGCGGAGAAAGCCTTGAGATCCGCGATGGGAAGCTGATCGTAGACCTCCCGGCAAACAAGGGTGTTGTCGTATATTTAACCAATGAATAATATATAATTTGCCTACATTTTACTTATAGTAATGAAAATTACTATGAGAAGATGGTATTAAGTATTTTGTATAATATTTTATTAGAGAAATTTATAGACAGAAAAAGTCCATCAGACTTGTTTTTTGAATGAGCAAGTCTGATGGACTTTTTTGTCACAAAAATTTATGCATAAAGAATAAGAGCTATGCGTAGAATATTAAGATTGCATAGAAAAAAGAATGCAAAACCTCTAAAAAATATGTAGTTTTTTGTTGAAAATCACATAAAATAGTGTTAGCATAAATATGTATGTTAGTATATTTGTAACGAGACTGCACAGAATTGACGGAAGCCGCTTCTGTGCCGGGGGAATGGTTATAATTAAGGAGATTGTATATGATACTTATTGATACGCAAAAAGAAGAATTTAGCAAGCTGAGGGATATCCGCGTATTTGGAAGAATCAGTCACGATGATCGGTTTAATGGGAATCTGCTGGTGATCGGTCTTGGCGGTGTCGGAAGCAGAACCGTTTGTAACTTAAAGGGGATGATGGTTGATGATATCATACCGGAGGATAATATTCATTTTCTGATGATTGATTCAGACATTCCTGAGATGGAACAGACAATTGAGGACAGCAAAGAGCATGTTGGTTTTAATGCACTTGAAGTATTAAGTATCTACAGACCGAATATTGAAAATATACTTGCAGATGGAATAAAGAAAAATCCGGTACATCCGAATCTTGCAAACTGGATGGATGCAGACTTTCCGGATGTTACAGTGACAAAAGATGGTGCGCATGGCAATCGTCAGATCGGACGACTCATGTTTTCAAATGCTTATGAAGATATCCGTATGCTGTTATTTGACAGACTGGAAGAGATTCATGATAAGGCGAATGGTAATTGGATGGATGTGATCATTGTATCCAGTCTTTCCGGCGGAACCGGAAGCGGTATCTTATCTGATCTTACATATAATATCCGGGCGTATGGAAAAGCAAAGAAGTGGGCGAATCTTCGAATCGGAGGCTGCCTGTTGATGCCGGATGTTATATTTGGCAACAAGAGCGTAACGGAAGATCCGGAGTTAATGTTCCGGATGATGGCAAATGGCTGTGCTGCGTTAAAAGAAGTCGATTACTATATGAAGCTTTCAGAAAAGGATGATGCATATATATTTGAAAGCACCACCCACAAGCTGGTGATCCGGGAGAATCTGTTCGATGCCTGTATGCTGGTATCCGGTAAGAAGGACAGCCAGGGATACCTGCCGGAGGGTACAGTTCTGATGGACACAGCAAGCTTCCTATATAAACTTGCATGTAACAAATATATCGGTAACAATGATGTAAACGATGACAGAAAGCTGCTTCGGGATGTATTCTTTGACAATGAGAAATATTCTGTGACAAACTGGAAGATGGAACATTCGGATTCTGAGATTGCGACAGCAAATTGTTATTATAAGGTTGTCAGTGAAGCAGATTACAAGATACCGATCCGTGAGATTGAGAATATCTGTGAGAGTGATCTGTTTAACAAAGCATATAAGCGTTTGTTTGTTTCGCCATTTGACAATCCGCAGATTGAAGTGGATATCAAGGATGCGTTAAAAGAGCTGGATGATTTTCTTCATGCAGAACCGGGAGATGAGATCAACCTCAGTGTGAACGGATTAATCCAGTTTGGACAGTTTACGAAGCCAACCTATAAGATGATCAAGAAGCATACAGATGGACTCAGAGAACATATGGGTGAGAAGCTTGATAATATGGATAAAGAGCTTCCGGTCATGATCAAGTCCATTAAGAATAAATTGTGGAATTCCTTAGATGCTGTAATTGCCAGATATATCAAGGTATGCGGTCCGTATGCAGCGATTGATATTATCGGAGCACCAACAGCCGGTGTAGCAGATTCTACCAGAGGTATGATGGCAGAGGTTAAGAAGCTGCAGGAGCTTCACAGTAAATATACACCATCCGGTGAATACTCCAGAATTATAGAATCTATCTGTGAGATTGTTGCAAAGCGTTTCTTCACTTTCCCGTCAGCAAAGCGTGAGACAGAGAATGGATATTATGATGCCTGTATCAAAGAGACACTTGCAGCAGAACGAAACCGGATCATGGATGAGATCGATGCACAGGATCTGTTTGGTGATACACTTCGTTGGCTGCAGCAGAGAGCAGAGCGTTTGGATGAGATTTATTCCCAATTTGGAGAAGATTTGAAGAATTCAATCGAAAATCTTGCGAATGAAGGTAAGGTAACAACCAAGAATATATTAAAGAATGCAGCCAGACATGAATTCCTTCCAACTGATTATGTAAATGACAGTCGTATCAATGAGGTGAAGGATGGACTGATCCGGTTGATGTTAGATAATGAATCGAATATTGATAATGGAAGAGTTGTTCCTGTCAAGGATGCGATGGAGAAGATTTATCGTCGTTTATTTAGCGGTATCGGAGCATATGGGCCGGAGAAGATGTTATCCGTTGCATTTTCTGATAAGAAACTTGCAGAGAATGATATCAATGTTATGTTTGGTTCATTGACAAATGACCGACGGGATGAAGTTATGCAGAAGGTAGCTGCTGCATTTGTAAATGATATTCAGGAAGAAAAGCAGTTATGTGTGCTCAAGGATGGCTACAAAGAACTTTTGTTGAATAAGAAATATATATCAGTGCCAAATGTAATGCCGTATTTCAGTAGGGCAGTAAAAGGAATCCTGATGGATAAACCATATAATGAGAAGGAGGATTCCATTACATTGAATCCTGGTGAGATCGAGATTTCGATCAATGATATGTATGTCGGCGTGCCTGCATCTATGATGGCATGTACAGCAGAGATGCAGAAAGCCTATAATGCAGTAGATAGTTCTTACAAGGGACTGCATATTGACGAAGTGAATAGGGATATGAGAGATTTCCCGAATCTTTGCACGTTATAATAAATAGTATGAAAGAATCCTACATGTGGAGGTGTATGAAACCGTTAGTGTTTTTCAAACTTTCGTATGTGGGGTTTTTTTAAATTTGATTTTTACCGGAATATGGTTATACTAGAAAAAGGTTTACATGAATAGATAGAAAGGAAAATTTCCATGCTGATTTGGTATGCGGATGTGTCGGATATGACAGAGGAGCAGATGAAAAAGTATCTGGAAGAGCTGTCTGAGTATCGTTTGGAAAAAGTGAATAGGCTTCGATATGAGAAGGATAAGAAATTGTCGGTTGCTGCGGGAATTTTGCTTGACCGGGCGTTAAAAGAGTGTCATTTGTCTGAGAAAGACTGTCGCTATCAGATCATGGAGCATGGCAAGGTTTATCTGGCAGATCATCCTGAGATAGCATTTAATATCAGTCACAGCGGATACATTGCAGTTCTGATCTTTCATAAAGAAACGAAGCACGATCTGTCCTGTGGCATTGATATCGAGCTGATACAGGGTGGACGGGAGAAAATCGTGAACCGGTTATTTTCAGAAGCGGACAGAGAACAATATAAGAAGTTGGATCCGGATGCGGCTGCGTTATATTTTGCACGGGTCTGGACCCGGATGGAATCATTTGGTAAGATGACAGGAAAAGGACTTGATTTTTCAGAACCGACTCAGAAAAAAATTATGGATCGTTCAGAGATGAAAAAGAAAAATATCTATTTCCGGGAATTCAGAATAACAGATAAAACAGGTCGGGAATATAATCTCTGTGCCTGTGCAGATAAGGAAGGTTTGTTAGAAGAAACTGTATTTTCTGATAAGTCGGTTCTTTTTTCTTCTCAGAATGTAGATTGTGTGGTAATATGATGATGAAAATTTATGTACTGATACATAAGTGAAGTTTTGGAGGAACATGATATGAGTAAAAAAGCTACGAAAGCACTGAATAATCCGTATTATATCGCAAGATATAATGCATCAAAGAATAATCCAAATCTTACCAGCCGGGAAAAGACGGCTGAGATTTTAAATATTGACCGGACGCGGTTATCACGGATCGAGCTTGGCATGTCAGTTCCTTATCCGGAAGAAGTTCTGGCGATGGCGGATGTATATGAGATACCGGAGCTTTGTAATATGTATTGCTCAGGGGAGTGTGCAATCGGTCGTGAGACAGTGAAACCGATCAATGCAGATAGCCTGGATCGACTGATCCTTCAGTTCCTTGGATCTTCTCAGAAGATGGAGAATATCACGGAGCAACTGATCAATATCACCTCCGATGGAATTGTAGATGAAGGAGAACTGGAGCAGTTTGATTCGGTTCTGTCTGAATTGGAAAAAATGTCGGTCAACATTCAATCGTTGATGATGTGGGCTAAAAAAAATAAAGATTCAATTATGAGTAAAAGAGGAAATTAGAAATGGCAGACAAGAATATCGAAAACGAGATCAAGAAAAGAAGAACATTTGCGATCATATCCCACCCGGATGCCGGTAAGACGACTTTAACAGAGAAGTTTCTCCTGTTTGGTGGTGCAATCAATACGGCAGGATCGGTAAAAGGAAAAGCAAATTCCAAATATGCGGTATCCGATTGGATGGATATTGAGAAGGAGAGAGGTATATCAGTTACCTCATCCGTTCTTCAGTTTAATTATGAAGGCTACTGTATCAATATTCTTGATACACCGGGACACCAGGATTTCTCAGAAGACACATATCGAACCCTGATGGCTGCGGATTCTGCTGTTATGGTTATTGATGCATCAAAGGGTGTAGAGGCACAGACGATCAAGCTTTTTAAGGTCTGTGTAATGCGTCATATCCCGATTTTTACATTTATTAATAAGATGGATCGTGATGCAAGAGATACATTTGAATTGTTAGATGAGATTGAAAATGTCCTTGGAATACGTACCTGTCCGATGAACTGGCCAATCGGTTCCGGTAAGGAATTTAAGGGTGTCTATGACAGAGAGACCAAGATGGTCGATACCTTTGAAGCAATCTCAACCGGTGGTGCGAAGAAGGCTGCGGAGACGCAATATCATATCGAGGATCAGGAGCTTAAGGATCTGATCGGACCGTACCTGTATGACCAGTTTAAGGAAGAAATTGAATTGGTTGACGGTGCAACCGATGAAGTCGATCTCGAGAAGGTTCAGAAGGGAGAGCTTTCACCCGTATTCTTTGGTTCTGCACTGAATACATTCGGTATCGATATGTTCCTGAATTATTTCCTGAAAATGACGACACCTCCTCTTGGAAGAATGTCGGATCAGGGTGTGATCGATCCGGTTACAGAACCATTTTCAGCTTTCGTATTTAAGATACAGGCAAATATGAATAAAGCGCATCGTGACAGAATCGCATTTATGCGTATCTGTTCAGGTAAATTTGAAGCCGGTATGGAGGTTTACCATGCAGCCAGCAAGCGTAAATTAAAATTATCCCAGCCGCAGCAGCTTATGGCGCAGGATCGTAAGATCGTAGAAGAAGCATATGCGGGTGATGTAATCGGTGTATTTGATCCGGGATTATTTTCAATCGGTGATACTCTTACATTTCCGGGTAAGAAATTTCAGTACGAAGGAATCCCGACATTTGCGCCGGAGCATTTCTGTCGTGTTGTTCAGATGAATACGATGAAGCGTAAGCAGTTTGTACAGGGTGTTACTCAGATCGCGCAGGAGGGTGCAATTCAGATCTTTCAGGAGTTTACAGCAGGATTGTCTGAGATTATCGTAGGTGTTGTAGGTGTTCTTCAGTTTGATGTATTAAAATACAGACTGGAGAATGAATATGGATGTGAGATCCGTTTAGAGCCGATCCCTTATAACTATATCCGTTGGGTAAAAGATCCATCTACAGATCTTACAAAGCTGAAACGTGTCAGCGATGTTAAGAAGGTGAAGGATATGAAAGGTAATCCATTGTTATTATTTGCAAATGAATGGGTTATCAATCAGGTGCTTGAGCATAATGAAGGACTGGAACTGTTAGAGTTCAGAAAGAATTAAATAAATGAATAATCTACCCTGAAAATGTAAATCCTTTTCTTATGAGGCCTAAGAAAAAATCCGTTTGACAGACAGGCAGACATAAGCAGGAGGAACATGATATGGCACTGAACAGGGTAGTGATATGTGGTGTGAATACAGCCAGACTTCCGTTGCTGACAGACAAGGAAAAGAATGAATTGTTTGACAGGATCGAGCAGGGAGATATGGCTGCCAGAGAGACCTTTATCAAGGGCAATCTGCGACTGGTTCTGAGTGTGATCCAGAGATTTTCGAATTCAAATGAGAACCCTGACGATCTGTTTCAGGTTGGATGCATAGGATTGATAAAAGCAATTGATAATTTTGACCGGAGTATGGATGTGAAGTTTTCGACGTATGCAGTTCCGATGATACTCGGAGAATGCCGGAGGTATCTGCGGGATAATAACAGTATCAGGGTATCCAGGTCGTTAAGAGATATTGCATATAAGGCAATCTACACAAAGGATGCTTTGTTAAAGAAGCTGGATCGGGAACCGACCGTGGATGAAATTGCAAAGGAGATCGATGTAGCACCGGAAGATATCACGACAGCACTGGATGCCATATCGACGCCGGTTTCGTTGTATGAGCCTGTTTATCAGGAAGGTGGAGATACGTTATATATCGTAGACCAGTTAAGTGATAAGAAGAATAAAGAAGAAAACTGGGTAGAAAATATTTCATTGAAAGAAGCAATGAAGAAATTAAATGAGAGAGAATATAATATATTAAGGCTTCGTTTCTTTGAAGGAAAGACACAGACCGAGGTTGCATCGGAGATCGCCATTTCACAGGCACAGGTCAGCCGTATCGAAAAGAGTGCGATCAAATCTCTAAAGGGCTACCTCAGATAATATATGGATGATAAAGAGGTATCTATATATTTATTCTACAGAGCATTTTCATTCTATTTTTACGCTGTATAACTTTGAACTAACCTCGGCTAATGGCCTTGGTAAGGTCTCAGTTATTATGTAGCGGTGCTAAACTCACCGCTTCGCGGTTCATTAAGAACCGACATGAAAAAGGTCTGTAGAACAAAATATAGATACCTCTTTATTTGTTTATAGGTAAATCTGTGTTATTGTGATTTCCCATATTTTTTATAGTTTTTACATTTATGGTGCTTTTTTGCTCTATTTATTCTTGTTATGAGCTTCTAGCTGTGATTTGGCTTCGGTGGCAAGCTCTGCCATATAGTCCTGAACGGTTGTGCCACCGGTGTCGCTGTTTTTCATGAGATTTGCTTTCAGCTTTTCTACTTCCTCGAGTGGAAGATCGCTCATTATGGCAACCTCGGCCGGTTCGATGTGAACATTTAACATTCGTTCTGCCAGATCATATTTTGCTTTTGTTGTTCGATTCATTTCTGATTCATCTCCTTAATTATTCAGATCCTTCAGATAAGCTTCGTTGATCTCGATGATCTTATTCATAGCTTCCGGTCCCGGAGCACCGATCGTATTACGTTTATTGACACATTCTTCCATGCTGATCGCCAGATAGATGTCGTCTTCAAATACCGGACAGATTGCCTTGTAGTCATCTAGTGGAAGCTCATCCAGCGAGATGTTCCGTTCGATACAGGTGAGAACCAGTTCACCTACGATGCCGTGAGCATCACGGAATGGAACGCCGTGGTTTACCAGATAATCGGCAGCATCTGTAGCATTTGTGAATCCGTTCTTTGCAGATGCTTCCATACGGTCTTTATTTACAGTCATAGTTTTTATCATACCGTTAAATAATGCGATACATCCCTTTACGGTATCGATCGCATCAAAGGTAAATTCCTTATCCTCCTGCATATCCTTATTATAAGCAAGCGGAATTCCCTTCATTGTGGTAAGGAGAGAAGTCAGTGCGCCATAGACACGTCCAGTCTTACCACGAACCAGCTCTGCGATATCAGGGTTTTTTTTCTGTGGCATGATCGAACTTCCTGTGCTGTATGCGTCATCCAGTTCAACAAACTGATATTCATTTGAATTCCAGATAATGATCTCCTCTGAGAAACGGCTCAGATGCATCATGATCGTTGAAAGAGCGGATAATAATTCGATGCAGTAATCACGGTCTGCAACAGAATCCATACTGTTAAGAGTAGGACCTGCAAAATCAAGCAGGGAAGCAGTTAACTCACGATCCAGAGGGTAAGTTGTGCCGGCTAAAGCGCCGGAACCCAGTGGACAGTAATTCATTCTTGCATAGATATCACACAGACGGCCGTAATCACGCTTGAACATCTCCATGTATGCACCAAAGTGATGGGCGAGAGTGATCGGCTGCGCCTTCTGTAAATGTGTAAATCCGGGCATATATGTGTGGATATGTTCCTTCATCAGGGAATGTAAGGTGTTCATTAATTCCAGCACAAGAGCTTTAATTTCGACGATCTCATCTCTTACATAGAGTTTCATATCAAGAGCTACCTGATCATTACGGCTTCTTCCGGTATGTAATTTCTTACCGGTATCACCGATACGGTCGATCAGATTTGCTTCTACAAAGCTGTGAATATCTTCATATTTGGATGTGATTTCAAGTGTACCGTTTTCCACATCGGTAAGGATGCTGTTTAAGCCGTCGATGATCTGATCTCGTTCTGCTTCCGTAAGGATGCCGGATGCTGCAAGCATGGTAACATGCGCGATGCTTCCGCGGATATCCTGTTTATAGAACTTCTGATCAAAAGAGATCGAAGCATTAAAGTTATATACTAACTGGTCTGTTTCTTTTGTGAAACGACCACCCCAGAGCTGTGCCATAATGTAGTTCCTCTTTTCTCTAAAATTATTTTAACTGTTTCATTTTACAACAGGATGAGAGCTTAATCAACAAAAACAGGGATTAGCAGAAGAATTTTGCACGGTAAATATCAAATTTTTATGAAAAAGACATTTACAGGTTTACAGCAGTTGCGGACAGATGATAAAATAACCTAAATTGTCAGAATGGATGGATTGGATGAAGAAACGACATTTTATTTTGAAAGGAATCATTACGGCACTTGTGCTGATCGTTCTTTTCTATACAGGAAGATGGGCATTTTTTAATATATTTCATCGTCAGGATGTTGTGGACGGAATGGTAGCATTACGAACAAATGTGATGCATTCGATGGAAGATGGAAATGATTCTGATATCTTTTATGTAAAAAATGTAAAGATAAAGGATATAAGTGATATCAATAAATATGTGGATTCGGCATTTGGAAGTGTAGATACCTATCGAGTACTGGTGTCCTCCGGCGATTATCTTGCAATTCAACTTTCTTTTGATCGGAGTGAGAATTATTATGTGATCCGGAAGGTGCTTTTTGAGGAAGAGATACCATCGGATAAAAAGAAAGCACTTGCCATGTATGATTCATATATAGAATTTTACAAGACCTGCATTAAAGAACCGATGAGCGATTTTGATAAGGAGAAAGCAGCACATGATTATCTGATAAAGAACTGTGTATATGGCTTTCCAGAGGAACAGCAGGATGCATATGATGCTTATGGTGTTCTTGTATCCCATAAGGCGGTCTGCGATGGCTATGCAGAGGCATTTTTTATGCTGATGACCTGTTTGGATATTCCTTGTGATATTGTGGTAGGGACTGCGGATGGAGATCTGCATGCATGGAATCAGATAGAACTTGACGGGGAATGGTATAATATTGATCTGACCTGGGATGATGCGGTTCCGGATATGGGTGAATATGTAAAACACACATATTTTAATCTGACAGATGATACACTTGCCGAAAATCATACATGGGAACGGGAGTTTTACCGTACCTGCACAGATACAGATATGAATTATTATGTGAAGACATTTGCAGTATTTGATGATTTTGAAGCATATAAGAAAGGGATCACGAAGCAGATCGGACGCTCGGATGTGCTCGAAGCAATTGTTTATTATATGGATACGGACAGACCGGATCTGTCATTTCTCTATGACAGTTCGGCTATAAAAAAACTTAAGTATCTGGTTGAAGATATGGGAGAATATTATGTGATCATTGTATATGTAAATACATGATTTTATTATTGTAAAACAAAATGCCCGCGACAGTACGGGAGAAAGGAAAACTCAATGTCTGATGAACAGGCGAGGGTGAAGTGTGATAGATATGAGCAAGAAAGAATTTATGGATCAGCTCAGAGAAGGGCTGGATGGCAATGTATCATATGAGAAATATTGTGAAACAATAGAATATTATGAGTCTTATTTCCGGAGAAAACTGGCAGAAGGAAAGACTGAGGAGGAGATTGTTGCGGAACTTGGCTCCGGGCGACTGATCGCAAAGACGATTGTTGATACCGCAGGAGCTGACCGGACAGAACAGAGTTATACTTATACAGAGACAACAGGCGGCGGACGCGGAAGTGTGAGCCGAGATGGAGAAGACGCACCAAAGGGCTGGCATGTCAAAATGGATGAAAATGGAAATACCAGTGTCTGCTTTGGAAAACTTGATTTTTCTACAACGCTTGGGAAGGTTGTGATCGGAATCGGACTTATTTTATTACTTGCACTGATTGTATTGCTTGTTGTGATTGGAGTTAAGATTCTTGTATATGTGATCATTCCGGTTGCTGCAATTTTGTTTATTGTGAACCTGATTATCAGTCTGATCGACAATCATCGAATGTAGTCGGAAGTAGAATTTTTAACAGATAAAAAAGTTTTAAAAAAAGTTGAAAAAAGTTCTTGACAATTATCGGTATATCCCTTATACTAGCAAAGGTGTTCGACAGAGAACACAAACGAAATGGGATCTTAGCTCAGCTGGGAGAGCATCTGCCTTACAAGCAGAGGGTCACAGGTTCGAGCCCTGTAGGTCCCATTTAAAATAAAATATGGCGGGATAGCTCAGTTGGCTAGAGCATGCGGTTCATACCCGCAGTGTCGAGGGTTCAAATCCCCCTCCCGCTACTAACCTTTAATCGTCATGAATGTCATGACGATTTTTTCTTTGCAGAAAAGTTCGTTGATTATGAATGGATAAATTATGATTATGAATGGATAAATTATTATAGAATGGATAAACATTTTATCATCGGGTGAGATGGGTAAATAAGAAATAAGGAGAAATCAAATATGCGAGTTGGAATGGGCTATGATGTTCATAAATTGGTAGAAGACAGAAAGTTGATCCTTGGCGGAGTGGAGATTCCATATGAGAAAGGATTGCTTGGGCATTCAGATGCAGATGTTCTGCTACATGCGATCATGGATGCGCTTCTTGGAGCAGCGGCACTGGGAGATATCGGCAAGCATTTTCCGGATACAGATGACCGTTATAAGGGTGCAGACAGCATGGTGCTGTTAAAGGAAGTGAAGAAGCTTCTGGACGAGAATTTTTTCTTTATAGAGAATATAGATGCGACAGTGATAGCACAGCAGCCGAAGCTTGCCCCATATATAGAAGATATGAGAAAGAATATTGCAGAATGTCTGGAGCTTCCGGTGAACAGGGTGAATGTGAAGGCTACGACAGAGGAAAAGCTGGGATTTACCGGAGCAGGCCTTGGAATCAGTTCACAGGCTGTCTGTCTGTTAGAGACTGTTGGAAACTATGATTATGATGTTATGGGAATGAATCAAGGAGGCTGTGCCGGTTGTCAGGGCTGTCCGGTCAGGTAGTAGGTAGTTCGGGTATGAATGAAGAAAGATACGATCATATGGATCGTAAATCGTTTGATTCGATCAGGATAGAGATTGCCGGAGCGGAAGATTTGAACGAGATACGAAAACTCTGGAAACAGTCATTTGACGATCAGGATGCATATATGGATTATTATTTTTCAAGTGTAGCAATAAGGAATCAGATCTTTGTGGCAAAGAATGGCTCTAAGATCATTTCCATGGTGCATTTAAATCCATATACTCTTGCTGAGACGACAGCAGGAGTGACAGCATATAAAAAGGGCGGTTATGTTGTTGGAGTTGCGACAGTCCCGGAATTTCGCAAACAGGGAATTATGTCGATGTTAATGAAGTATGTGCTGTCATATGCGGCAGAGAATAATTACGATTATATTTATCTGATGCCGGAGAAAGAGATCTATTATAAAGGACTGGGATTTGTTCCGGTGGTAGAAAGCGGCTTTTATAATATAACAGATCTGAAACCTGAGAAGAATGATTATGAGCTTTGTGGGTTGGAAGATATAACAGATGAACAGTTGCAAAGCTTTTCTGTAAAACTGACACAACGTTATGATCTCTTTGTACCACGAACCAGAGCCTACCTGGAGGATCTTGGAATGGAATGTCAGTCTCTATTCGGTGATGTATATATTATAAAGGATGAAAATGAGATAGCAGCGGTATATGGAATTATGTATGATGGGGATCGCGCAGAGATCGTTCAGTATTGTACAGTTACCGGATCAATCGATCCGTTGTTATATGGAATTTGCGAGAGTGATATTCCTGTATTTTCTGAGGTTGAATTGTTTGGAACATATACAGATCATAAGATGATAAAGAAAGGCCATGGGATCATGTTTTATGAGCCGTATAAGGAGTGCACAGAATTATATAGAAAATCAGATCATATTTTCATAAATGAAGTGGTTTAAAAAAGTATGGATACCATGTATAATAATTATAGAATGTATATACAAAAAGGAGAAATAAAATGACAACAGATGGATATGTAGAACATATAGTGAAAACAAAGACTTCTGCCGGAATTATGGTATTGATTGTACTTGGAGCATTTATCACTGTGGTGGGAGCATTTTTTATGTTCTTTGTACCGGGAGGCGCAATCTTTGGACTTCCGCTTGCGGTTGTTGGTGTAATTATATTTTCACTTGCGATCAATCGAAAAGAGTGTGAGTTTGAATATTTGTTTGTAAATGATGATGTTGAGGTTGCAAGGATCACCGCAAAGAGCAGCAGAAAACAGGTGTATCATTTTGAAGGTGGAGAAGTAAAGCAGATCACGACTGTAGATTCAATCTATAGGGATAATGAGCATCAGGCAAATTCCGGTATTAAAACGATTAATTTCACTTCAAAGGATAAGAACACAGAGAATCCTGTTTATTCTTTTATCCTGAATAAGAATAACCGCACAGAGGAAGTCTTGTTAGAGCTTGATGCAAAGACGATTGAACATGTAAAACAATTTTTTAAGGGAAAAATCCGGGAATAGAGAAAGTCAGGAACAGACACATATTTATAAGCAGAAAGACAGATACTATAAAAAGAGGTGCTTGCGATGAAGATTACTTTTTTTAAATATCTGTCTTTGTTTTTGACCGGAGGGATGGTATATTATTTTCTTGAGATATTTACCAGAGATTATTCTCATTATTCCATGATAATCTGTGGGGGGCTGTGTATGATTGCCTGCGGAGGTTTGAATCAGATGTTCCCGAGAATGCCGATTCCGCTACAGATGATTTTATCGTCAGGGATCATAACTTTGTTTGAATTTGTAACCGGAGTTATCGTAAATCTGATCTTTCATGTTGGAGTATGGGATTATTCATACCTGCCATATAATGTAATGGGGCAGATATGTCTGCCGTATTCTGTGCTGTGGATGTTTCTTTCATTGATCATAATATTTGTGGATGATGGAATCAGGCATTTTCTGTTTGGAGAGGAATTACCGGAGTACAGATTATTTTAAATAAATGAAATGAGAGTTTTTTGTTGCTGAAGAAGCTGCGACATTTAGAGTAATAAAAAAAGCTTATAACAGATCCGGTCTGAAATCCGGACTTCTGATGATAAGCTTCTTTTATGTGGTGTGAAATTAAATACGAAATTATGGCTGAAGAGGAGTCATCTTAAGCCCTTTATACAGTTTGGTATAAAGACTTCTTTCGTCGGAGTAAAGCATGATTCCCCGTGCACCATCTTTAACAATGTAGGCGTATTTATTCTTCTGTACATTCATGTACAAAACTTCCTCCACATTCAGTTCTTTGGCCTTCACTTTAGCAACACTGACACTTACCGGCTGTAATTTATATTTTTTGATTGCCTGTTCAACTGTCATGATAAACACCTCCATCATATAGTATGCCTATGTTTGTTTGAATATAGTATATTGTATAGATAGCACAAAGTCAACTGTTAATAATGCACAAAAAGACAAGAATAGGGAAAAACTTCCGTTATTTTTTATAAAAAAGGAGAGATAAATAGTGAAAAATGCAAACTATTATACTATGATGGAAGAAGAATTGAAGAAAATATCGGATTCCGGCAGTAAAAAGAAGCTTTTGCTTCATTGCTGCTGTGCCCCTTGTTCCAGTCATTGTCTGGAAGTCCTGGCCAATTATTTTGATATTACTGCTTATTTTTATAATCCGAATATCACAAGTGATGAAGAATACGGGAAACGCTGGAACGAATTGAAACGCTTTGTCCATGAAGTATATCAGGAGAATGGGGTGAAACCATATCTGGAAGAGCATGAGAGCGAACGGTTTCTTGAAATGGCAAAAGGAATGGAAGAAGAGCCGGAACGCGGGATACGGTGTTATGCCTGTTATAAACTTCGTCTGGATAAAAGTGCCGCGTTTGCAAAAGAACATGGATATGACTATTTCACCACAACCTTGTCGATCAGTCCACATAAAAATGCAGACTGGCTCAATGAAATCGGAGAAGAGCTGGGTGAGCAGTATGGTATAATGTTTTTACATAGTGATTTTAAGAAGAAAAACGGATATAAACGCTCAATCGAGCTTTCAAAGAAATATAATTTATATAGACAGAACTTCTGCGGCTGTGAGTTCAGCAGAAGAGCGTATGAAGCAACAGAAAAAATGAAGCAGGAAGCTGCTCAGAAATAAGTTGACGAATTTCGATGAAAAAGTGTTGTCTAACAATAACAAATGTGTTAGAATTGACAAAACTAGAAAAAAGAGGCAGATGAGGATCTTTGTATGTGTGCACAGATTCTCTGTTCACTCTTTTTTTTTGAGCAAAAATAGAAAAAAGAAGAAAGGAATTGTATTATGAAAGCTTTTTTGATACTTGAAGATGGACATGTATTTGAAGGCACCAGTATTGGAGCAACCGATGAGATCATAAGCGAAATTGTTTTCAATACGTCTATGACAGGTTACTTAGAGGTGTTGACAGACCCATCCTATGCCGGGCAGGCAGTTTGTATGACATATCCGTTGATTGGTAATTATGGTGTATGTCTGGAAGATATGGAGGCTGATAAACCATGGCAGTCAGGATTTATTGTAAGAGAGATTGCGAAGAAGCCAAGTAACTTCAGAAGTGAACAGAGTATTAACCAGTTCCTTATTAATAACAATATAACAGGTATCGAGGGAGTTGATACCAGAGCCTTGACAAAGATCCTCAGAAATCAGGGTACAATGAAGGGCATGATCACAACAAATTCTTCTTATGACCTTGAAGATTGTCTGAAGCGGATCAAAGCATGGGAGATGGGACATGTTGTTCTTGATGTTACATGCAAAGAAAAGAAAGTTTATCCGGGAGATGGCTACAAGGTAGCTGTTATCGATCTCGGTGTTAAGAGAAATATTATCAAATCTTTATTAAAGAGAGGCTGTCAGGTTACCGTATATCCTGCTGAGACACCTGCGGAGGAGATCATCGCAGATGCACCGGACGGCATCATGTTAACAAACGGACCTGGAGATCCAAAGGATTGCAAGGTTACAATCAAAGAAGTGAAAAAACTTTTCGATACAGATATTCCTATTTTTGCAATATGTCTTGGACATCAGCTGCTTGCACTTGCAAATGGCGGCGATACCGTAAAGATGAAATACGGTCACAGGGGTGCGAACCATCCTGTAAAAGATTTAAAGACTGGAAAGGTTTATATTTCAACCCAGAATCATGGATATATGGTAAAAGAAGAGAGCCTTGACAGAAAGGTTGCCGAGGTCAGCTTTATCAATGTAAATGATGGTACAGTAGAAGGTGTTCATTACCTTGGTAAGAATGCACAGACCGTACAGTTCCATCCGGAAGCATGTGCCGGTCCTCTTGATACAGACTTCTTGTTTGATGTATTTATGAATATGATGGAGGTGTCTAAGTAATGCCAAAGAATCCGAATATTAAAAAAGTTGTTGTAATTGGCTCCGGTCCTATCGTAATCGGACAGGCTGCAGAATTTGACTATGCCGGTACACAGGCTTGTCGTTCATTAAAAGAAGAAGGTCTTTGCGTTGTTCTGATCAACTCCAATCCGGCTACGATCATGACAGATAAGGATATCGCAGATAAGGTATACATTGAGCCATTAACAGCCGATGTTGTAAAAGCAGTGATCGAGAAGGAAAAACCAGACAGCCTTCTGCCAACACTGGGTGGTCAGGCAGCTTTAAATATCGCAATGGAACTGGAAGAATCCGGTTTCTTAAGAGAACATGATGTTATGTTGATCGGTACATCTTCTTCAACAATCAAAAAAGCAGAGGACAGACTGGAATTCAAGAAAACCATGGAGAAGATCCATGAGCCTGTAGCACCATCTGAGGTTGTTACAACGGTAAAAGCCGGTCTCGAATTTGTTAAGAAGATCGGATATCCGGTTGTACTCCGTCCGGCATACACCCTCGGCGGAAGCGGCGGTGGTATCGCTGAGAATGAAGAAGAGTTTGTCGAGATTCTGATGAATGGTCTGAGACTCAGCCGTGTCGGTCAGGTTCTGGTAGAGCGTTGTATCGCAGGCTGGAAAGAGATCGAATACGAAGTAATGCGTGATGCAAATGGTACCTGTATTACAGTTTGTAATATGGAGAATCTGGATCCGGTCGGTGTCCATACCGGTGACTCTATCGTAGTAGCACCATCCCAGACACTGGGTGATAAAGAGTATCAGATGCTTCGTACATCTGCATTAAATATTATTTCTGAATTAAATATCCGTGGTGGCTGTAACGTACAGTTTGCATTACATCCAACTACATTTGAATATTGTGTAATCGAAGTAAATCCTCGTGTAAGCCGTTCGTCGGCACTTGCATCCAAGGCAACCGGTTATCCGATCGCCAAGGTTTCTGCAAAGATCGCACTTGGTTATAATCTGGATGAGATCAAGAATGCAATTACCAAGAAGACATTTGCAAGCTTTGAGCCTGCACTGGACTATGTTGTTGTTAAGATTCCTAGACTTCCGTTTGATAAGTTCATCAAGGCAGATCATGATCTGACAACACAGATGAAGGCAACCGGTGAGGTTATGAGTATCTGCACAAACTTTGAGGGCGCATTGATGAAAGCGATCCGTTCTCTGGAACAGCATGTAGATGGTCTTCATTCCAGCAGATATAAGAATATGTCTGACAGTGATATCTTAAAGCTTCTGCATCATGTAGATGACAGACGTATCTTTGTTATTGCTGAGGCACTTCGTCGTGGCATTACACAGGAAGCAATTCACGATATCACAAAGATTGATCTTTGGTTCATTGATAAGATCAACAATCTGGTTGACTATGAACAGGAGATCCGTGATTCCAAGGGAGATATCTCCAAGGAACTGATGAAGGAGATCAAGCGTGTAGAATTCCCGGATAAGGTAATCGCACAGCTTACAGGAAAGACAATAAAAGAGATCAAAGAGCTGCGGTATGGCTATGGTATCCGTGCATCTTTCAAGATGGTTGATACCTGTGCTGCAGAGTTTGAAGCATCTACACCATACTATTATTCCTGCTTCGACGGTGAGAGTGAAGTAGAGGAAGATCATTCCGTAAAGAAGGTTATGGTTCTTGGTTCCGGTCCTATTCGTATCGGACAGGGTATCGAATTCGATTACTGCTCCGTACACAGTACATGGGCATTTGAGAGAAAGGGATACCAGACCATTATCGTAAATAATAATCCTGAGACAGTCAGTACAGATTTTGATATTGCAAATAAGCTGTATTTCGAGCCACTGACAGCAGAGGATGTAGAAGCAATTGTAGATCTGGAAAGACCGGATGGTGCGGTTGTTCAGTTCGGCGGACAGACAGCGATCAAGCTGACGGAAGCACTGATGGAGATGGGTGTTCCGATCCTTGGTACAAGTGCAGAGAATGTAGATGCCGCTGAGGATAGAGAATTATTTGATGAGATCCTTGAGAAGTGTTGTATCCCAAGACCTGCCGGAAAGACGGTATTTACCAGAGATGAAGCCTTAGAGGCAGCCAATGAACTCGGTTATCCGGTTCTGGTAAGACCTTCTTATGTATTAGGTGGACAGGGAATGCAGATCGCGATCTCTGATAAAGATATTATTGAATTCATGGATATCATCAACAGACATGTTCAGGAGCATCCTGTCTTGGTTGATAAATATATCATGGGTAAGGAAGTAGAAGTAGATGCCGTATGTGATGGAGAAGACATCCTGATCCCTGGTATCATGGAGCATGTAGAGAGAGCCGGAATCCATTCCGGTGACAGTATCTCTGTATATCCTGCACAGACACTTTCGCCAAAGATCAAACGTGTAATTGAAGATTATACAAGAAAGCTTGCAAACAGCCTTCATGTAATCGGTCTGATCAATATACAGTTTATCGCATACAATGATGAAGTATATGTAATTGAGGTAAATCCTCGTTCCAGCCGTACTGTTCCATATATCAGCAAGGTTACCGGTATTCCGATCGTAGATCTTGCAACCCGTGTTATCACAGGTGAGAAGATCAAGGATATGGGATATAAGCCGGGACTTCAGCCGGAAGCAGAATACTTTGCGATCAAGATGCCTGTATTCTCATTTGAGAAGATCCGTGGAGCTGAAATCAGTCTGGGACCGGAAATGAAATCAACAGGTGAATGTCTTGGTATCTCCAAGGACTACAACGAAGCCCTTTACAAGGCGTTCCTTGGTGCAGGTGTAAATCTTCCAAAGACAAAGAAGATGATTCTTACAGTTAAGGACGCAGACAAGATGGATGCAGTAGAAATCGGCAGACGTTTTGCGGCTCTTGGTTATGAGATCTTCTCTACAAAGAGCACATGTAGAATCCTGAATGAGAATGGAGTACCTGCTGAACTGATCAACAAAGTAGAGGAACCATCACCAAATCTGTTGGATCTGATCTTAAGTCATGAGATCGATCTGATCATCGATACTCCGTCACAGGGAATTGAACGAAGCAAGGATGGTTTCGTGATCAGACGTCATGCAGTTGAAACTGGTGTTACCTGTCTTACAAGCCTTGATACAGCGAATGCGCTGCTTACAAGTTTGGAGTCATCCGCAAACAGACGATTATCACTGGTTGACATCAGCGAATTATAAGTATAATATGATACAACCTGACAAAACAGGCTGCTGCATTTTGCAGCAGGCTGTTTTGCGTTCTTAATAGGAGGTGGAATATGCATAACATTCCAAGAGATGAGGTATTTGTGATCGGACATAAGAATCCGGATACGGATTCAATTTGTTCAGCAATCGCGTATGCAGATCTTAAGAATCAGTCAGAAAATAAATACATTCCCAAAAGAGCGGGTAATATCAATAAAGAAACAGAATTTGTATTAAATTATTTTGATGTGGAAGTGCCGGAGTTGATCAAAAACGTGGACACCCAATTGAGTGATATTTCTTACCGACTCGTTTCCGGTGTACCGGGTGATACAACAATGAAGAAAGCATTTGAGATCATGCAGAAGAATGATGCAACGACGTTGCCGGTTGTGGAGAATGGAAAGATTCGTGGAATATTAACTGTCGGAGATATTGCAGAAGCTTATATGTTGAATTCGGAGGACGACATTCTGTATAAAGCGAGAACCAGATGCCGTCATATTATTGAAACGATCGATGGTGAGATGGTTTGTGGAAATCCACACAGCTATATCACAAATGGAAAAGTTATCATTGGAGCGGCTCATGTGGAGTTGATGGAGCATTTTATAAAACCGGGTGACCTTGTTATCTTAAGTGACCGGAAGGAATCACAGCTGATGGCTATCGAAAAGGGAGCAGGTATGCTGATCCTTTGTCTGGTAGATAAGGTAGATGATGATGTAGTAAAACTTGCAGCATTTAAGGGCTGTTCGATCATTATATCACAGAATGATACCTATAAGGTGGCCAGATTGATCGGTCAGAGTATACCGGTAAGATTCTTTATGGTTCGTGATAATATCATGACATTTAATGAGGATGACTCGGTTGAAACGATTAAAAGTGTTATGTCGAAGACGAGAGTCCGGTATTTTCCTGTCGTAGATAAGAGTGGCAACTATTTGGGACTGGTTTCCAGACGTAATTACATCAATGCGAGAAAGAAACAGGTGATCCTGGTCGATCATAATGAACGTACCCAGTCGGTTGATAATATCGACAAGGCAGAGATTCGGGAGATCATCGATCATCACAGAATTGCAAATGTAGAAACACTTGCACCGGTTTATTTCAGAAATCAGCCGGTCGGCTGTACATCTACGATCATATATCAGATGTACAGAGAACAGAATATTATACCGGATAAGAAGATTGCGGGATTGATGTGTGCGGCTATTTTATCAGATACGCTGCTGTTTAAATCGCCGACCTGCACCTGCGAGGATAAGAATGCAGCATATGCACTTGCACAGCTTGCAGAGATAAATGTGAATGATTTTGCAATGGAAATGTTCGATGCCGGAAGTAATCTGAAGGGAAAGACGATTGATGAGATTCTGCATCAGGATTATAAGAAATTTGAGATTGACGGACGTACCTTTGCGATAGGACAGATCACATCGATCAATACCAGAGAGATTGAACAGATACAGAAGAGTATGTACGAGTATCTGACCGATTATACAGAAAATGGCTGTGATGTATTTTTGTTTGTAATGACAAGCATCTTAGACGATAGTTCCGGAATGCTGGCATTTGGAGATGAGGCAGAGGAGATCTGTTCCCGTGCATTCCAGACGAAATTTGTAGATCATTATGCATATCTGGAGGGCGTGGTTTCCAGAAAGAAACAGATTGTTCCGGCACTGGTTCGGGCTGTACAGGAACTCGATCAGCCGGAATAGAATAAAGGCAGAAAGGCAGATGTACAATGAAGAAATATCAGGCAGTTATATTTGATTTGGATGGAACACTTTTAAATACATTAGAGGATTTGGCGGACAGTACAAATTATGCACTTCGTCAGATGAATTACCCGGAACGGACAATCGATGAGGTCCGCCGTTTTGTAGGAAATGGTGTAGAAAAGCTGATGGAGCGTGCAGTTCCGACGGGAACTTCAGAAGATGATACATTAAAAGCACTTGCGATATTTAAGAAACATTATTCAAAGAATATGTTGAATAAGACAGGTTCTTACGAGGGAGTTATCGATGTGCTTAAGGTGTTAAAAGAAAAAGGAATACCGGCAGGGATCGTATCGAACAAATTTGATGCTGCAGTAAAGGGACTGCGGGATCAGTTTTTTGGAGAGTATATTTATACTGCGATTGGGGAGTCTGCAAATGTAGCAAAGAAACCGGCACCGGACACTTGCATCGAAGCAATGAAAGAAATGCAGATCGGACGGGAAGGTACAGTCTATGTAGGAGATTCAGATGTGGATATCATGACCGCGAAGAACAGCGGACTGGAATGTATCTCTGTTACCTGGGGCTTTCGTGATGAAGAATTCCTGTTAGAACATGGTGCTACCCAGATCATCCATAAGCCGGAGGAGCTGCTCGAATTCTTTTAAACGGTAGAGCTGCTGCCTGACTGATAAGGAAGTTGGATGGGCTTATGAATCGGTTTGATATGAAAGATATGCACTATGCAGATGTACATGGCGGATCAATGTATAAGGAATATGTAAGATGAATATATATACAGCGAATCAATATATAAAGGATACCTTCGGGGAGAAATTATACAAGCTGTCATTAAATGCCGGAACCACCTGCCCGAACCGGGATGGAACGGCAGGAATTGGCGGTTGTATTTTTTGCAGTAGTCTAGGATCGGGTGATTTCAGTCCAAAAGCGGATATGGACATAGATCGACAGATTGAACAGGCAAAACAGCTGGTTGCTTCGAAGTTCAAAGGTAAACATTATATTGCATATTTTCAGTCATTTACGAATACATATGGTGATATCGACCGTTTGCGGGATATTTATAGAAAGGCAGCGATGCGGTCAGACATTGCGGTTATTTCAATTGCAACCAGACCGGATTGCCTGGGAAATCAGGTGATCGATATGCTGCGTGATATACAGAGGATCAAGCCGGTGTGGGTAGAACTCGGACTTCAGACGATACATGAGGAAACGGCAAAGTTTATCAATCGCGGATATCCCATTTCGGTATATGACGAGGCGGTAAAAAAACTCAGGGATCTTGGTGTACATGTGATCGTACATATGATACTGGGACTTCCGGGAGAGACGCAGAGAGATATGATCGAAACAGCAGAGTATATAGGAAAGAGCGGTGCACAGGGCATAAAGCTGCAACTACTTCATGTCCTTAAAGGAACCAACCTTGCTGAATTGTATCAGAATGGAGAATGTTCTGTTTTATCGCTGGAAGATTATACAGAATGTGTTGTTTCGTGTCTGAAGGTACTGCCGCCGGATATGGTGATCCACCGTCTGACCGGAGATGGGCCAAAGAAACTATTGATCGCACCGCTTTGGAGCGCAGATAAGAAAAAAGTAATGAATACGATAAATGCAGCAGTCAGGCAGGCATAGCCAGGGAAACTGATTGCTGCATTTTTGTTGTTTCTATATCTGCTGATTGCAGATAGATGCTGCTTCTAAAAAAGTAGAAGCAGCATGTTTGTAGACATCGGAAAGGGAGTTATATCGTTCAAACAATTCAAAAAAGTCCCAGGAAAAGGTGTGTCCGTAGGTAAACAGACGGAACAATTCTTCGTTTTTTAGATTTTCGAAAGAAGCAAGATCAATGCAGACGAGAAAGATCAGAAATTCAATATTGATATGATAGTATACGGCTGTGCGGAAGATCAGCCGGATATCCGGATAACTGCGGCCATGTTCATAATTGGAATAGGAGGAGGGTGTGAGTTTCAGATGCTTTGCTGCTTCCTGAATGGTAAGATGGTTTCCGGTTCTGAGTGCGGTAAGAGCACTTCCTATATTTGTTTTCGTTGTCATATTAGAAGTTCCTTTCATTTGTAGTTTTACTGTCTGAAATACGCAGATCTATATAAGTGTCGATCAGCTTTTGATCGATGGATGGCAGACAGGCGATTTTTGCAGATCGTTCATTGCTCTGTGCATCTGTGGGCAGAGCCGGAACGGCAAGGTATGGATTTTCTTCATAAACTGCTTCCGGCATTGCACCGGCCGGAGCATTCTGGACAGCCAGAGTATAGGCAAACAGAAAGTCGTGCTCTAATATCCGGGACAATTCCATGATATGCTGCATGCCGGGGATAATCCTTCCGGTTTCGTAACTGGCATAGCTGGCACGGGATACAGACAACTGTTTTGCGACTTGTTCCTGAGTCAGATGTTTCTTCTTGCGGAAATACTTTAATAAGTCAGGAAGTGGATTGTTTTCTTTTTTCATATTGGATTCCTTTCATTTGTTTTTTTCAATCATAACAAAAAAGGTGGCTGCAGGAGCGTTGATGTAATAACTTGTATGGTTTGATGTAATAACTTGCATGTTTCGGGATAAAAAGTTGCGTTTTTAATATTGATACGGTACAATTACAAAAGTTCAGAAGATAAAAATGGAGGTATAAAAATGAGCCGTGCAGATGATATATTTATTTCAATGTGCCGTTCGATCATAGAGAACGGATACAGTACAGAAGGGGAAAAGGTTCGTCCAAAATGGGAGGATGGAACCAGTGCCTATACGATCAAACAGTTTGGTGTTGTGAACCGGTATGATCTTTCAAAAGAATTTCCGGCGATCACACTTCGCAAGACATATGTGAAATCTGCTATTGATGAACTGCTCTGGATCTGGCAGAAAAAATCAAATAATATCCATGATCTGAAGAGCCATATCTGGGATAGCTGGGCAGATGAAGATGGATCGATTGGAAAAGCATATGGTTATCAGATGGGAGTAAAACATCAGTATAAAGAGGGTATGATGGATCAGGTGGATCGTCTGATTTATGACCTGAAACATAATCCATATAGCAGACGTATGATAACCAATATGTATGTGCATCAGGACCTTCACGAAATGAATCTGTATCCATGTGCATACAGTATGACCTTTAATGTGACCGGAGACCGCCTGAATGCTATATTGAATCAGCGTTCACAGGATGTACTTGCAGCAAATAACTGGAATGTGGTCCAGTATGCAGTGCTGGTTCATATGATCGCGCAGGTGACAGGCTTCAAACCGGGTGAACTGGTTCATGTGATCGCAGACGCACATATTTATGACCGCCATATTCCGATCGTGAAGGAACTGATCGAGAGAGAAACCTATCCTGCACCGAAATTTAAAATGAATCCGGATATAAAGGATTTTTATGAGTTCACAGTAGATGATTTTACGATCGAAGATTATAAGACCGGACCTCAGGTGAAAAATATTCCAATCGCGATTTAACGGATATTTGTAGTTATTTGAATAAAATTACTAAAAAAAGATGGTATTTTAAGATAAAATTCACAAAAAGTATTTGTCTATTCTAAAAACTTGTGGTACAATTTCCATATATTTTTGGAGGTGCGTTACACATGGAAGATATTATGATTACATCTGGCACAAGTTTTGAAGGATATGAGATCTCAGAATATGGTCCATATAGATTTGTGCAGACAATTTTAAGTTCAAACTTTCTGAAGGAGATTGGTTCATCAATTGCAGATATTGCTACAGATCGAAGCAGCATATATCAGGAGAAGCTGGATGGAGCAATGAATGAAGCAATCAAGTCATTCAAGGAGATGGCTGGCAAGACCAAGTACAATGCAGTTGTAGGTTTCCATACAAATGTAGTAGATTACTCATCTAATATTACATCTGTTGTTGCTGCGGGTACATTGGTTTCTATCAAGAAAGAATATCAGTCCGAGTTTGAGAAGAGCGTATTTGTCAGAAAAGAGTTATATGTTAATAACTATTATGACAAGCTTGTTCCAAGAGCTGTAAAGATCGTTCTTGCCTCAGAAGGAAAAGGAACCAGAATATCAGCATGGTTTAATAATTACAATATGGAAGATATCAAAGCAATCAAGGCAGATATTAAATTTACAAATATTTATGGTGATGAGATCACATTGACCGGAGTTGATTTCGTATTTGATAAAACAGGCCAGTCGCTTCTGAAGTCTGATTATGTTGAATGTAAGCTTCCGGATAAGTACATAAAGATCATTTCAAGCTCAAAGGTATATATCCAGAAGTATGTAACTTCCCGTGGAGTATATTCCTGCGGAGATGATCCGATCGATGTAGATCTCAGTCCATTAAAGTTCAAAGCCCTTAAGATGAAAAAAGGTCTGGATGCGGTATGTAACTATAAGTCAGACGGACTGGTATGGACCTGTAACTGTGGTCATGTAAATGAGGGCGGAGCAGAAGAATGTGTGATCTGCTCCAGAAAACAGGATGAGATGAAGAACACGGTTTCCTTTAATTATGAGCCTATGATCGAGGAAATGCGTCAGAAAGAATATGTTATGGAGATCAAGGATGTCCTTATGAAGCACATTAAGGACATTGATTCCGGCCTTCGTATGCAGTTGTTGGAAATCATGGAGTCCGGTCTTCAGTATGAGAAGACCCGTGGCAATATGAAGGATACGGTTATTGAAAAGGTAGAGAATCTGTTCCTTGGATTATAAAAATGCAGCAATATGTTCTACAGATAATTGAGCATCTGGAAGAAATGGGATATAAAAAACTGAATCCTGAAAGCAATAACGTATATGGCAGACTGGGAACAGATGCCATATATGTTGTTGTGCTTGGAAGCAGCAGAGATCTGAGGGCAGAAAGCTTACAAAAGTTTAACAGACAGATCATACATGACTTGTCTGCAGACAGTGATAAAAGGATCAAACTGCTTAATATATTACTGACACCGAATGGATTGTTTGATGATTCTGTAAATGAGATTGTTTCAAAGATGAGCAATGTCTGGCTATTCAGTGAAGACTATGGCAAACTGTATGTGTTTGAAAATCAGCCAATGGATTTTGATGGCTTGCAGCCGGTGCTTGACAAACAGATCCTGCAGGAAAAGGGCAGGAATCTTTCAAGGATCCGTAAAACGTTTGGTGTAATAACACCGATATTGATATTAATCAATATTATTATTTTCGTGATATCTGTATATACAAGAGATGCAGCGGGAAATTCTTGGCTGGAGGAATTGCTTGCGGATAATTTGTATGACGTAATCGTAGAAAAGCAATATTATCGAATCATAACATCCATATTTTATCATTTTTCTCTGATTCATCTATTCAGCAACATGGTTGTTCTGGTTGCGCTGGGAGCGAGAGTTGAGAATCTGATGGGACGGATTGTTTTTCTGATTTCATATTTGTTTTGCGGGATCACCGCTTCAATTTGTTCGTTGATCAGCTGTTATCTGGGAAATTATTATACATATGCAGGTGGCGCATCCGGGGCAATCTGTGGATTGATGGGAGTGCTGATCGTATTTGCATTTTTTAATAAGGGACATATTTCAGGAATTTCGTTAAAAGATCTTTTGTTTTTATCCGTGCTCACAATATTAAATGGATATGTTTCAGATGGAATTGATAATGCAGCGCATGTAGGCGGCCTTATCGCTGGACTTTTAGTTGGTATAATTGCGATCCTGATCCATAAGGCTGTTGTAAAAGATAAACCTATGTGATAAAATTAAGAGATGAAAAAAATTGTTAGGAGTATGGTTTGATGGGTACTGGAATAAGTATGTCAAGTGTGAATAAAATTAAAGAACTGGCTGAAAGCAGAGACTATAGTCTTGCTTTGGATATACTTGAACATCAGGATTTGACCAAGTCCCTTTCGCCACAGTTTATTAAGATCTGTGGTGAAGTTTATTATGAAAACGGGCGGTATCAGGAAGCCCGTGCTGCTCTTGTAAAAGCACATTCCATGGCACCTGTAGGGAATAAGATCATATATTCTCTGATCCGGGTATATTTATCCATGGGCTTTTATTCACTGGCAAATACCTATTATGAAATATATAAATTTAATCAGAATGAAAAAGATGCGGGTACATATAGGATCGAATATATGCTTGCGAAAGCAGAAAGAAAACCATACAAGGAATTGTATGGTATTCTGATATCGGCAAATGAAAAAGAAACAAGTGATATCTGGGATTTTGAGATGCTTTTATTGTATAAAGCAATGGGAAATGAAGAAAAATTCCAGTCGAAAGCCGAGATGTTCTGTGCAACTTATAAAGGTTCATCTTATATTGACAAGGTGAATCAGTTAAGAGAGAAATTATATGATGTTGATAAAGCCATCTATTGTTATCCTGAAACGGAAGCAATGGATGACGATATCGCGCAGCAGGATGTCCGTCTGATGGAAGAGAAAGTATTAGAAGCAGATGATTTGAGAATCCATCCGAAAGATCCAAAGATCACATTGATGGTTGAGGATCGGGAACCAGTTACGAATTCTATGAAGTTTAAACAGATGCTTCTGAAGTCGAAAGAAAAGAAAGAATCCAAGAAGTTACAGAAACAGGAAAAAAAAGCAGAACAGCAGAAAGAACAGACAGATCAGGAAGTATTGGATACTCCGGAGAATTCTGATCAGGAAGTGAATACCGGAAAGAAAAAGTGGTTCCTTAAGAACCGGATGTCAAAGAAAGAAGAAGAGGCAATTGAGGAAGCATTTGCGGAGCAGGAGAACTCAGAAGTAGACCGTGATCAGCTTCTTGGCGAGATTGTAAATCCGGAATCTGATGAAACTGTCGCTGAGAATGGCATGGAAGCTGAAGCAGAACCGGTTGCTGATTCTACAGGGGATGAGAAGAAGCCGAGAAGTCTGGATGAATTATCAGAGGATTCATTTGAAGATGGCGTTGACGATTTTGATTTTGATAACGAAGAATATGATTCTGTATTGATGGTAGATGTGGATGATGCAATCATGCCGGAACCATCGAATGAACATACAGAAGAGATTCTCGAAGAAGCTCCGGAAGAGATTATATCCGAAGATATAACTGACGCTTCAGATGTTGAGAAACCTGAGAATGTTGAATCGGAAGAACCTGAAAAATCTGAAACCGATGAGCAACAGATTGAGAAGAAATCAGAATATACGGAATCTGTTGAAGATCATGAGATTACTGAGACGGAGACAAAAGATGCTAAAGAACCTGAGACATCAGAATCGAATGAAGAAGATGCCGACAGTGCTGAGACGCCAGGGCCGGCCGGGGAAGATGATGATTCTGTTGTTATAGAGGAAGTAGAAGAAACTGAGAAATCTGAGCTTGAAGAAACAGCAGAAACCGCTGAGCCTGCAGAAGATGCTGAAAAGGCAGAGATGCTGGAGGAAAATCAGGAACTGGAGTTAGAATCAACGGATACAATGGAGAAAACAACTTCTGATGATCCGTTTGATATAGATATAGCGATTCAGTCGCTTGATGAATATACATTTGACGCAGATACCTGGGAAGATGATTCATTTGAACAGGCATATGAGGATGATGATATTGTGGAGATCGAAGCAGCAACCGGATCTGACACAAAAGTGGAAGTCGAAACAGAGAATGAAGCTGAAGAGGAAGTAGAAATCGAGCCGGAAGTGGAGGCTAGGGCTGATTCCGAGCCTGGATCAGAATTAGAAGTCGAAGCTGAGGCTGATTCTGAGAAAGAATCTGAGAGTAAGACGGAAGCTGAGAAGGATGTTGAAATTGATTCTGAAGCTGTGGTTGAAATGAATTTAGAGGCCGAGGTCAATCCGGAATCTGAAACGGAACCAGAACCAGAATACGGGATTGAATCGGAAAAAACGGCACATAGACGGGACTTCCCGATATTTCGTTCAAGTCTGTTTCCGGATTATAACAGCGACAAACCTCCAGTTGTAGAGTTGATGAAAGAAACGGTTGATATGAAGGCTGAATATGACAGAAAAATGTCAGATAATCTGGAAAAAGAAGAACAGCTTATTAATCAGGCAGATGAATTACTGGCAAGACTTGGTATAGAGCTTGGAACCAAATATGCATCAAATACAGACTACTTCAATATGCATAGTGATAGCTTTGTTAACCTGATTGAAGATGAAACAGACGTCGAAAACGCGGATCTGTCATCTGATGAGAAGGTGATATCGGAACAAGAAGATAACAGAAAAGAACAGCTTGAGCACCTAGATAAAAAACAGGAGAAGAAATACAAGCTTAAGAGGAATGACAAATAATTAGATTAATATATAAATATTATTTTTTATTTGATAATGTGGAAGGAGGCGTACAAATTGGCTGTAGATCAAACAGAAGCTATGATTGCTGCGATAAAGGCACAGCTTGAAAAAGAAAGAGCCGCTGAAGCTGCAAAGCAGAAGAGACTGGAAGAAGAGCAGGCACTGAAAAATCTGAGCAGTAATAAAAAGAAGTCTTCAGATAGTGGAAGCAAGAGCCAATATAAGACTTTGTCTGCTGAAGAACTTGCGCGTATTGAGGAGAAGAAACGACGTAAGAGAGAAGAAGCATTGGGTATTGTTCATGAGGATAAGCCTGAAGAGACAGAGAACAACGAAGCAGAAACTAATAAGCCAGATACAAATAAAGAGGCAGAGGGTGAAGCAAAAGAAGCAAAGACAGAGGATAAGAATGACAAGCAGGAAATGCCGAAGATCAGTCTTAACCTTGGTGGTATTGCCGATGAAGGCCTTGGCGGACTTGGCGGCGGTTTAGGAAGCGGACTGGGAGAAGGTCTCGGTGGCGGACTTGGCAGCGGTTTAGGAAGCGGACTTGGTGGCGGACTTGGCAGTGTACCTTCAGAAGGCGGATTGTCCGGAAAAACAGAGGACGCAGGCAGTGGCCTTGGCGCTTCATTAAATATTAAAGGTAAGGTGGATGATTCCCTTTCACCTAGTAAAGTTGGTGAAGCAGAGAAACAGACACTTACAGATGATTCTGTACGTTTTGATGAGGATGATATGTCTTCTGTTGCTGCAGATGATGCAGAATGGACACCAGGAAAGAATGTTGAGGTAAAAGAAGTAAAGACACCAAAGGGTAATGATAAAAATGGTGACTTGTTCAGTATTTTACCTGACAGAAACAAAAACGCATCTGATGTTTCGTCCATGTATGATATAGATGATGATGATGATGATTTCCTTGGTGCCGGCATTGAGAATCTGTCAAATATAGATGAGACAAGTGAAGAAGAAGCAGCACGGATCAAGGCAGAAGAGGAAGCTAGGAAGAAAGCAGAAGAGGAAGCTAAGAAGAAAGCAGAAGAGGAAGCTAAGAAGAAAGCAGAGGAAGAAGCCAAGCGTAAAGCTGCAGAAGAAGAAAACCGTAAGAAAGTAGAGGAAGCCCGCAAGAAAGCTGCTGTAGAAAAAGCAAGGATCGAGGCTGAAACAAAGAAGAAGCAGGCAATCGAACTGGCTGAACGGAAAGCACAGGATGCAAAGAATGTTGTTGAGACCGCTCAGAAGACCATTGCAGATTCAGAGAAAGAAGAAAAAGAATTAAAACTTCAACTGGAAGAATGTGCAAAGAAGAAGGCTGCTTATGATGACAAGGTAAAGGCTGAATTTGATGCAAAGAAGAAGGCAGATGAAGAACTCCTTGCAAAAGAAGATGCAGAGCTGGATTCAAAGGTAACTTCGATCAAGAAAGAGATTGAGGATACAAACAAAAAGGCACAGAATGAGTCTGATAAGGTATTAAAGGAATGCGATCCTGAAACCATTAAGACAAAGATCATCAATGATGCGCAGGCTGTTGCAGATGCAGCGATCAAGAAGCTGGCAGATGCAAAGAAGGCAAATATCGAGAAGCATGAAGCTGAATATGCGAAAGCATGTAAAGATGCTGAAACATCATCAACCAAGCTTGAGGAAGATAAGAAGAAAGCAATTGAAGCTGCTAAGGAGAAGAAAGAAAAGCAGAATGACAAAGCTAAGAAGCTGATGGATGATGCAGAACAGAACAAGCAGCGTGCTGGCGTTATCTTTACTGATTCAAAGAAAGCAGAAGAAGAGGCAGCATCGAATCTTAAGAATACAACTGAGATGGAATCTGAGTCATTGAAGGCGCTTGCGGGACTTGAAAATAAACTTGCTGAAAGTGAGACCAAGTTAAAGACTGCAATGAACAATAATGATTCCGCAGCAAAAGCAATAGATACAGCAAAGAAAGCTTTAAAGGATGCAGAAGCAAAAGAAGCAGAAGCATTAAAGAAACTGGAGGAGGCAAGATCTGCAAAGGCAGCGGCTGAAGCCAGAATTTCCAAGGGCGAGGCTGATAAGAAGAAGCATCAGTCTGAAATTGATACGCTTAATGAAGAGAAGAAGACTACAAATGCAGATATTGCAGAAACAAAGAAAAATGTAGAATCCTTCAAGGCTGCAAAGGCAGAGGCACAACAGGCTTTGGATGCTGCAAAGAAGTCGGTAGTTGAAGCGGAAGATCTGCTTTCAAAGGCTGAAAATGCAGAGGAAGAAGCTGAACAGATTCTGGAAAAGGCTAAGATCGAAGAAGAAGTTGAGATCCAGAATGCCGAAAAGACTGCAGCAGATGGTAAAGATAATCTGGAAAAAGAAAAGAAAGCCAGAGATGATGCGCATGAGAAATTCCTTGCAGATGAGGAAGAAAAATATGCAACAGGAGAGGCTGCAGAACTTGAAAAGGTTCAGTCTGCTGCAATGACAGCAGAAAAAGAAGCTGCTGATTCCCGGAAGAAGGCAGAAGAAGCTGCAAAGAAGTTGCTGGATGCTGCAAAGAAGAAAGAAGAAGAATTAAAGAAGAAGATTGCGGATCTTAAGACGGAACAGGCAGAACGTATTGTAGCTAGAAAAGCTGCAGATGAAGAAGCAGTTAAGAAAGCAGAAGAAAAGAAGAAACATGATCTTGATTCTCTGTTAAAAGAAGAAATCAGTACAAAGAAGCAGTTAGAAGAAGTTACAAGCAGAGCTGCAGCGGCAGCAAAAGTGCTTGAAAAAGCAGTTAAGAAGGAAGAGGAAGCAAGAAAACAGGCGGAACTCTTGAAAGCCGGAAAACTGGATGAAGCTGCAAAGATTGATGTTTCATTAGAAGCAACAGATGAAGCTGCTGTAGAAGCAGAACAGAGTGAGATCAATCAGGAAATGAAGAAAGCATTACCTGCAGAAGCAAAATATCTGTATAAATATCTGTGTGTAAATCCTGCGGGAGCACAGATTGTAAATGTTCTTCAGACTATGAAGGTTGATCCAAAGAGGTCAAAGAACCTGGTAATCCTTGGATTACATGGATTTGGTTCTGCCAAAATCGGAGAAGATTTTGCAGAGTGCTATTATGACCTTGGCTTCTGTACATCTCCTGCAAAGGCAAAAGTAAAGGCAAAAGTAATCAACAGTGGTAAACTTGCAGGTGCAGTTACAAAACTGAAGGGTGGCTGTCTGATCGTTGAAAGTGCCGGATTGATCACACCGGAGCGTTTCAAAGAAATGGTTGATCTTTGTTCCACAGAAAAGAATGATGTAAAAGTTATTCTTACCGGCGAAAAAGTTGCACTCAGCAAGATGCTTGCAGATAATATGACACAGGCGAGAAGTTTCAATAACAGAGTATATTTCGATCAGATCAAGGAAGAAAATATGATCGTCATTGCCAAAGAATATATCATTGAAAAAGGTTATAAGTATGAAGATGGTATTGATGGCAATATTAAAAATGTACTTATGGCAATGGAATCTGGTAATATTGACAGATTATTGACAGCTATCGATGAAGCAATCGAACGTGCAGATGCAAGAAATGCAGAAGCAAAGAAAGTTATGAAGACGGATATAAAATAAGAAAGAAAAATAGCAGTCGTATGATTGTATTTTCCAGCTTATATTTTGGTTGAAAAAAATGGTGCCAATGTTTATAATATTTATTATTGTAAACTTGGCACTTTTTTGTGCGGTGATGAGGCAAGATTTGTATTTAAAGTAGATTTTGACAACTGCCGGGATAACTTTAAGGAGATATAAGATAGTATGGATATTGGAGTAGATTTGGGAACCTCAAATGTGCTGGTATATGTTAAAGGTCGTGGAGTAGTCATCAACCAGCCATCTGTTGTAGCATATGAAAAAAACTCAAAGCGCATTATTGCGATTGGAAATAAAGCGAAGAAGATGATCGGAAAGACACCGGAGTCAATCGAGGTCGTAAGACCGCTTGTAAAGGGAGTTGTTTCAGATTATACTGTTACAGAGCGAATGTTAAAAGTATTTATCCGTAGCGCGATGGAGAAACGGACCGGAGTTGGCAGACCGAAAATCTGTGTCTGCGTTCCGAGTGGGGTAACGGAGGTTGAACGAAGAGCGGTCGAGGATGCGGTCTACAGGACGGGTGCAAAAAGTGTCTATGTTATGGAAGAGCCGCTTGCGGCAGCAATCGGTGCTGCTGTTGATATTGAAGAAGCGAAAGGAAATATGGTCGTAGATATCGGAGGAGGTACAACGGATATTGCGGTTATATCACTTGGTGGAGCAGTTGAAAGTCAGTCGATCAAAGCAGCGGGTGATGATTACAATGCATCGATGATCCGTTATATCAGAAGAAAGTATAATCTTCTGATCGGAGAACAGACTGCGGAGAAAGCAAAGATAGCGGTAGGATCGGTCTATGAGAGGCCGGAGGACATCACCTATGTTGTAAAGGGAAGAGATCTGATCAAGGGACTTCCAAAGGCGATCACGATCACCGCAAATGAGACAATAGAAGCATTTGCAGATACAACTTCTCATATTTTGACGGCAATTCACGGGGTACTTGAGACGGCTCCGCCGGAGCTGGTCGCGGATATATCGGTAAATGGAATTGTTCTGACCGGTGGTGGCAGCTTGATGTATGGAATGGATAAGCTGATCAAGGAAAAAACGGGAATTGATACGTATGTTTCTGATAAAGCGTTAGAAGCAGTTGCACTTGGCGCCGGTATGTCGGTTGATATTGCAGCAAGAAAAGAAGAAGCATAGAAAGCAGAGAAAAGAAAATGACAAATACACATAATTTTCTGCCGGTGAATAAAAAAGATATGATAGAAAGAGGATGGGAACAGCCGGACTTCGTGTTTATTACCGGAGACGCTTATGTGGACCATCCTTCTTTTGGTCCGGCAATTATCAGCAGAGTTTTGGAAGCACATGGATATAAGATCTGTATGATTCCACAGCCGGATTGGAAAGATGATAAGAGTATAGATGTATTCGGCAGACCAAGACTTGGTTTTCTGGTTTCCGGTGGCAATATGGATTCTATGGTCAATCATTATACTGTTTCAAAAAAACACAGAAGTATGGATTCCTATTCTCCCGGTGGAAAGATGGGGCTGAGACCGGATTATGCAACAGTGGTATATTGCAATCTGATCCGTAGAACGTATAAGGATGTTCCGATCATTATTGGTGGGATTGAAGCAAGTCTCAGAAGACTTGCACACTATGATTACTGGTCAAATAAATTAAAGCATTCAATTCTGATCGATTCACAGGCAGATCTGCTTTCCTATGGCATGGGCGAACACAGCATGGTTGAGATTGCAGATGCGTTAGACAGCGGAATAGATGTCAGGGATATCACATTTATCAGAGGAACAGTCTACAAGACAAAGGATTTGTCCTGTGTAGAAGCTCCGGTGATCCTGCCTGATTATGCAGCACTTCAGGAAGACCGTTTAAAATATGCAGAAAGCTTTTATACACAGTATATCAATACAGATCCATATTCCGGAAAAGTGCTGGTGGAAGGATATGGCAACCGGGGATATGTTGTTCAGAATCCTGCGGCATATCCGCTCACGCAGATGGAGATGGATGACGTATATGGGTATGATTACATGAACACCTATCATCCAATGTATGAAAAGGATGGGGGAATTCCGGCTATAGCAGAGGTGAAGTTCAGTCTGGCAAGCAACCGTGGATGCTTTGGCGGATGCAGCTTCTGTGCACTAACTTTTCATCAGGGCAGGATTGTTCAGACCAGAAGCCATGAATCAATCATTGAAGAAGCAAAGCACATGACGAAAGATCCGGAGTTTAAAGGATATATTCATGATGTTGGAGGACCTACAGCGAATTTCAGACATCCGTCTTGTGAAAAACAGATGAAATATGGTGTGTGTCAGAATAAACAATGTCTGTTTCCAAAACCATGTCAGAACCTGAATGCCAGTCATAAAGATTATGTTGAGCTGCTCCGTAAATTAAGACAGATACCCGGTGTGAAGAAGGTATTTGTAAGATCCGGTATACGATTTGATTATCTGCTTGCAGATCATGATGATACCTTTTTACGGGAGCTTTGCCAGTATCATGTCAGTGGACAGTTAAGAGTTGCACCGGAGCATATCTCAGATAATGTTCTGAAGTACATGGGAAAACCATCCAATCAGGTATATGAGACATTTATAAAAAAATATGAGAAAATCAATGAACAGTATGGGTTGAAACAATATGCAGTACCGTATCTGATGTCATCACATCCGGGTTCTACTTTAAAAGATGCAGTCGCACTGGCAGAATACATCCGTGATATCGGATATATGCCGGAGCAGGTACAGGACTTTTATCCAACACCATCGACAATCTCGACCTGTATGTATTACACAGGGGTAGACCCGCGAACGATGGAACCGGTATATGTGGCGAGAGATCCACATGAAAAGGCAATGCAGCGTGCACTGATCCAGTACAGAAGACCGGAGAATTATGATCTGGTAAAAGAAGCTCTGATAAAGGCAGGGCGGACAGATCTGATCGGATTCGAAAAGCATTGTCTGATAACTCCAAGAAAGATGGATAGGAATACTTCGGGACATAAAGATGTCCATAAAAAGAATCCGTCAGGACAGGCAACACGGAATCAGAATAACAAGAACAGTAATCATAGAAAACAGGATAAATCCGGTAAAAATTCAGGAAGTTATAAATCCGGGCAGGATAACAGAAACAGCAGAACCGGGAAACCTGCAGGACAAAATGATAAAAAATATCAAAAACAGAAAACAGGAAAGAAAAAACACTGATATTTTATATAAAATTAAGAAAATAACCAGAAATGAAAAAATAATGATTTCTAATGCGTGCATTTCATTTTTGGTTGCGTGGTACTTTCTTTTGTGCTAGAATGTAGCCAGAAAGTGTGCTGTTATGTCAATAATGGTCATTATTGTGCCATTTACAGCATGAATGTACCATGATATAACACTTACATTATAAAAAAATACGGAGGATTTCATTATTATGGCAAAGAAAATTGTATTAGCAGGCGCATGCCGTACAGCTATCGGTACTATGGGCGGATCATTAAGTACAACACCAGCTCCAGTACTTGGTTCAATCGTTATCAAGGAAGCTTTAAACAGAGCAGGAGTTCCTGCAGATCAGGTAGATCATGTATATATGGGTTGTGTAATCCAGGCAGGTCTTGGACAGAATGTTGCACGTCAGGCATCAATCAAAGCTGGTCTTCCAATTGAGACAACTGCTGTTACAGTTAACGTTGTTTGTGGTTCAGGTCTGAACTGTGTAAATATGGCTGCTCAGATGATCGAAGCAGGAGATGCTGATATCGTTGTAGCAGGTGGTATGGAAAACATGTCAATGGCTCCATATGCTGTAATGCAGGGACGTTTCGGATACAGAATGAATGATGGTAAACTTGTAGATACAATGGTACATGATGCTCTTTGGGATGCATTCAATGATTACCATATGATCAAGACTGCTGATAACATCTGTGAGCAGTGGGGACTTACTCGTGAAGAACTTGATGAGTTTGCAGCAAAGAGCCAGCAGAAGGCTGTAGCAGCTCAGGAGTCAGGTGCATTTGACGCAGAGATCGTTCCAGTTATGGTTAAGAAGAAAAAAGAGATGGTTGAGTTCAAGAAGGATGAGGGACCAAGACCTGGTACAACAGTTGAGACACTTTCAAGACTCAGAACTATCAATCCAAATGGTTTCGTAACAGCAGGTAATGCTTCAGGTATCAATGATGGTGCAGCAGCTATCGTTGTTATGAGCGAAGAAAAGGCTAAAGAACTTGGTGTTAAGCCAATGGCTACATGGGTAGCAGGTGCTCTTGGTGGTGTTGATCCATCTATCATGGGTATCGGACCAGTTGCTTCAACAAAGAAGGTAATGGCTAAGACAGGTCTTAAGATCGAAGATTTCGATATCATCGAAGCAAACGAAGCATTTGCAGCTCAGTCAGTTGCAGTAGCTAAGGATCTTGGATTTGATGTTGACAAGCAGGTTAACCCAAATGGTGGTGCAATCGCACTTGGACATCCAGTAGGAGCTTCAGGATGCCGTATCCTTGTTACACTTCTTCATGAGATGCAGGCAAAGGGTGCTAAGACAGGTCTTGCTACACTTTGTATCGGCGGTGGTATGGGCTGCTCAACAGTTGTTAAGATCGAAGACTAATCCGGTCGGCTGAAAAACCATATTACATTTCTATATAAGGAGATAAACGATGGAATTCGTAACATATGAACAGGACGGATTTGTTGGTGTTATCACTATTAATCGTCCAAAGGCATTAAACGCATTAAACAGCACAGTTCTTGAAGAACTGGATGCAACATTCAAAGCTGTTGACCTGAATACAACAAGATGTCTTGTACTTACCGGTGCAGGAGAGAAATCATTTGTAGCAGGTGCAGATATCGGAGAGATGTCAACACTTACAAAGGCTGAAGGCGAAGCTTTCGGTAAAAAGGGTAATGACGTATTCCGCATGATCGAGACATTCCCAATCCCTGTAATCGCAGCCGTAAATGGATTTGCACTTGGTGGTGGATGTGAGATCTCCATGAGCTGTGATATCAGAATCTGTTCTGAGAACGCAGTATTTGGTCAGCCTGAAGTTGGCCTTGGAATCACACCTGGATTTGGTGGAACCCAGAGACTTGCCCGTCTTGTAGGTGCAGGAATGGCAAAGCAGCTGATCTACACAGCAAGAAATATCAAAGCTGATGAAGCATACAGAATCGGTCTTGTAAATGCTGTATATCCATTAGAGGAGTTATTACCGGCAGCTAAGAAGATGGCTTCTATCATTGCAGCAAATGCTCCGATTGCAGTTCGTAACTGTAAGAAAGCAATCAATGATGGATTACAGGTTGATATGGATCAGGCAATCGTTGTAGAAGAGAAATTATTCGGCGATTGCTTCGAGACAGGGGATCAGAAGGCAGGAATGGGCAACTTCCTTGAGAAAGATAAGGAAAAGAAATTAAAGGTTGTTCCTTTCCAGAATAAATAAATCAACAATCTTGATATTGACGTTTAGGGTGGTTATTTTGAAATCGAAATCAACCATCCTAAATGTTTGATATACCAAAGTGAGCATGTCAAACGAAACGTATATGAATTTCTCATGTTTGCTTAAAAATAATTTTTAGGAGGATATTAAAATGAAAGTTGGCGTTATTGGTGCAGGAACCATGGGTCAGGGAATTGCTAAGGCATTCGCTCAGGTTGATGGATATGAAGTAGCACTTTGCGACATTAAGCAGGAATGGGCTGAAGGCGGTAAGGACAAGATCGCTAAAGGTTATGCCAGACTTGTTGAAAAAGGAAAGATGACACAGGAGAAGGTTGATGGTATTCTTGCCAGCATCACTCCGGGTCTTAAGGAAGACTTATGCGCAGATTGTGACCTTATCGTAGAGGCTGCTTTCGAGAACATGGAAGTTAAGAAGACAACATTTTCTGAGCTTGACAAGATCTGCAAGCCAGAGTGTGTATTTGCATCAAATACATCTTCACTTTCCATCACTGAGATTGGAAATGGTCTTACCCGTCCTATGATCGGTATGCACTTCTTCAATCCAGCTGACAGAATGAAGCTTATCGAAGTTATCGCAGGTGTTAACACACCGGCAGAGAATGTTGATAAGATCGTTAAGATCTCAGAAGAGATCGGTAAGACACCTGTACAGGTAAATGAAGCTGCCGGGTTTGTTGTAAACAGAATCCTGATTCCAATGATCAATGAAGCTGCATTTATCAAGATGGAAGGTGTGTCAGATATCGCTGGTATCGATGCAGCTATGAAACTTGGTGCAAATCATCCAATGGGACCTCTTGAATTAGGTGATTTCGTTGGTCTTGATATCTGTCTTGCTATTATGGATGTACTCTATAACGAGACAGGCGACAGCAAGTATCGTGCATGTCCATTACTTCGTAAGATGGTACGTGGCGGCAACCTTGGTGTTAAGAGTGGTAAGGGATTCTATGTATACAATGCTGACCGCACAAAGACACCAGTTGATGCTCAGTAATTGACTGATAAATATATTTATGGAGGAAGAAATAGAATGGATTTCGCTTTAGACAAGAAGTATGAAATGGCGCAGAACTTATTCAGAGAATTTGCGCAGAATGAAGTAAAGCCTCTTGCTCAGGAAATTGATGAAAATCACAGATTCCCTAGAGAGACAGTAGAGAAGATGGCAAAGTATGGTTTCTTAGGAATACCTGTTTCTAAGGAAGATGGTGGACAGGGTTGTGATCCTTTAACATATGTTATGTGTGTTGAGGAACTTTCAAAGGTTTGTGGTACTACTGGTGTTATTGTTTCCGCACATACATCTCTGTGTGTAGATCCAATCCAGACATACGGTACACCAGATCAGAAAGCTAAGTACCTCCCAGATCTTGCTTCCGGTAGAAAGCTTGGCGCATTTGGTCTTACAGAGCCGGGTGCTGGTACAGATGCACAGGGTCAGCAGACAAAGGCTGTTCTTGATGGTGATGAGTGGGTTCTTAACGGATCTAAGTGTTTCATTACAAATGGTAAAGAAGCAGATGTATATATTATCATTGCAGTTACAGGTACAATTGAAAAACGTGGTAGAAAGCAGAAAGAGATTTCAGCATTTATCGTAGAAAAAGGCACTCCGGGATTTACATTCGGAACAAAAGAAAACAAGATGGGTATCTGTGGTTCATCCACATATGAACTTATCTTCACAGATTGTCGTATTCCTAAGGATGCACTTCTCGGACAGAAGGGCAAGGGATTTGGTATTGCAATGCATACACTTGATGGTGGTCGTATTGGTATCGCAGCTCAGGCTCTTGGTATTGCTGAGGGTGCTCTTGATATCACAATCGACTATGTTAAGGAAAGAAAGCAGTTTGGTCGTTCAATCGCTCAGTTCCAGAATACTCAGTTTGTACTTGCTGATCTTGCAACAAAGGTTGAAGCAGCTAAGTTACTGGTATACAAGGCAGCTAAGAAGAAAGAACAGTACCAGGCTGATCACAAGACTTCATACTCTGTAGAAGCTGCTATGGCTAAGCTGTATGCGGCAGAAGTAGCTATGGAAGTAACAACAAAGTGTGTACAGTTACACGGTGGTTATGGTTATATCAAAGAGTATGATGTAGAACGTATGATGCGTGATGCTAAGATTACAGAAATCTACGAAGGAACTTCAGAAGTTCAGCGTATGGTTATTTCTGCAAACTTATTAAAATAATTAGGAGGTACTTAACGTGAAGGTTATAGTTTGTATAAAGCAGGTACCTGATACAAAGGGTGGCGTTCAGTTTAACCCAGATGGTACATTAAACAGAGGAGCAATGCTTACAATCATGAACCCTGATGATAAGGCAGGTCTTGAAGCTGCACTTAGATTAAAGGATCAGTATGGAGCAGAAGTTACAGTTCTTACAATGGGTCTTCCAAAGGCTGCAGATGTTCTTCAGGAAGCAATCGCTATGGGCGCTGACAAGGGCGTTCTTGTAACAGATCGTGTTCTTGGTGGAGCTGATACATGGGCTACATCAACAACAATCGCTGGAGCACTCAGAAAGCTTGATTATGATCTTATTATTACAGGTCGTCAGGCTATCGATGGAGATACAGCTCAGGTTGGACCACAGATCGCTGAACATCTTGGAATTCCAGTTATTTCATATGCACAGGAGATCAAGGTTGACGGAGATTCCGTAATCGTTAAGCGTCAGTATGATGATGGATATCATATGTTAAAGGCTAAGATGCCTTGCCTTGTAACAGCACTTTCAGAGTTAAATGAGCCTAGATACATGACTCCAGGTGGAATCTTCGATGCAGTTAATGCAGAGATCACAACACTTGGCAGAGCAGACCTTGTAGATGTTGATGATTCAAACCTTGGTCTGAAAGGTTCACCAACAAAGATTGCAAAGGCTTCTGATAAGGTAAGAAAGGGTGCAGGCGAGAAGGTTGTACCTGATTCTCCAGATGAAGCAGTTAGCTATATTGTTGGCAAGTTAAAAGATAAGCATGTAATCTAATATAGTAAAGGAAAAGTGGTGAATAAAATGGGCGCAATGAACGCAGAAGATATGAAGAACTACAAAGGCGTATTTGTCTTTGCACAGCAGGTAGATAATAAGTTAAGTGGTATTTCATTTGAATTGATCGGTGAAGGAAAGAGACTTGCAGATAAGCTTAATGAAAAGGTTACAGCAGTCCTGATCGGTTCCGACGTAAAGGGTCTTGTAGACGAACTTGCAGAGTACGGTGCAGACAGAGTTATCGTTGTTGATGATCCAGAATTAAAAGAATACAGAACTGAGCCATATGCACATGCACTTGCTTCAGTTATCAATGAGTACAAGCCAGAGATCGTTTTAGTTGGTGCTACGGCTATTGGTCGTGATCTTGGTCCTACAGTATCAGCAAGAGTAGCTACAGGTCTTACAGCAGACTGTACATTACTTGAAATCGGTGATTTCCCTCTTGTTGCACTTCCAAATCAGGAGCAGAAGCACAATCAGCTTCTTATGACACGTCCTGCATTCGGTGGTAACACAATCGCTACAATCGCATGTCCTGATAATCGTCCTCAGATGGCAACAGTACGTCCGGGCGTTATGCAGAAGCTTGACAGAGTAGCTGGCAAGAAGGCAGAAGTGATCGAGTACAATCCTGGATTTACTCCAAACAACAAGTATGTTGAGATCCTTGAAATCTCAAAGGCTGTTTCAGATATCAAAGATATCATGGACGCTAAGATCCTTGTTTCAGGTGGTCGTGGTGTTGGTTCAGCAGAGAACTTCAAGCTTCTTGATGATCTTGCAGAAGTACTTGGCGGACAGGTATCATGCTCACGTGCAGTTGTAGATTCAGGCTGGAAGCCAAAGGAGCTTCAGGTTGGTCAGACTGGTAAGACAGTTCGTCCACAGGTATACTTCGCAATTGGTATTTCAGGTGCGATCCAGCATGTAGCCGGTATGGAAGAGTCAGATATCATCATCGCTATCAACAAGGATGAGGATGCTCCTATCTTTGATGTAGCTGATTATGGTGTTGTTGGAGATCTGAACAAGATCGTTCCTGCTCTTACAGAAGCAATCAAGGCTGAGCTTGCTAACAAGTAATTCAGTTTATAATTGAAAATGAACATTTCGAACTGCTGGGTTTTATACCCGGCAGTTTGTGTGTAAATGAGCCAACAGGCGAGATGGGGCATGAAAGAACATGAGAATGTTCTTTCACGCACAAAAGGGTGTGCCCTATTACATATTTTTCTGTTGAAACAATAAAAACAATGCTGTATGATAAATACTGTTGTGAAAAAGACAAATGACAGTTAGATAAAAGAAGAATAAGGTTGAAGAGACAAATGAGTAAGTATGAAAAACAGGAAGAATTGAAACGAGAAGAACTAAGCCAGGAAGAGCAGCTGTTAAAAACAGAAGCTGACAACACAAAATTGACAGACGACAGTAAGAATGTAAAAATGACAGATGCGTGTGAAGAAAGCAGAACAGAAAATACTGCCGGAGAAAATAAGATGGGAACCATGCCAATGGGGAAGCTATTGATTTCAGTATCACTTCCAATGGTAATTTCAATGTTGGTACAGGCACTTTATAATGTAGTCGACAGTGTATATGTATCGCATTTTGATCAGGATGCACTGACGGCAGTATCGACGATATTTCCGTTACAGAATCTTATGATCGGGGTGACCTCCGGTCTCGGTGTCGGTTTTAATGCATTGATCTCCAAATCCCTTGGTGAAAAAAATCAGAAAAAAGCAAATGATGCAGCCAGGCAGGGAATCTTTCTGGAACTTATTGGATATGCAATTTTCTTATTGATCGGTTTATTTGGTATCGAAGCATTTATGAAGAGTCAGACGGATGTTGCAAAGATCATTGATTATGGAGTAGATTATGGACGTATCTGTTGTATCTGTTCCTTTGGTATCTTTGCACAGATGACATTTGAACGTATGTTACAGTCGACAGGTCGGACGCTTTACACAATGAAGACACAGGCACTTGGAGCTATTATCAATATTATACTTGATCCGATTATGATCTTTGGATATTTTGGACTTCCGGCAATGGGTGCTGCAGGTGCGGCAATAGCAACGGTTATCGGACAGTGTATTGCGGCATTACTTGCAATCTATTATAATCTGAAAAAGAATCCGGATATCCAGTTATCATTGAAAGGCTTCCGTCCGGAAGGTGATGTGATCGGAAGGATTCTTTCCATTGCAGTTCCTTCTATTGCGATGGTTGCGGTAGGCTCGGTAATGACATATGGATTTAACCGTATTCTATTTACATTTACGCCGATCGCAGTTTCAGTGTTTGGTATTTTCTATAAAGTACAGAGCATGGCATTTATGCCGGTTTTTGGTCTAAATAATGGTATGATCCCGATAGTATCATATAATTACGGAGCAAAACAGCCGGATCGAATGCTCAAAGCTGTTAAATATACAATGATGGCTGCAATCTGTTTCATGCTGTTATGTCTGACTGCGATGCAGGTGATTCCGGACCTGATTCTTAAGGTATTTGATGCACAGGAGGATATGATGGCGATTGGTATTCCGGCACTTCGTACGATGAGTATTTCATTCCTGTTTGCAGGAATCTGTATTGTATGCTCCGGTATGTTCCAGGCACTTGGTAAAGGTGTGTACAGTCTGATCGTATCCCTTGCCAGACAGTTGATCGTTCTGCTTCCGGTTGCCTATGCATTTGCAAAATTTACGCGTAATCTGGAACTGGTATGGTTGTCCTTCCCGATTGCGGAGGTTGTCAGTGTTATTCTTTCGATCGCTATGGCGTTACAGACAAAAAAGAAGATTATCGATCCTTTAAAGAATTCTGTGAAAACAGTATAGGTATAAGCAGAACATTTGTCATAAAATGGCATATTCTATAAAATAGCAGAATGTTTCATAAAGGATCAATATAAAACGACGGTTCGGGATATAGCTATGGTACATAAAGAATCAGAAAGAAGGAAATGAAATGTGTGATTTGATCTATCTCGATCATGCAGCAACGACGGCAGTTCATCCGGACGTTTTAAAAGAAATGCTGCCATATTTTACCGATAGATTCGGAAATCCATCCAGTGTTTATGGATTTGCGGCAAATAATAAAAATAAACTGACAGAGGCAAGAGAGACGATAGCCGGAGCACTTGGTGCAAAGCCGGAAGAGATTTATTTTACAGCCGGTGGTTCTGAGTCTGATAACTGGGCATTAAAATGTACGGCAGAAGCCTATGGAGTACATGGGGGACATATCATTACAACAAAAATCGAGCATCATGCTATCCTGCATACCTGCAAGTATCTGCAGAATAGAGGGTATGATGTAACTTATCTGGATGTAGATGAAAATGGATTGGTTGATCTGAATACACTTGAGGCGGCCATCCGGCCGGATACTTTTTTGATCTCGATCATGTTTGCAAATAATGAGATTGGAACGATTGAACCAATAAAAGAGATCGGAGAGATCGCACACAGACACGGTATTTTGTTTCATACGGATGCAGTTCAGGCATTTGGACAGATCCCGATTCACGTAGATGGAATGAATATTGATATGTTAAGTGCGAGCGGACATAAGTTTAACGGGCCAAAGGGAATTGGTTTTTTATATATCAAAAAAGGCTTAAAGTTAAAGAGCTTTATTCATGGTGGCCAGCAGGAGCGAGGACGCAGAGCCGGTACAGAAAATGTACCTGGAATCGTAGGTATTGCAAAAGCGTGTGAGATCGCAATGGCAGAAATGGAAGAACGGATGAAAAAGGAGACGGAGCTCAGAGATTATCTGATCGAACGGATATTGAAGGAGATCCCGTATACCAGACTGAATGGACATTCAAAGAAACGACTGCCAAATAATGTCAATATCAGCTTTCAGTTCGTGGAGGGAGAATCCATTCTGATCATGCTAGATATGGCGGGTATCTGTGCATCCAGCGGCTCTGCCTGCACATCGGGTTCGGTTGATCCTTCTCATGTGCTGCTTGCGATCGGACTTCCGCATGAGATCGCACATGGTTCACTGAGACTAACCATTGGATATGAGAATACGAAAGAAGAAATGGATACGGTTGTCGATAATCTGAAACGGATCATTACAAATCTACGTAATATGTCACCGTTATATGAGGATTATGTCAAGAAAAATCATATACAGTAAGATTGTTAAAAATGAAAGATCAGATTCGGTCGGAGTGAATATAAGAATGCAATTGTGAAATGTGTGAGATAAAACGCCCCAAGTGTGAAGGAGAATGATATGTACAGTGATAAAGTGATCGATCATTTCCAGAATCCAAGAAATGTCGGTGAGATTGAGGATGCCTCCGGTGTCGGTACGGTTGGAAATGCTAAATGCGGGGATATGATGCGGTTGTATTTGAAAATTAATGAGGAGCAGGTGATCATAGACTGCAAATTTAAGACCTATGGATGTGGAGCTGCAGTAGCATCCAGTTCCATGGCAACGGAGATGATTAAAGGAAAAACAGTTGCCGAGGCAATGAAGCTTACAAATAAAGCGGTTATGGAAGCATTGGATGGACTTCCGCCGGAAAAAGAACATTGTTCTTTGCTTGCAGAAGAAACACTGCATGCAGCTTTGTGGGACTATGCAGAAAAGCATGGAATCAAGATTCAGGGACTTGTAAGGCCGGTACAGGATATTGAAGACCGGATGGTGAGAGAACTGGAAGATTAAACAGTATTTGGATACTTGACAGCCGGAGAAATCCGGTTCTATACTGCAAGCAGGAATTGCAGGAAGGAAGATAAGATGGATAAAAAGACAGTATGTGTCGGTATGTCAGGAGGCGTGGATTCTTCTGTAGCCGCATATCTTTTAAAAGAACAGGGATATAACGTGATCGGTGTGACCATGCAGATCTGGCAGGATGAGGATGCAGATCAGATCAGTGAGCATGGCGGTTGCTGTGGCTTGTCGGCGGTAGATGATGCGAGAAGAGTAGCTGCACAGCTTGAGATTCCTTATTATGTAATGAACTTTAAAGAAGATTTTCGAAAATACGTCATTGACTATTTTGTAGATGAATACCGGAATGGAAGGACTCCGAATCCATGTATCGCATGTAATCGGTATGTAAAATGGGAGTCGCTGTTAAGGAGGTCGTTAAGTATCGGTGGAGACTACATTGCTACCGGACACTATGCAAGAGTGGAACAGCTTCCAAATGGCAGATATACCTTACGCGTGGCAAAAGGAATCGAGAAGGATCAGACCTATGCACTTTATAATCTGACACAGGATCAGTTATCAAAGACGTTGATGCCGGTTGGAGAATATAATAAGACACAGATTCGGCAGATTGCCGCAGATATCGGTATCCAGGTAGCAAATAAACCGGACAGTCAGGATATCTGTTTTGTACTGGATGGTGATTATGCCGGATATCTGGAACGGGAAGAGGGCTTAAAGGCAGTACCGGGAAATTTTGTAGATATGAATGGAAAAGTCCTTGGTACACATAAAGGTATAATTCATTATACAATCGGACAACGGAAGGGACTTGGACTTGCGATGGGACACCCGGTATTTGTTGTGGATATTATCCCGGAGACAAATGAAGTGGTGATTGGAGAAAATGCAGATACATTTTCAAAAGAGCTGATTGCAGATAAAACGAACTTTATGTCTGTCGAGCATCCGGAAGATGGTATGCAGGTGATCGGAAAGATCCGGTATGCACATAAGGGTGTGCCATGCAGAATTTATATGTTGGATGATGCCAGGGTTCGTGTTGTATTTGACGAACCGGTCCGGGCAGCGACCAAAGGACAGGCGGTTGTTTTTTACGAAAATGACTATATCGTCGGAGGCGGCACAATAAAAGAGATCATACGATAGGAATAAAAATGACGCTGGTGTGGATGCTATTATTTAAAAAATTATTATTGTTCTGCCACATACTCACCTATTATTACGCAAGACACTTCCGTTCTAGTACTCTTATAATTTATGAAATACAGGCTTCATCTGTTCAAAGGTGCAGTAATAGCGGAAACCTGTGGCGGTCAGGATGTCTCTGGCATAGGTTTCAAAGTCATAGCCGATGTATTTTGGAATATGTGCATCGCTTCCGACAGTGATGATCTCACCACCTAACTCCTTGTAGAGTTTAAGAATAGACGGATGAGGATGTGCATAAGTCATGTTTTTATATAGGCTTCCGGTATTGATCTCGATGCCCTTCCCATGTTCGATGATTGTTTTCAGAATTGCTTCAAAGACATCTGCATAATCAGAAAAGCGGAAGGCTGATTCGCCGGATGGACAATAACGGACGGCATAGTCCAGATGACCGTATATGGAATAATTATCAAAGGTTTGCACATTTGCAAGAATGGATTCAAAATATTCCAGCAGTGCTTCTTTTTCCGAACGTCCTTCATAGTAAGCGGGATAGTAGGGATCCTTGCCATATACAAGATGAGAAGAACCTATAATAAAGTCAAAATCATGATATTTATCTGTGTAGGCAATGATCTTGTCTGCGATATGAGACATCAGGCCGAGTTCGACACCGAGACGGATCGTAAGTTTATTCTTGTACTGTTCCTGCAACTTTCTTACAGCAGAAATATACCGGTCTGTATCTAACAGAAAGGTATGACCTTCCTCGTCTTTGGGATAATCAATATCATGATGATCTGTAATACAGATTTCAGACATGCCGAGGTGCAGTGCCTGTTCAACAATATCTGTAAGTTCTGTTTCAGAATCATCGGAAAATTCGGAATGTAAATGATGATCGCAAAGCTTCATATGTAAAAACCTCCTGTTGGATGTTAACGTTGTGAAAATTGATATTATTATAGCACGTCAGGAAATAAAACACACCTGCAGGAACGGAAAAAATAGTGAATAAAAACAGAAGATAAGAAAAAATCTTACAAAAGAAGTATATATCGGCAACACAAGAATCATGTGTGAAATATTTCGAAAAAAGGGTTAAATGGTTGAAATAAATATGAAAATATCATAAAAAGTTGATTCTTTGTACATTTTGCAATATAGTGTTTGTTTATTTTTGCGTGAATTGGACAATTTTTTTTTGAGAAAGACTTGAAATTTACACACAAATTAGGTATGATTTTGTTGTGTGAATAGCACGATTAATTACTGCGCTTTGCAGTATATTATAAATACTTTTATTATTCAAAACTTAGGAGGAATAAAAAATGGCAGTAAAAGTAGCAATCAATGGTTTTGGACGTATTGGTCGTCTCGCATTCAGACAGATGTTCGGAGCAGAAGGATATGAAGTTGTTGCAATCAACGATTTAACAAAGCCTTCAATGCTTGCAGATCTTCTCAAGTACGATACAGCACAGGGTGGTTACTGTGGTAAGATTGGTGAGAACCTTCATACAGTTTCAGCTGATGATGAGGCTAACACAATCACAGTTGATGGTAAGACACTTACAATCTACAAGGAAGCAGATGCAAACAATCTTCCTTGGGGTAAGATTGGTGTTGACGTAGTTCTTGAGTGTACTGGTTTCTACTGCTCAAAGGAAAAGTCAATGGCTCATATCAATGCAGGTGCTAAGAAGGTTGTTATCTCAGCTCCAGCAGGAAATGATCTTAAGACTATCGTATTCTCAGTTAACCAGGATACATTAACAGCAGAGGATCAGATCATCTCAGCTGCTTCATGTACAACAAACTGTCTTGCACCAATGGCTAAAGCTCTTAATGATTATGCTCCAATCCAGTCAGGTATCATGTCAACAATCCACGCTTACACAGGCGATCAGATGATTCTTGACGGACCACACAGAAAGGGCGACTTAAGAAGAGCAAGAGCAGGTGCTGCTAATATCGTTCCTAACTCAACAGGTGCTGCTAAGGCTATCGGTCTTGTTATCCCAGAGTTAAATGGTAAGTTAATCGGATCAGCTCAGAGAGTTCCAGTTCCAACAGGTTCAACAACAATCCTTACAGCAGTTGTTAAGGGTGCTGACGTAACAGTTGATGGAATCAACGCTGCAATGAAGGCTGCTGCATCAGAGTCATTCGGTTACAACACAGATCCTATCGTTTCATCAGATGTAATCGGTATGAGATATGGTTCATTATTTGATTCAACTCAGACAATGGTATCAAAGATCGCTGATGACTTATATGAGGTTCAGGTTGTATCATGGTATGATAATGAGAACTCATACACAAGCCAGATGGTTAGAACAATTAAGTACTTCGCAGAGTTAGCATAATTGACTGACAAATTGTAGTAATTAATTTGACCTTACAAGGGGTCCGGTCTTCATGGACCGGGCCCTATATTTCTTTTACAGAGATGTATTTGCGTTCTGTAACAAATATGAAGATAAAAGTATAAAAATCAGGAGGTTTAATAGTAATGTCATTAAACAAAAAATCAGTAGATGATATTAATGTAAAGGGACAGCGTGTCCTTTGCAGATGTGACTTTAATGTACCATTAAAGGAAGGTAAGATCACAGACGAGAACCGTCTTGTAGCAGCACTTCCTACAATCAAGAAATTAATTGCTGATGGTGGAAAGGTTATTCTTTGCTCACACCTTGGCAAGGTTAAGACAGAAGAAGATAAGAAGACAAAGACTCTTGCACCGGTTGCGGTAAGACTTTCAGAGCTTCTTGGACAGGAAGTTAAGTTTGTTGCTGAGCCTGAAGTTGTTGGACCAAAGGTAAGAGAAGCTGTAGCAGCTATGAAAGATGGCGAAGTTATCTTACTTGAGAACACACGTTTCAGACCGGAAGAGACAAAGAACGGTGAAGCATTCTCTAAGGATCTTGCTTCTATCTGTGATGTATTTGTAAATGATGCATTTGGTACAGCTCACAGAGCTCACTGCTCAAATGTAGGTGTTGCAGGTCTTGTTGATACAGCGGTTGTTGGATACTTAATGCAGAAGGAGATCGACTTCCTTGGAAATGCAGTAGAGAATCCGGTAAGACCATTCGTAGCTATCCTTGGTGGAGCAAAAGTTGCAGACAAGTTAAATGTTATCTCTAACTTACTTGAGAAGTGCGATACACTGATCATCGGTGGTGGTATGGCGTATACATTCTTAAAGGCAAAGGGATATGAGATCGGTAAGTCATTAGTTGACGAATCTAAGATCGACTACTGTAAGGAAATGATGGAAAAGGCTGAGAAGCTTGGTAAGAAGTTATTACTTCCGGTTGATTCCGTTATGATCGACGATTTCCCTAATCCAATCGATGCGCCGGTTGAGACAGAGGTCTTTGATGCAGACAAGATGTCAGCAGACAAAGAGGGCTGTGATATCGGACCTAAGACAATCGAATTATATGCAGATGCTGTTAAGACAGCTAAGACAGTTGTATGGAACGGACCTATGGGTGTATTCGAGAATCCTACACTTGCTGCTGGTACAAAGGCTGTAGCTGCTGCTCTTGCTGAGACAGATGCTACAACTATCATCGGTGGTGGTGATTCTGCTGCTGCTGTTAACCAGTTAGGATATGGTTCTAAGATGAGCCACATCTCAACAGGTGGTGGAGCTTCCCTTGAATTCTTAGAGGGTAAGGAACTTCCAGGTGTTGCTGCTGCAAACGACAAATAAATTATGTACATGCTCCATCTGACTCGGATGGAAGAATATACAGATAATGAAAATAATATTTTCAAGGAGATAAAAGACATGTCAAGAAAGAAAATCATCGCTGGTAACTGGAAGATGAACATGACTCCAAGCCAGGCTGTAAAATTATGTGAAGAGTTAAAGCCATTAGTTGCAAATGACGACGTAGATGTTGTATACTGCGTACCTGCAATTGATATTGTACCTGTAGTAGAAGCTGTTAAGGGCACAAATGTAGAAGTTGGTGCTGAGAACATGTACTTCGAAGAAAAGGGTGCATACACAGGTGAGATTTCAGCAGAAATGTTAGTTGACGCCGGTGTTAAATATGTCATCATCGGACATTCAGAGCGTCGTGACTACTTCAAAGAGTGTGACTGTCTCTTAAATAAGAAAGTTAAGAAGGCATTTGAAGCAGGTCTTACACCTATCCTTTGCTGTGGTGAGTCATTAGAGCAGAGAGAAATGGGTATCACACTTGACTTCATCCGTCTTCAGATCAAGAGTGATCTGAAAGATATCACAGCAGATCAGGTTAAGAACATGGTAATCGCCTATGAGCCAATCTGGGCTATCGGAACAGGCAAGACTGCTACATCCGATCAGGCACAGGAAGTATGTAAGGCAATCCGTGACTGCATCGCTGAAGTATATGATACAGACACAGCAGAAGCTGTAAGAATCCAGTATGGTGGATCTATGAACGCTGGTAATGCAGCAGAGCTTCTTGCAAAGCCTGACATTGATGGTGGACTTGTGGGTGGTGCTTCACTTAAGGCTGACTTTGGAAAGATCGTAAACTACAATAAGTAATTTTAATACCAGATTTCATATAGAATCTGTAAAATCAGGAAAATGATCTGGTAAAAAAGATACCGTGAGGGATCGGGTGGCCAATAATATGACTGCCCGGTGTCCGCGGTATTTTTTGTTATTCTATTATTCATACGAAATGAATAGATTTGTGGGATTTTTTTGTACATTTACGAAAAGTATACTTCGTTGACGATTATGTATAACTGTGATATAATTCAAACGATTTTTGAACAAATACGCAGAAAAGGAATTGACTATGGAATATTTAAAGACATTCTGGAGCAGAAGATATCTGCTTGCGGAACTGGTAAAAAAAGGTATTAAGTTAAAGTACAGGCGTTCATATCTTGGAATCTTATGGTCTTTGCTGGAGCCTATTTTGACAACGATCGTATTGACGATCGTATTTGGAACGTTATTTGATAACAGCAATAAAACTTTCCCAGTTTATATTTTGAGTGGTCGTCTGTTATATTCATTTTTCAGCAGCGGAACAAAAGCCTGTGCAAAATCGATACGGTCAAATGCAGGTATGATCAAGAAAGTATATGTTCCGAAGTATCTGTATCCGATGTCTTCCGTATTATTTAACTATATTATATTTTTGATTTCGTTGATTGTTATGATCCCGTTGATGGTATTTTGTCATGTGAAGCCAACCTGGTCATTATTACTGGTTATCTTTCCGCTTATTCTGCTTCTGATGATCACATTTGGAGTAGGCATGGTACTTGCGACGGTTACGGTATTCTTCCGTGATATGGAATATTTGTGGGATGTTGTATTGATGATCATTATGTATACATGTGCGATTTTCTATTATCCACAGAGATTATTAAAGAGTGGATTTAGCTGGCTGTTAAAATATAATCCGTTATATTGCGTCATCCATAATTTTAGAGCATGTTTTCTGGGTGACCCGTTAAACTGGAATTATATGTTATATGCGTTCGTTTTCTCTGTTTTTGCAATCTTGATCGGAACGTATACATTCTATAAGAAACAGGACGAATTTATTCTTCATATTTAAGGAGACAGACATGGGCAAGGAAGCATTGATCGTTGATGATGTAAGCATGAAGTTCAACCTGAGCAGTGAAAAGGTTGACAATATTAAAGAGTATATAATTAAATCAATAAAACGACAGATCAGTTATGATGAATTCTGGTCATTAAAGCATGTCAGCTTTTCATTGGACAAGGGTGACAGGCTGGGAATCCTCGGCTTAAATGGTGCAGGAAAGAGTACCCTTTTAAAGGTTATTTCCGGTGTATATAAGCCAACAGAAGGACATGTGATCAAGCATGGAAAGGTTGTTCCGTTGCTGGAATTAGGAGCAGGCTTTGACGCACAGTATACTGGAAAGGAAAATATTTTTTTGTATGGTACAGTGCTTGGATATTCCAAGAGTTATCTGGAAGAAAAGTATGATGAGATCGTTGAGTTTTCGGAACTTGGACGTTTTATTGATGTTCCAATCAAGAATTATTCATCTGGTATGAAATCAAAATTGGGATTTTCAATTGCAACGATTGCAAATCCGGATATTCTGATTCTGGATGAAGTATTATCCGTGGGCGATGCCAGATTTAAGAAGAAGAGTGAAGCGAAGATCATGCAGCTTATGGAAGGCGGAACAACAGTATTATTTGTTTCGCATTCTCTGGAACAGGTACGACGGATCTGTAATAAAGCAATGATCCTGGATCATGGAACATTGAAATCCATTGGCGATATTGATACAATATCAGCGGAATATACGAAAATGATCGCGATTCCTGCTAAGCCAAAGAAGAAAAAAGCAGATGCTGGAAAAAAGGCTTCTGAAAAAAAGGCAGATGAGGAAAAGGCTGCTGATAAGAAAGAAAAATAATTAAAAGGAGAAAAATAATGAGTAAAAAACCTGTAGTTTTAATGGTACTTGATGGTTATGGAATTAGTGACAAGACAGAAGGCAATGCAATCGCACTGGCAAATACACCTGTTATGGATCAGCTTAAGGCTGAATATCCTTATGTAAAGGGTGCTGCTTCCGGTCTTGCAGTTGGACTTCCGGATGGACAGATGGGTAACTCAGAAGTTGGTCATATGAATATCGGTGCAGGAAGAATTATATATCAGGAATTAACAAGAATTACAAAGTCCATTCAGGATGGCGATTTCTTTGAGAATGCAGAGATGTTAGAAGCAATCGAGAACTGTAAGAAGAACAATTCTGATCTTCATGTATGGGGATTATTATCCAGTGGTGGTGTACACAGCCATAATACACATCTGTATGCAATTCTTGAGTTATGTAAGAAACATAATTTTGAAAATGTATATGTTCATCCATTCTTCGATGGCAGAGATACTGCTCCAGCATCAGGAAAGGGCTTCTTAGAGGAACTGATCGCAGAGATGAAGAAGATTGGTGTAGGTAAGGTTGCATCCCTTTCCGGTCGTTATTATGCTATGGATCGTGATAACAGATGGGATCGTGTTGAACTTGCATATAAGTCACTTGTAACAGGTGAGGGTGTACAGGCAGAAGATCCTGTTGCTGCAGTACAGGCATCTTATGACAAGGAAGTATATGATGAGTTTATCCTTCCTACCGTTATTACAGAGAATGGTAAGCCGGTATCACTTGTAAAGCCAAATGATTCCGTTATTTTCTTTAACTTCAGACCAGACAGAGCAAGAGAGATCACCAGAGCATTCTGCTGTGACGATTTTGACGGATTCAACAGACCAGACGGAAGATTTCCATTGGTATATGTATGCTTCAAAGATTATGATGAGTCTATACCAAACAAGATCGTTGCATTCAAGAAAGAAGAAATCGACAATACATTTGGTGAGTACCTTGCAGCGAATGGTAAGACACAGGTTCGTCTTGCAGAGACAGAGAAGTATGCACATGTTACGTTCTTCTTTAATGGAGGCGTAGAAGAACCAAATAAGAACGAAGACAGAATCCTTGTTAAGTCCCCTGCGGTTGCAACATATGATCTCCAGCCTGAAATGAGTGCTCCGGAAGTATGTGAGAAGCTTGTAGATGCTATCGGTTCTGATAAATACGATGTGATCATTATTAACTTTGCAAATCCTGATATGGTAGGTCATACAGGCGTGATCCCTGCAGCGATCAAGGCAGTTGAGACTGTTGATGCCTGCGTAGGAAAGGCAGTAGAGGCAGTTAAGAAGGCAGATGGTGTATTATTTATCTGTGCAGACCACGGTAATGCTGAGCAGATGATCAATTATGAAACTGGTGAACCACATACAGCCCACACAACAAATCCGGTACCATTTGTACTTGTAAATTATGATGAGGGCTATGGTTTAAGAGAAGGTGGATGTCTTGCAGATATCGCTCCAACACTTCTTGAAATCATGGAACTTCCACAGCCTAAGGAAATGACAGGTAAATCACTTCTTATCAAGAAATAATGAAAGAAGGACAGACAAATGAAGAAATTTTTTCAGGAGTTTAAAGAATTTGCATTAAAGGGAAATGTTCTGGATATGGCGATCGGTGTTATCATCGGTGGTGCTTTTTCAGGACTGGTAACTTCACTGACAGACTGTTTTATCAATCCACTCATTGGATGTATCGGTGGTGCCGAAGTACAGGGCAAGATTCATTTGCTGGGAGACCAGTATATTGATTATGGCTCGTTCATTACAGCAGTGATCAACTTCATCATCATGGCATTTATCATTTTTCTTCTGATGAAAGGAATTAAAAAGCTGTTATCTCTTGGAAAGAAAGAGGAAGTTGCGGCACCTTTAACAAGAAAATGTCCATATTGTTATGGTGACATTGATGTTAAGGCTACAAAATGTATGTATTGTACATCTGACGTAGAGCCAACTGTAAAAGCAGAAGAATAAAAAGAACGATGTTCTGTGTTATATGGACACAGAACGGAGTAACAATATAAAAACAAATAAAAAATACCTGCCGGAGAAGCATAGTTACAGATGCTTTATCCGGCAGGTATTTTTTATAAGATGAATACTTTGGAAAAAAGTGTGAATACTATAAAAGAATAAAAATTGCCAATAATTGTACGGATAGAAAGGCAGAATGGAGAATCACATGAACAGATTGGAAATTATTGAAATTAAAGCGAGAGAAATACTTGATTCCAGAGGAAATCCTACAGTTGAGACCGATGTTACGCTGGCATGTGGATGCAAGGGTAGGGCAATGGTTCCGTCCGGTGCATCCACCGGACAATACGAAGCGCATGAGCTTCGGGATGAAGAAAAACGTTACATGGGACAGGGGGTTTACGGAGCCTGCAACAATGTAAATAACAGAATTGCAGATAAACTGATCGGAATGGATGTAACAAGACAGATTGATATTGACCGTATTATGATCGAGGCAGATGGAACTGAGAATAAGACACGATATGGTGCAAATGCCATGCTGAGTGTATCCCTTGCCTGCGCCAAGGCGGCTTCGCTGGCACTTGGAATGCCACTTTACCGGTATCTCGGCGGAGTAAATGCAAAGCGTCTTCCGGTTCCGATGATGAATATATTAAATGGTGGAAAGCATGCGGATAATACTGTTGATTTTCAGGAGTTTATGATTGCTCCGGTAGGTGCAGAATCCTTTAAGGAGGCAATGGAGATCGCCTGTGAGATTTATCATACACTGAAGATTGAATTGAATGTTAGAAATTTGAGCACAGGAGTTGGAGATGAAGGTGGATTTGCACCGAATCTTGCAACCACATATGAAGTACTGGATCTGTTGGTGGAGGCAATCGCAAAGGCCGGGTATAATCCGGGAGGCGATGTACAGATCGCAATGGATGCAGCAGCATCGGAATTATATGATGTAGCTTCTGACCGATATATCTTTCCGGGAGAATCCCGGATGACCGGAAAGGAGATCCGGAGGAATTCAGAGGAGATGGTCCAGTTCTATGAGGATCTGGTGACAAGATATCCGATTTATTCGATCGAAGACGGTCTGGATGAGAATGATATGAATGGCTGGAAGGTTCTGACTTACCGGCTTGGAAATCGTATCCAGTTAGTTGGAGATGATCTCTTTGTTACAAATAAAAAACGACTGAAAAACGGAATTGAAGATGGAATTGCAAATTCAATCCTGGTAAAGGTGAACCAGATCGGAACTCTGACAGAGGCAATGGATGCTGTGGAAACGGCCCATAAAGCCGGATATTCGTCGGTGATTTCCCATCGGTCCGGGGAAACAGAGGATACATTTATTGCGGATCTGGCTGTGGCTATGAATTGCGGACAGATCAAGACCGGAGCACCAGCCAGAAGCGAACGTACAGCGAAATACAACCAGCTTCTCCGGATTGAAGAGGAGCTTGGCAAAAATTCCATATACGGAATGGAATGATCACCAATTAAGAACGAACAGGAAGCCGGGCGGTAAAATCGTCCGGTAATTCTGTTTTATAGGCGGCATAGACAGCAGTGTTATATAAGCGCGTTGCTTTGATATCCTGTTCAAATAGTAAACGGCCGGTATCGGAAAGAAAACGGATGCCATCTGCAGGCTTTGTAAAGACAGGAAGGTCACTGTTTCTCTTAATCTGACGGATCACATCGGAGCCGGATCGGTTCAACGCAAGAATATGTCCATAGTGATTCCAGCCGCTTTCTTTATACATGGACATAGTATTCTTCCGGATGTCCAGAATAAAATGCAGCAATGCACGGTTGATCCTTGTCTGGGTAAGATCTTTGGATTTTAAGGATTCAGCAATTGCAGCATATGACTGCAGAAGTTTTGTTTTCTTCAGTTTGTTATAGAGTTCCTCTGTCATATCGACGGTATCGGGAGCATCGTTCTGCATGATCAGACAGTACTGCAGAATAGATGTTAAGTGATCTTCAAAAATCGGATAGGTATGCAGATAGTCTGTCTTTAACAGGTCGGCAGAAGCGGTTGGAAGAACCTGGTAAAAGGTTTTAAATAATGCATCCGGTTCTGAGATATGGGCCATACAGGTTTCCTGTAATAAATGGCGAATCGCGGAAGCTGAACAGATCGATCCTGTGATATCCTCACTGTTATATCCTGCGGAGGTTCTTTTTATGATATATGGTTTTATAGAGGAATGTGTTTTCTTCAGCGCTGAGAGATATTCGACTGCAAGGATGTTGTTTGGTTCCTTCAGAAGATCAGCACCGGCAGGACAACAGCTCTTTATGGCATCTGCCCGTGCTGACGGATAGGACATTCCTTCCGCCAGATTATTTTTCAGACATGCGGAAAATGAGGCTGGTTCATCAATCAGAATTTCAGCTACAGATTCCAGAAGAGACAGATCATCACATTCCGCACCAAAAACCAGATAATCTACAGTGTTCAGTTTGTTCAGAAGGTCGACACCCGCATAAGCAAAATCCCTTGCACTTGCTGTTGCATAGACAACCGGAAGTTCAAATACCGCATCGACTCCGGAGGCAACAGCCATTTCGGCACGCATAAATTTGTTGCAGACAGCAGGAAGTCCTCTTTGAAGAAAATTACCGCTCATAACAGAAATAATATGGGAACAGTCAAGTTCGGAACGGGTCTGTTCGATCTGGTAGCGATGTCCATTGTGAAATGGATTATATTCTGTAATGATACCTGCAGTCAGCATAAAATTCCTCCTGAAATAAAATATATTTTCTAAATTATATTTTATATTTTTTCTTCTGTAAAGTATGATATAATTGGAATGTGCATGAAGATAGGGCTTTGTCCCTACGGTTTTGATGCACTTTTTTATTGCATTTTAAAAAATGATGTACGATATTTTACGCATAACAGGTAGTAAGGTATAGAAAAGGCTGTTAGAAATACAGAAATGAAAAATATCCGCAAGATCATAGATTAAGGATTGACATTTCGGTAAAAGTTGAGTAGTATAGTAACAGGAATCGAACATTTGTTTATGGAGGTAGTTTGAAAGATGATTAAAGATGATGATAAGAAGAAAGCGCTGGATGCAGCGTTAGCACAGATTGAGAAGCAGTATGGCAAGGGATCCGTTATGAAGCTTGGTGATTCTTCTGCCAATATGAATATAGAAGTTATACCAACAGGATCGTTAAGCCTTGATATAGCGCTTGGACTTGGCGGTGTACCAAGAGGAAGAATCATAGAAGTATTCGGACCGGAGTCCAGTGGTAAGACCACGGTTGCATTACATATTGTTGCAGAGATCCAGAAACGTGGCGGTATTGCAGGCTTTATTGATGCAGAACATGCATTGGATCCTGTATATGCGAAGAATATCGGTGTCAATATTGATGACCTCTATATCTCACAGCCGGATTGCGGTGAACAGGCACTTGAGATCACAGAGACAATGGTGCGCTCCGGTGCAGTAGATGTGATCATTGTCGATTCGGTTGCAGCCCTTGTTCCAAAGGCAGAGATCGATGGTGAGATGGGAGATTCTCATATGGGACTTCATGCAAGACTGATGTCACAGGCACTTCGTAAGCTGACTGCAGTCGTAAGCAAAACAAATTGTGTTGTAATATTCATCAATCAGCTTCGTGAGAAAGTTGGTGTTGTATTTGGTAATCCGGAAGTAACAACCGGTGGACGTGCATTGAAGTTCTATGCATCTGTTCGTATGGATGTCAGAAGAATTGATACCCTGAAGATGGGTGGAGAGATCGTTGGTAACCGTACCAGAGTAAAGGTTGTGAAGAACAAGGTTGCACCTCCATTCAAAGAGGCTGAATTTGATATTATGTTTGGTAAAGGTATTTCCCGTGAAGGAGATATCCTGGATCTGGCAGTAGCAAATGATATTGTAGATAAATCCGGTGCATGGTATGCATATATGGGAGATAAGATCGGACAGGGACGTGAGAATGCAAAGGCATTTCTTGCAGAGAATCCGGCTATCTGTGCTGAGATCGATGAGAAGATCCGTGAGAAGCTTGGCTTAGTTGAAACTGAGGATGAAGCGGGAACAGAAACAGAATAAGTAGAGGGTGCCTGTATATATGCTTGTAACAGATATTAAGAAGATTGATGATAAGAGAAGCTGTCTGTATCTGGATTATGAGGCGTTTGGTCCGTTATATGCATCTGATATACGAAGATTGAAGCTTACGGTCGGATCAGAAACTGATGCAGAGAAAATGCAGCAGTTCCGGTCAGAATATTTCTTTAAACGTGCGATGAACAAGGCGGTTACAGCTATTAAGTATTCAGAAAAATGTGAATATGACATCCGGCAGAAGTTAAAGGAACTTTGCTATGATGAAGAAGTGATCGATACGACGCTTGATGAACTGAAAAAATATAAGTATATTGACGATGCCAGATATGCATCAGTTTATGTCCGGAGTCATATCCAAAGGAAAAGCAGACGAGAGATCACATATGCATTGTCATCCAAGAAAATATTGGATGAATGGATCGAACAGGCATTTGAAGAAAATCAGCTTCCGGATGAAAGAGAGATCGTAGAGAAACTGATCCGGAAAAAATGTCCGGTTTCGGAACTTTCAGATAAAAGAGAAAAAGTAACAGCATTTCTTGTCCGAAAGGGATATCCGTATCGTCTGGTTGCTTCCTGTATCTCGGAAATATTAGAAATGGGGTAGTCAGTAATATAAGAAAAGTTGCACAGAAAACAGGGCGAAAAATTGTTGTTTTTGTTTGTTTTCACTTGACATAATTAGTAAAAAATATTAAACTTAAATAGTTGTATAAGTGTACAATGAAAACTTAATAAGGAGGTGCTCCTGTGAGTGGTGATATTGCGTGGATAATCATTTATATTTGCATCCTTGTTGTATGTATCGTTGCCACATGGTTTATTGCTATTGCATATAGAAAAAATATTGCAGAAGCGAAGATCGGTAAGGCAGAAGTAGCAGCAAGGGAGATTATAGATGAAGCTCAGAAGGATGCTGAAGCGAAAAAGCGTGAGATTTTGCTTGAGGCAAAAGAAGATGCTTTGAAGACACGGAATGACCTTGAAAAAGAAGTCAAGGACAGACGTGGAGAGATTTCACGAATGGAGAAACGAGTTCTCGCCCGTGAAGAAAGTATCGACCGTAAGACGGAAGCTATCGAGAAAAAAGAAGCAAGTCTTGCATCCAAGGAAGGTCAGCTTGAAAAACAGAAGGCAAAAGTAGAAGAGCTTCAGGCAAGACGTTTACAGGAACTGGAAAGAATTTCAGGTTTAACCTCTGAACAAGCGAAGGAATACTTATTAAAAACTGTTGAAGATGAAGTGAAACATGAAACAGCAGTTATGGTCAAGGAATTAGAAACCAGAGCTAAAGAAGAAGCGAACAAGAAGGCAAAGGAATATGTTGTATCTGCAATCCAGAAATGTGCAGTGGATCATGTAGCAGAAACAACAATTTCACTGGTACAGTTACCTAACGATGAGATGAAGGGTAGAATAATTGGTCGAGAGGGTAGAAATATTCGTACTCTTGAAACCATGACAGGTGTAGATCTGATCATTGATGATACACCGGAAGCAGTTATTCTCTCAAGCTTTGATCCTGTTAGAAGGGAAGTTGCAAGAATTGCACTTGAGAAGCTGATTGTCGATGGAAGAATCCATCCGGCAAGAATCGAAGAGATGGTAGAAAAAGCGCAGAAGGAAGTAGAAACCATGATGCGTGAGGAAGGTGAAGCAGCAACCCTTGAGGTTGGCATTCACGGAATTCATCCTGAATTAGTGAGACTTCTTGGTAAGATGAAGTTTAGAACAAGCTATGGACAGAATGCATTAAAGCATTCTATCGAAGTAGCACATTTATGTGGTTTATTGGCCGGAGAAATAGGTGTCGATGTCAAAGTTGCGAAACGTGCCGGATTACTTCATGATATCGGTAAATCTGTAGATCATGATATGGAAGGCTCTCATGTACAGATTGGTGCTGACTTATGTAGAAAGTATAAGGAATCACCGATTATTGTAAATGCAGTAGAAGCTCACCATGGCGACGTTGAACCAGAATCCTTGATAGCATGTCTTGTACAGGCTGCAGATGCAATCTCAGCAGCAAGACCGGGTGCTAGAAGAGAGACTCTGGAAACTTATACTACACGTCTTAAGAAACTGGAGGATATTGCAAACTCCTATAAGGGTGTAGAGAAGACATATGCTATTCAGGCAGGTAGAGAGATTCGAGTAATAGTTGTTCCTGAACACGTTAATGATTCCGATATGGTATTACTTGCAAGGGATATTGCAAAGCAGATTGAAAATGAGCTGGAATATCCTGGACAGATCAAGGTTAATATCATAAGAGAGTCTCGCGTTGTAGATTATGCTAAGTAATTATTTTCAGCCTGTGGAATAAAATATTCCACAGGCTTTTTTAGTGAATGAAAAATATGAAAAAATATGGATAGCTGGGAGGCAACAGATGGATCAGAAATTTATTAGAGAGAAAAAAGAACTGGCATATCATGCTCATATATTTGATGTATATAATGATTATTTGAGACTGCCGGATGGAAAACATGTAGTATATGATCTGGTCGATCATGTAGATGGTTGCTGTGTCTTGCCGGTGGATGAAGATGGAAACCTGATCCTGGTAAGTCAATATAGAAATGCGGTAGATGATATAACCTTAGAGGTTCCTGCCGGCTGTATGGATGAGGGAGAAGATCCGGGTCAGTGCGCAGTCAGGGAATTGGAAGAGGAAACCGGATATATTGCACAGGAACTTCAATTTGTAACAAAGACATATCTTGCGATCGGTACCAGTAATGAGCAGACCTATATTTATATTGCAACCGATCTGAAAAAGGGAATCAGACAACCGGATCCGGAAGAATTTATCCGAATCCGGCGGATTCCGTTGGCAGAAGCCATGACTATGATACAGGCCGGAGAAATTGTTGATTCAAAAACTATTATTGCGATCCTGGCATATGCTGTAGGACAAATGAAGTAAAACAAATCACCATGAGTATATCCAGATGGATCATAGTGGATGAGAATGGTGGTTTTATTGTTTGCTGCATATATTGGGACAGGAAGGCATATGTATACGAGGGGGGGATGATATGAAACGTAAATTTATATGGGCAATGTTCTGGATTGGCCTGATCCTTGGAACCTTGCTTGTAAACACACAATTAAATGTGCAGGAGATATTAGGTCAGACAGGGATACAGACTGAAAAACAGGAACTGATCGCTTTGATCTGTAAAAGAATCGTGGAGCTGGTAGCGGTTGTAGCTTTTTTAAAGCTTGTTCCGGATAAAGCATCCGATGGTGCTCTTATGGGGATATCCGGACTGATCACCGGTATGATGGTTTCACTATATGGGCTGAACGGAACTATGTTCCGTGCGTTTGCATTTTATATGATTGTTTTGATTATTGTGGGATTATATGCAGTTGTTGTTAAAATTATATGTGGAACAACAGGAGAAGGGATGAGTCAGATTGCCTGTATAGTTGCCAGATTGCATAATTCTTTTCTGGGAACGGCAATTATTGTTACGATTTTATTACTTAATATCATTCTGGAAGTAAAAATTCTGAAATTTTTTTGAAAAAAGTTTTACTACATGTGGTATACATAATTCTGTACAGACACATGATTTGGTAAAAACAAAGAAATTACGAAAAAACCTTGATTTTGCTTATAAAAATTATGTTTGATTTTATAGAAATTTGTATTTATAATGATATTTAGTCTACATAATAAGGGGAAAAATGCGTGGAAATTTACATAGAGAAATATGTTGATTATCTCAAAAATATTAAGAAATCAAGTGAAAATACAGTAGCTTCTTATCAGCGCGATCTTGTGAAGTTTTCTGATTTCTACCGGGAGAATGGAACAGAGGATATTCGTTCGATAAATGAGACAAATATCAACACTTATGTTCTGTATTTGGAAAAAAATGGAAAATCAATGGCAACTGTATCTAGAAGCATAGCCTCAATCAAGTCGTTTTTCGGATTCCTTTTTCGGGAGAAGATACTGATGGACGATCCATCGGTTAATATCAAACCTCCAAAGATTGAAAAGAAAATGCCGGATATCTTAACAATAGAGGAAGTGAACCGGCTTCTTGACCAGCCGGGAGACCAGTCTCCAAAGGAGATCCGTGACCGGGCAATGTTAGAGCTGTTATATGCGACAGGAATCCGGGTATCGGAGCTTGTTACATTAAAGATTACAGATGTGAATCTGAAGATGGGATATATTGAATGTCATGACCTCAGAAAGTCAAGGATCATTCCAATCGAAGATTCCGCACAGCGTGCGCTTGATAATTATATCTCAAATGTCCGGGACGATATGTGCAAGGATTCCGAGTATCTGTTTTCCAACTGCAAGGGTACACCGATGACCAGACAGGGCTTCTGGAAGATCATCAAGGTGTATGCTGATAAAGCGGGAATTGATAAGGATATAACACCACACATGATCCGTCATTCGTTTGCGTCACATCTTGTGAATAATGGTGCAGACTTAAAGGCAGTACAGGAAATGCTGGGACATGCCGACATCTCTACGACACAGATCTATTTGAACAGCAAGCAGAGCCGCTTAAAAGAGGAATATCAGAAAGCGCATCCGCGGGCATAAGCTGAATGAACATAGCAGAAACGATAAACGCAAGCCGGCGGGCTATTGGCTGGGCAAATCATAAGCTGAATGTACATAGTAGAAAACATATTTGTGGGTGACAATGTTGCATACAATGTTAATACGCAGAAAAGTATGGATTGTACGAAAAAAAGTACACGGAAATTGTTGCATCTTGTCTGTAAAATAGAATATAATCCTTTCGGTTGATAAAAGTTTAAAAGTGAAGGACGACAGGAGAAAGAAAAATGGAGAACAATTATTACTCACCGGTACAGATTCTGGAAAACAATATAAAAGCAGGCATTAGTAAAGCCAATATGGGTCTGCTTAAGATGATATTACTTGGTATGTTTGCAGGTATGTTCATTGCGATCGGAGCAGAGGGGTCAAACCTTGCAGCTCATAATCTGACAGGTGTAGGCGTTGCAAGAACATTAACAGGCGTGGTCTTCCCAATCGGTCTTATGATGTTAGTTGTAACCGGCGGTGAGTTATTTACAGGAAACTGTATGCTGACAATGGCACTTGCAGACCATAAGATCAAAGCATTACAGATGATAAAGAACTGGGTCGTTGTATATTTCAGTAATATGCTTGGATCTATACTGACAGCAGCTTGTGTATATGCTTCCGGTCAGTATGATTACTCAGATGGAGCACTTGGAGCATTCACGATCAAGGTTGCCATGGGTAAAGCAGATATTGATATCAGCAAAGCAATCTTTTCCGGTATCCTTTGTAATATTCTGGTATGTATCGCAGTATTGATGAGCAGTGCAGCGAAAGATCTGATCGGTAAGCTGTTTGGAGCATTTTTTCCAATTCTGATCTTCGTTATCTCAGGTTTCGAACACTGTGTTGCAAATATGTACTACATTCCGGCAGGAATCCTTGCATCCGGCAACAGCAAATATGTAGATAAGGCCTGTGAGCTTTATGGATATACATCCGCACAGATCTCAGATACACTTACAGTAGGTGGTTTTGTTCACAACCTGTTGCCGGTTACACTCGGTAATATTATAGGCGGCGGTATCGTTGTATCACTGGGACTGTATGCAGCGCATTTGGTGCTGGATAAGAAAGAGAAATAAAAAAAAGAGAATATTATTTTTGATATGTATGATAGAATAAAAGACCTTGTAGTTATGTACGACTACAAGGTCTTTTTTGTAATTTTAAAATACTATATGTCAACATATATTTAGAAAATATAAATATATGTTGACATATGTAATGCGTATATGCAATACTATAATTGCAACCATTATATTGCATAAAAGGGAGGAAAAATGAAGAAGATAAAAAGAAATATAATATTATTGGCATGTTGTATTACATTATTTAGCTCATTTGTTGTTTCGGCAACATCGGCGAGCAACTCTATAACTAATGGGGCTGCAACATTAACAGGATCGGCGCGTATGTATGATTATAGTAAGAAAAAAGATAAATGCATCATGACTGCAGCATTTGGGGGAGGAAAGGCAACTGAAGCTACATCAGGTTCGATATCTGGTAAAATACAGGGTATAGATGTAAAAGCGAAAAGAATGGATACGGGTAATTTAAATAAAAAAAATAAAACCTATAGTGATTCAAAAATTGTTAGTGATGCATATTGTGTATTTACTGTTACAATATCATTAAAAGGTGCAGATTCTAAAGAAATATATGCACACGATTAATATATAATACAAGAAGATGTACATATAATGGTTGTAGATTATCAAAGGAAGTTAAAATGAGGATAAGAGATAAAGAATTTTTTAGATTGTTTTTGATCGTATATACACTTATGTTTGTGATTATTTTTCAGTGCTTCGATATTATTAATAAAATGCAGGCTGAGTTAAAGGGAAGGTTATATAATGGTAATTATTCTAATTTGGCGGGAATTGAAACAAAGTGTGATGTATGTATGAATCATCTTAAGGCAGAATATAATCAGGCGGGTGAGCTTGAAGCTATGTCGATTGATGTTCCAGATAAGCATAGACAGAAGGAACATCTTGAAACTGCCAAAATGATCATAAAAGCAATGTATGGAAGAAATTTCACGGTGTATTCATATGCCAATGTTCGGGTTAGTGGAATGCTTCAGGAAAGGTCAGAACTGGCAGTTTTTTCATTGAAGGATGAATTGCCATTTAATATCACTAAAGGACGATCAATATGTTCGGACGATTTAGAGAAAAAAGCTCGTGTTGCAATTGTATCTGAGGATATGATAAATACAATGGTGAAAAAAGAAGAATATTATTACATAAAAATTAATAATGAAGAGTATCAAGTTGTTGGAATTTATGAACCTGTTGCAGATAAGGCAGATGTGTGTTTTGCCTATTTTCCTCAAACAGAATATCAATTTGAGGAATTCTGCAGGAATTTTATAGATAATATTTTTTCAATTTCTAATATGAAGTGGGGAATATTTGGAGTTTATATTGGATCAGAAAATAGTTTTGATATAAATGAAATAGATGAATTTATTTCGGAACTTGAAAAAATATCCGATACAACATTTGATATAAAAGTAATAGATCGTTCGATTGCATCACCGAATGAAAAAATAAAAGTGTTAATTATAATATATGTATTATTGTTATTCTTTTGTATTGTTGTTTATATTCAGGTGATTGATATGTTTACAAAAAAAAGATATAAAGATTATGTAATATATCGTGCCTGTGGTTGCAACTGCAATATGATCGCAAGAAGATTATTTATGGAGATGCTGCCAATGTTTATCTGTTCATTTATTGCAGTTTTTATTGCAAATAGCGTATATAATGTCTGGCTGACAGATTCTGTATGGTATAGTATTTCATATGAAGGTGTTGCGTTTATGGCAGGAACATCGGTTGTTCTTGTTTATATGTCAATTTTCATCATAATTATGAAGTTGCGTCGGATTAATCTGGCAGAAGGGATTATGGATCTATAAATGAAACTTAGGTATTTATGGAAAATCACGTTGGATAATGAATGGAAACAAGGAATTCGAAGTTTTTTTAATGTTATTCTATATATTGTTGGAATTACAATAATTGGACTTCTGGTGTATTTTGTCAGTCTTGAAACAGATACGAAGAAGTCGGTAGAGCGTTCTATACGAAAAGAAATAAAAACATTAGGAAGCATAAGTATTGAAGGGAATCCTTCAGATATTCAGTATAATTCAAATTTTAATCTTTTGAAAGTTGTTAAAAGTTTTAGTGGCATAGATGCATGTTCATCTGGATGGGGAAATGGTTCACTGGCAATATCTGGAGACTGGCGTATCGAATATGATGCATCGGAATACAGAGATGAAGACTTGAAATTACTGCAAGATATACAAAAAAAGAATGTTTATGATCCCGGATATGCAATACAGGGGAAAAGTTTGGAAACTACCTGGCTGGACGCTGGAGCGTGGGATATGATGAAAATTGATCTGCTGCAAGGCAGATGTCCTTCTGAGATTGATTATGCTTTATATGGTGATGCGATTCCAATCTATCTGGGGTATCGTTATAAAGATAAAGTGCAGCCGGGAACCCGCCTTATACATGGAGAAGAGGTTTATGTTGTAGAGGGGATTCTGAAGAAGAACAGTGTATTAGCTCCAAATAGTGATGATCTGATGAACATGTATCCGGAAGACCAGAATGCGATACCCTATCAAATACTTGATTATAGCATTTTGATAATTTTAAATTCAGAAATGGACAATACATATAATTGTTTTTTTACATTAAAAGATGGTTATTCATTTGATGATGTTCAAAGTTATCTGGATGCGTTAAATTTGAACCCGGATGTAGAATTTTACATCAATAGTGTAGAAAAATATCTGGATAATATGAGCAGGGAATCAGAAAGAAAAGAAATGACTGGGTTATTTGTGTATGTCACTGTGATTGTGTGTTTGATTCTGTCGTGCTTTGAAATTAACACGATATTGGCACAGAGAAGAGAGTTTGGGATACTTCTTGCTTATGGGTTATCGCATAGAGATATTATAAAGATGGTATTGATCGATAATATAAAAAAAATGATCATTGCAATTCTGATTATGACGTGCGTAATAGCCGGTAAACTGGCAGCGAACATTATGGTAGAGAATATGACATTTTATATGTTGAAGAATACGATTTACAGTCGGTTAATCTTGACGATTGGAATGATAGGGATATTGCTTGTTCTTTTGGTCTGTATTGTACCGTCAATTCTGTTAAAGAAAATATCTCCGGCGGAATTACTTGGAGGAAAATAAATGATTCAATTAAAAGAAGCAAAAAAAATATACAAAAATGGCAGGACAGAATATCCTGCGTTGAATGGGATAGACCTGACTATAGAAAATGGAGAATATGTTGCAATTATTGGAACATCCGGATCGGGAAAAAGTACACTTTTAAATATCATAGGTGGGATGGATCAGACAACAGATGGTCAGTATCTGTATGATGAAAAGAATGTTAGCAAAATGAATTCTCATGCGCTTCATTTGTTTCGAAAGGAATATGTGAGCTTTGTATTCCAACGATTTGCACTATTGAATCAGTATAGTGTATATGAAAATGTCGAAGTACCGCTTTTGGCAAAGGGAATAGAGAAGAAAGAGCGTAAGAAAAAAGTTCTTTCCGCATTGGTGCAGGTTGGAATTCAGGATTTGTATAAGAAAAAGCCAAGTGAACTTTCGGGTGGGGAACAACAGCGGTGTGCAATTGCCAGAGCTTTGGTTATGGATACTCCTGTTGTACTTGCGGATGAACCGACAGGTTCTCTGGATAAAAACTCAGGCATTAAGGTTATGGAACTTTTAGAAGGACTGCATGAGCAGGGAAAGACCTTGATAATTGTAACACATGATATGGATATAGCAGAACATGCTGATCGTATAATACAGATTGAGGATGGAAAGATTGTTGCTGATACAAAAAAGAATTAAAAAATATTTATTATTGATAGGCGGAATTGTTATATTGCTTTCAGGTTGTGAAAAAAAAGAAAGTGATGATATGTTTGTGCTGGATCAGGAGGAAATGTCGATACAGGGAGAAGTTCAAAATAGTGAATTAGGGAAAAAAATGAAGGTACCGCAAAGCATCGATTGCAAGATGAAAACAGAAGATGCCGACTTACAAGCAATATTGATATCAGATAAGTCTGTCTGTATTCCAGATGTAGAACAACTTTATACAATGAAGTGCAGCAGAGAGAGACTGGATGCATCATACAAAAAGAAGATTTCAGAAGCAATATTTGGCGAAACAGTCCTGTATATATATGATGGCACCCCATTAATATCTGAATGTGATGAACAAATCCAATATTGCAAAAACAAGCAAAATATTTCGGATACCTTTTATAAACAATATTACCAGGCGAGTATTGAGGAGCTAGAGCAACAGAAAAAAACTGCACAGGAGATAAGAGAAAAGAATATTGATTTTTCGGCGGATCAGTACATTGGTATGATTAACGATCAAAAATATCTTCTTACATTTTATGGAAACGAAGACTATTGTGAATCCTTTGAACTAATGTTGTATCCGGAGAATTCAATGGAGAAATTTTTTGAGATTGATAACGGATATGGATTTGTTCAACCGACAGATATCTTGTCTGAAAATGAGTTGCTGTATTCGGATCTTTTGAATTATAGTGAAAATGAAGAAGATCTTTCAGCCGGGAATCGATGTAGTAAAACAATAGAGGAAGCGATAGATACCGCTTTGGGCTATGCTGGTGCATGTGTCTCATTGCCTGTTGATACGGGATGTGTAGAACCATTTTGTGTATCCTATATAAAGGGTGAAACAGAGGAAGAAGTACTTTTGTGTGATGGATATTCTATAATATTTCTTCCGAAAATTGAACAAGTTACTCCTTTTGTGTCAGATTTGTATTATGTAGAAAGTATAGCAGGTCAATATGACAACAGAAATGACAGCCAATCAAGCATTATGACAAATGGTTCAATATTACGCATTGTAATATCTTCGAAAGGTGTGGTTGGCATTGGTTGTGTAATGCCGGTGAAACAGGATGAAAAAGCGAAAAAAGTGGAACAGCTTTTAACGTGGGATGAGATTATGGAAGCCTTGAAAAATGGCTTGCCGGAATACATCAAAAAGCATGGTGCGTCATATTCGCAAATTGCATTTAATCATGTAGAACTAACATACTATTTAGAAGAAACAGAGGAGGGATATTGTTATATTCCTGTATGGCTTTTGGCAAATATTGATGCGCAGTTACAGGTTCCAGATCAGCTTATTCTACTGGATGCAAGAAATGGAAGATTTGTAGAAATAAAATAATATTCCAGATATACAAAATACAACTGCCCTATATAGAATAACATTGTGAAGATTTCGTTTTTCGATGTATATTGCCAGTAAATACAAATGCTTGTTTGATCCGTAGGTGAGTTAACACAGGAGTATTACGAATCAGGCATATGCATCGAATAGAAATCGCAACAAGTTATCTGTATAGGGCAGTTTGGTTGTATGTAGGGAATCCCATGCTGTAGAGGAAAGCCCTCCACTATTTATAAAACTCCACCAGCTTGTCCATTCTTGCGGACATATTATCAAACAGCGCATTCACAATCGTGATCGCAGCCATAGATTCTACAACGACTACAGCGCGGGGACCGATGATCGGGTCATGTCTGCCACGAATTGATACATCGATATTTTCACCGGATTTGTTGATTGTTTTCTGTGTGCTGGCGATCGATGGAGTAGCCTTGAAATGACAGGTGAGTAACAGATCAGAACCGTCGCTGATTCCACCAAGGATTCCACCGGCATGGTTTGAGTTCTTATTTACAACACCATCTTCGATATGGAAACCATCATTATCATAAGAGCCGGTATTTTCGGATGCCATGACGCCATCCCCGATCTCAACCGCTTTTACGGCACCGATTGACATAAGGGCTTTGGCGAGATTTGCGTCTAATTTATCAAAGACCGGATCACCCAGACCGGCCGGAACACCGGATACGATACATTTGACAGTAGAACCGATCGAATCATTTTGTGCCATGATATCAGAAAGATATGCAGATGCAGCTTCGCAGCTTTTTGCATCCGGCATGTTCAGTTCATTTTTTGAGATGTAGTCTGCATCAAAGTCGGCAGGGTCGGATACAATATCGCCGATCGATGAGACATAAGTTGTAAATGAGATATTTAATGTCTTTAAGATCTTTGCAGCGATCGCACCGGCGGCAACTCTGCCGATCGTTTCTCTGCCGGAGGAACGGCCGCCACCACGGTAATCACGAAAACCATATTTCTGGTCGAAGGTATAATCAGCATGTCCCGGACGATAGTAGGTAGCGATGTCACCGTAATCACCGGAGCGCTGGGAGGTGTTCCGAACTATAAGTGAGATTGGAGTGCCGGTGGTCTTTCCCTCGAATACACCGGAAAGGATCTCTACCTGATCGGATTCCTTTCTTGGAGTTGAGAACTGGGAGAAACCCGGACGTCTGCGGTTTAAGTATACCTGAATATCATCCTCGGTAAGTGGAAGACCGGCAGGACAGCCGTCAACGACAACACCGAGTGCTTTTCCATGGGATTCGCCCCATGTTGTGATCTTGAATTTATTTCCAAATGTTGAACCTGACATAATATGTAATCTCCTTCATATAGAATAAACACAGACAGCTTTTATATCTGGTGTATCTGTGTCAGATGGCTGAAAAACAGTATATTTATATTGCTCTCCATACCATCACGATGCTATTATATAGTAGTTGAAAAACAAAAAGCAACAGAAAATGCTTTTTATTATGGTAGTTGAAAAACAAAAAATACGTTTTGTGCAGTGAAAAGCACAGAAACCCCTGATTTTAAAGTTGACACACCGTTGAAAGTGTGGTAGTCTGACAAAGGTCAGCCTGTACTTAGTTTAAGGAGTCTCCGTCCTTTTACCCAGTTCAGGCCAAGTATAATATTATGGAGGATTGTTATCATGATAACAAAAGAGCAGAAACAGGAAATCGTTGCTAAGTATGGCAAGGATGCAAATGACACAGGTTCAGCAGAAGTACAGATCGCACTTCTTACAGCAAGAATCAATGACTTAAACCAGCATTTCAAGGCTAATCCTAAGGATCACCATTCAAACCGTGGTCTGTTAAAGATGGTTGGTCAGAGAAGAAACATGCTTGCTTACTTAAAGAGCAAAGACATTGAGCGTTACAGAAAGCTGATCGAGAGCCTTGGCTTAAGAAAATAATTTCTGCATCACAGATAAGAAAGACAGGTTGTTCCAATGTATGTTGGGATGACCTGTTTTTTTTGGATTCAATCTTGTATTTGACATATGAGTATGCTAAACTTTAAGAGATTGCGGCATGGCAATTCGAGACTTCTACAAGCTGTATCTATAAGGTGCGTCTTGTAGTTGTTTCGAGCCTGCTGCGGTTAATAATAGAAAAACAGGAGAAAAGAAAATGAGCAAAGAATTCAAGACTTATTCTATGGACATTGCCGGCAAGACACTTCGTGTTGATATCGGCAGAGTAGCAGCACAGGCAAATGGCGCTGCATTTATGCATTATGGTGATACAACTGTATTATCAACAATCACTGCATCTGAGAAGCCAAGAGACGGAATCGACTTCTTCCCATTAAGCGTTGAGTATGAAGAGAAGATGTATGCAGTAGGAAAGATCCCTGGCGGATTCAACAAGAGAGAGGGAAAAGCATCTGAGAACGCAGTACTTACATCCCGTGTTATCGACCGTCCGATGCGTCCGTTATTCCCTAAGGATTACAGAAATGATGTTACATTAAATAACCTTGTTACATCTGTTGATCCTGAGTGCAGACCAGAGTTGGTTGCCATGCTTGGTTCTGCTATCGCAACTGCAATTTCAGATGTTCCATTCTGCGGACCATGTGCAATGACACAGGTTGGTATGATCGATGGAGAATTCATCATTAACCCATCTCAGAAACAGTGGGATGAGGGTGATTTGAAGCTTACAGTTGCATCTACAAGCACAAAGGTTATCATGATCGAGGCTGGTGCAAATGAGATTCCTGAAGACAAGATGATCGAAGCAATCTATAAGGCACATGATGTAAACCTTTCTATCATTGAATTCATCAACAAGATGGTAGAAGAAGTTGGTAAGCCAAAGCATGATTATGTAAGCTGCGCAATTCCGGAAGAATTATTTGCAGCTATGAAAGAAATCGTAACTCCTGCTGAGATGGAAGTCGCTGTATTTACAGATGAGAAGCAGGTAAGAGAAGAAAATATCAGACAGATCAGAGAGAAATTCGAAGAAGCATTTGCTGACAATGAAGAATGGCTTGCTCTGATCCCTGAAGCATTATATCAGTATCAGAAGAAGACAGTAAGAAAGATGATCTTAAAAGATCGTAAGAGACCGGATGGACGTGCAATCAACCAGATCAGACCACTTGCTGCAGAGGTTGATATCATCCCTAGAGTACATGGTTCTGCAATGTTCACTCGTGGACAGACACAGATCTGCGATATCGTAACACTTGCTCCATTATCAGAGATCCAGAAGATCGATGGATTAGATGAGAATGTAGTATCCAAGAGATACATGCATCACTATAATTTCCCATCATATTCTGTAGGTGAGACAAAGGTATCCAGAGGACCGGGACGTCGTGAGATCGGACATGGTGCACTTGCTGAACGTGCATTACTTCCTGTATTACCATCTATAGAAGAGTTCCCATATGCGATCCGTGCCGTATCTGAGACATTTGAGTCAAATGGTTCTACTTCCATGGCATCTACCTGTGCATCCTGTATGTCACTGATGGCTGCCGGTGTACCATTAAAGTCAATGGTTGCAGGTATTTCCTGTGGTCTGGTTACAGGTGATACAGATGATGATTATGTAGTATTAACAGATATTCAGGGCCTGGAAGATTTCTTCGGAGATATGGACTTCAAGGTAACAGGTACTTATAAGGGTATCACAGCAATCCAGATGGATATCAAGATCCACGGACTGACAAGACCGATTGTAGAAGAAGCTATCGCAAGAACAAGAGAAGCAAGATTATTCATTATGGATGGCGTTATGAGCAGTGCAATTCCTGCACCAAGAACACATGTTAATGAATTTGCTCCAAAGATCGTTCAGATCAAGATCGATCCTGATAAGATCGGTGAGGTAATTGGTCAGAGAGGAAAGACGATCAATACGATCATCGAGGAGACAGGCGTTAAGATCGATATCGATGATGACGGAAACGTATCTGTATGTGGCGTTGAACAGGAGAGCATGGACAAGGCTATGAACATGATCAAAATGATCGTTGAGCCACTTGTTGTTGGTGATGACTACAAGGGTAAGGTTGTTAAGATCCTTGACTGTGGCGCAATCGTTTCACTTGCACCAAACAAAGATGGTCTGATCCACATTTCAAAGCTTTCTGACAAGAGAGTTGCAAAGGTAGAAGACGTTGTAAATGTAGGCGACGACGTTGTTGTTAAGGTTATCAAGATCGACGAAAGAGCTGGACGTATCAGCCTCAGCTTAAAGGACGTAGAGAATAAATAAAAAACAAAAAATATACAGGAGGGTATGTGTGTGAAATACGGACATTTTGATGAAGCCAAAAAAGAATATGTAATAGACAGACCGGATACTCCTGCACCTTGGGCGAACTACCTTGGTTCGCCTGCCTATGGTGCGATTATCTCCAATAATGCAGGTGGTTACAGCTTTGAAAAGAGTGGTGCGAACGGAAGAATTATCCGTTACATCTTCAACAGCTTTGACCAGCCGGGAAGATATGTATACTTAAGAGATGACGATACTTCAGATTTCTGGTCAGCATCCTGGCAGCCGGTAGGCAAGAGCCTGAATGAATACAAGAGCGAGTGTCATCACGGAACTGCTTATACCAATATCATGGCAGATTATTCCGGTATCCATTCTGAGGTACTTTATTATGTACCGCTGGATAAGACACATGAGGTATGGAATGTAACTCTTACAAATAAATCCAATAAGACCAGACATCTGTCTGCGATCGGTTTCTGTGAATTTACAAACGACTGCAACTATGAGCAGGATCAGGTAAACTTACAGTATACATTATTTATTTCAAGAACCTACTACAGAGATCAGAAAATCCTTCAGGTGATCAATGAGAATGTAGTGAATGATTCAGTGGATGGAAATGCTGTAAACAAGCGTTTCTTCGGACTTGCAGGCAGTGAAGTTGCTTCTTACTGTGGAGATAAAGAAGAATTCCTTGGTATGTATCACACATATGCTGATCCGGTTGCTGTTATCAATGGTGACTGTGGTAATAAATTAAATTATAACGAGAATTCTTGTGGTGCACTTCAGACAAAGATCACACTTGAGCCGGGCGAATCAAAGACATTTTCATTTATTCTTGGCATGAAGGATGAAGCTACAGCAAATGAGATCATGAAAGCCTATGAAGATGAGAAGACCTGTGCTGCAGAGCTTCAGGAGCTGATCGATTACTGGCATGGCAAGTTAGATAACTTCCAGGTTAAGACACCGAGCGAGTCATTTAACAACATGATCAATACATGGAATTCTTATCAGTGCTTTATGACCTTTATCTGGTCAAGAGCTGCATCCTTTACATACTGTGGCCTGAGAAACGGTTATGGCTACAGAGATACCGTACAGGATATTCAGGGTATCATCCATCTTGCACCGGAAATGGCGCTGGAAAAGATTCGTTTCATGTTATCCGCTCAGGTAGATAATGGTGGCGGACTTCCGCTGGTTAAGTACACACACAACCCTGGTCATGAGGATACACCGGATGATCCATCTTATGTAAAAGAGACCGGACATCCTGCATATCGTGCAGATGATGCATTATGGTTATTCCCGACCATTTACAAATATATCGCAGAGTCAGGTAATATCGGCTTTATAGATGAGGTTATCCCATTTGCAAATAAGGATGAAGGAACTGTATACGAGCATTTGAAGAGAGCAATCGACTTCTCTATGAACCGTCTGGGTGATAATGGAATGCCTGCAGGACTTCATGCGGACTGGAACGACTGCTTAAGACTTGGCAAGCGTGGAGAATCTACATTTGTAGCAATGCAGCTTTATTATGCAATGACTGTAATTAAGTATTTTGCAGAGTTAAAAGACGATGCAGATTATATTGACTATATCAATGAGATCCAGTATAAGATGGGTAACACAATTCAGGAGAAATGCTGGGAAGATGACCGTTATATCCGTGGATATAAAGAGGGTGGTATGGTGATCGGTTCCAAGAATGATCCTGAAGCAAGTATGTGGCTGAACCCTCAGTCATGGGCAGTTATCAGCGGTCTTGCTACCAGAGAACAGAGCGAGCTTGCATTGGAATCTGTTCACAGAGAATTAAATACACCATATGGTGTCAGACTGATGTTCCCACCATATAAGAAACATGCGTTTGACGGAGCGTTAATGCTTCTGTTCAATGCAGGAACAAAGGAGAATGCAGGTATCTTCTCACAGCCACAGGGCTGGATCATCCTTGCTGAAGCATTGATGGGACATGGTAATCGTGCATTTGAATACTTTGACGAGAGTTCACCGGCATCTATGAATGATAAGGCCGAGGTTCGTAAGTTAGAGCCTTACTGCCATGGTCAGTTCACGGAGTCAGTTGGAAGTCCTTATGAAGGCCGTTCCCATGTTCACTGGCTGACAGGAACAGCATCTACCTGTATGGTTGGATGTGTTGAGGGTATCATGGGTATGCGTCCTGATTTCTACGGAATTAAGATCGCACCTGCAGTACCATCTGACTGGAAAGAGTTCAATATCACAAAGAACTATCGTGGCAAGAAGTTAAATATTCATGTTACAAATCCGGACGGACATGAAAGTGGCTGCCAGAGCATGACTGTAAATGGAAAGGTAATGGAAGATAACTACATTCGGTTTGATGAACTGGATGATGTAAATGAGATTACACTCGTTATGTAATTTATGAATAATTTCATATAAAGTATCAAACAATAGGCAGGAAGAAATGAAAAAATCTTCCTGCCTGTTATTTTTTTGCAAAAAAGTTATGGTTGAATGGAAAAGCAAAAATGATATTCGATTTATACAGGCGGAACATTTCTGACTATAAGAAAGGAAGTCGTTTACATGGATCAGGAATTAAAAAGACAGGACCTCATTGTAGAAAATGGTCAGATCATCATAAATGGAAACAAAGAAAAATATAATATATTGTTACTTGATATCATTGGGGAGATTGAGGGACATGTCAGTCTGCCGTCCGATACCAAGACTACAAAATATGAGCATATATTGCCGGAGCTTGCGGTTGTTCAGGATGACGAAAGCATCAAAGGTGTACTCGTATTATTAAATACAGTAGGCGGGGATGTAGAAGCAGGCCTTGCAATAGCAGAGATGCTGGCATCAATCAGCAAACCGGTTGTTACACTGGTGCTTGGAGGGAGTCATTCGATCGGTGTGCCGCTTGCGGTATCAGGTAATGTATCATTTATCGTACCGACAGCAACGATGGTTGTGCATCCTCTCAGAGTATCCGATACCGTGCTAGGTGTGAGACAAAATTATGAATATATCGAACGGATGCAGGACCGAATCATACAGTTTACGTCTTGTCATTCCAAGATCGGTGAAGATTCATTAAGATCGATCATGTTCAATACACAGGAATTATCCAAAGATATCGGTTCGGTTCTTGTTGGAAAAGAAGCGGTCGAATGCGGCATTATTGACAGGATCGGAGGAATATCGGCTGCATTAAACAAACTCTATGACTTGATAAATTGATGGAATGATAGTAAAATAGGCTGATGGTTCGTTTTTTTTACGGCTATTGGCCGGTACATAGAAAAACGGTATAGATAGAGAAAACAATAAAACAGTGCTGGTTATACAGCGGATTGGAGCAATTATGTCACTATTAGAATCAATCATTATGGGAATCATTCAGGGAGCAACCGAGTTCCTTCCCGTCAGCAGTTCAGGACATCTCGCAATCTTTAAGAACATGTTTCATGTAAATACAGATACAGGCATCATGTTTGATATCCTGCTTCATTTTGGCACACTGGTTGCCATCTTTATTGTGTATTGGAAGGATATTGTTGAACTGATCGTAGAAGGATTTACGATTATCGGTCTTGCCTGCTGCAATGTAGGGAGATTTTTTGCAAATCTGTTTTCCAAGGAGAAGAAACCATATCGTAAGATCATTGAAACGGAATACCGTAAATTCGTAATGCTTGTTATTTTATCAACACTTGTAACTATGGTGATCGCACTTCCGTTTGAGAGTAAGATTGAAAATGCCGGAAATACTTTATTAGTTCCGGGATTTTGTCTCTGTATCACATCTGTGATTTTATTTATTGCTGATCGTGTTCAGAAGGGCAATAAAGGACCGGCAGAGGCTACATATAAGAATTCGTTATTTATCGGTCTGGCTCAGGGTATTGCAACTCTTCCCGGTATTTCCAGATCGGGCTCTACGATCACAGCAGGTCTTGCATGTGGATTCAACAGAGAATTTGCAGTAAAATATTCATTCATCATGTCGATTCCGACAATTCTTGGAGCATGTATTCTTCAGATCCCGGATCTGGCAGGTGCAAGTCTTACCGGATCAGAGATCCTGAATTATGTGATCGGTATGATCGTTGCGGGCGTTGTAGGCTTTCTTTGTATCAAAGTGATGCTGAAATCAGTAAAGAACAATAAATTCAAGGGATATTCCATTTATTGTTTATGCGCAGGTGTGATATCTGTCATTTATTATTTTGTACGTTAATTTAAGTAAGTAAGTGGGAGAAGAAAATGGCTGAAACCAGAAAGAAAAACGGGACGGCAAAACAGAACGGAACGACCAGAGCCACCGGTGGAACCGGGAAAAATGGTACGGGGAAAAAAAATAGTACAGCTAAAAGGTCAAATACAGTATCGAACCCAAATACATCAAAAAAACAGATGGAACAACAGATAGAAGAAGATAACAGGGAAGTACGTCTGGAAGTAATCCTGTTAGTCATTCTTGCTTTTTCCATATTCTTGATGATCGCTAACTTTGGCAAATGTGGAAAGGTCGGCGATGCAATATCCGGTTTCCTGTTTGGTGTGATCGGATTTGCCGAATACATATTTCCGGTATATCTTTTTATATCATCGGCATTTATTATTTCCAATCTTGGTAATAAAAAGGTTAGAAATGAAGTAATCTATATCGGTGTGGTTCTGATGATCATATCGATGATCAGCCAGATGATCTTCACAACCGATTATTTATCTGTAAAACAGTTATATCTGGATGGATATAAGGAGCATATGGGCGGTGGAATTATCTGTGGCGGTTTGTTCTTTATTTTCAGAAATACGATCGGTATCGTGGGCGTAACACTGGTAATGATCCTTGGTGCGCTTGTTATGTTTGTCCTGATCACGGGAATCTCAGTGATCGATACATTTAAGGATCTGATCAACAGCTTTTACAGGGAAGAAGAATATGAGGAACCGGAGCAGGAGTGCAGACCGGTTAAAAAGAATAAGAAAAAGTCCGGAAAGTCCGGAAACAGCCAGGTAAGGCTTGAGAACCTGAAGGTCTATGAAAGCGGTGAAAAGCAAAAGGGCAAAGCGAAGGACTTCTTTGAGAATGAGGATGAGATTCATGAAATAAATGTACCGGATGACGATTTTCTTACATTTAATAATGATGTAGAGAAGATTGTACTTCATGATGAAAGAGAAGAACAGATACCGGTATCGTTTGCGAAGAAAACGTCGGTTACAAAGAGCAGGAGAAAATCAGAACCTGCTCCTGTAGAAACGGCAGCCGGTGTTTCGTCGGCAGTTCCTATGGGTGATACACAGGAGATTCCTGTTCAGCAGACAAAAGACATCTTTGATGCAGAATTTGAGGATGAAGAAGATGTTCTTTCCGGTGCGATCAATGGAAATGAGCATCCGGAGGTTGTCAGTGTGATACCGGATGATTATGATCCGGATATGGATTCTGCGTTTTCCAGTGTGACAGGAAAGACAGAGAACTCTCAGACGGTGAAGAAGCCTGCACCGGCGGCAGACAAGCCCGGACAGAAGAACTATAAAGAGGGAGCAAAGTATAAATTTCCGGGATCCAATCTTCTGGCACAGCCGCCGAAGAATCACAATGCGAACCGGGATGCACAGGTACGTTCTACAGCGATCAAGTTGAAGAATACATTGGAAAACTTTGGTGTTAATGTTACGATCACAAATTATAGCTGCGGACCGGCGGTTACCCGGTTTGAAATGCAGCCGGAGCAGGGCGTTAAGGTCAGTAAGATCCTTGGTCTTGCCGATGATATCAAGTTAAATCTTGCAGCTGCTGATATTCGTATCGAAGCTCCGATCCCCGGCAAGGCAGCGATCGGAATCGAAGTACCAAACAAAGAAAATTCAATTGTTGCATTTCGCGAACTGGTGGAATCGGATAATTTCAAGAATTCCAAATCCAACATCGCATTTGCAGTCGGTAAAGATATCAGTGGACAGGTTATTGTTACGGATATAGCCAAGATGCCGCATCTGCTGATCGCCGGCGCCACAGGCTCCGGTAAATCGGTCTGTATCAATACGCTGATAATGAGTATCTTATATAAGGCAAAACCGGAAGAAGTAAAACTGATCATGATCGATCCGAAGATGGTAGAGCTTGCCTGTTATAATGGCATTCCACATCTGCTGATCCCGGTTGTAACCGATCCGAAGAAGGCATCCGGTGCACTGAACTGGGCGGTAGAGGAAATGACCAGAAGATATCAGATGTTTGCAGAATGTGGAGTCAGAAATATACAGGGATATAATGACAAAGTAGAACAGGCACTTGCTTCCGGATCAGTAGATGATGAGAAGCTAAAGAAAATGCCGACGATCGTTGTGATTGTGGACGAGCTTGCCGACCTGATGATGGTTGCTCACGGAGAAGTGGAAGACGCGATTGTCCGTTTGTCACAGCTTGCCAGAGCGGCAGGTATCCATCTGGTTATAGCAACTCAGCGTCCATCGGTAGATGTTATTACCGGTCTGATCAAGGCAAATGTTCCATCGAGAATTGCATTCGCTGTATCATCCGGTGTAGATTCCAGAACCATCTTAGATATGAATGGTGCAGAGAAGCTTCTCGGTAAGGGTGATATGTTATTTTATCCGACCGGTTATCCAAAACCGGTTCGTGTACAGGGAGCTTTTGTTTCTGATGAAGAAGTGTCAGCCGTTGTGGAGTATCTGAAGAAACAGAACGGTGTCGGAACGTATGATGATGATATATCTAAGTCTATTACACAGACCGGAGCGGCCGGTGCACCCGGTATGAGCGGTGGAAGTGATAAGGATGATTATTTTGTAGAAGCCGGACGCTTTATCATTGATAAAGAAAAGGCCTCGATCGGAATGCTGCAGCGTGCGTTTAAGATCGGCTTTAACCGTGCGGCACGTATCATGGATCAGCTTGCAGGTGCCGGGGTTGTAGGTCCGGAGGAGGGCACAAAGGCAAGAAAGATACTTATGACGCAGGAAGAATTTGACGAATATATAGATAATAATTTATAATACAGATTCAAATGATATTTATACAGGGAAAATGCCGGTGAAGGGATATAGCGTGCATAGGCAGATTTTACCTGCTATAGGATAAAATTACACTCAGGGAGGACATATTAAATGTTAAACGACATCGAAATTGCACAGCAGGCAGAGATGAAGAATATAAAGGAGGTTGCAGCAAAGCTTGACATCAAAGAAGATGAGATCGAGATGTATGGCAAATATAAAGCAAAGTTGTCAGATGAGCTGATCGCTTCCGTACAGAAAAATGAGAATGGTAAGCTGATCTTAGTTACAGCGATCAATCCGACTCCTGCAGGAGAGGGCAAGACAACGATCACAGTCGGACTTGGTGAAGCTATGGGCAGACTGAATAAGAAAGCGGTTATCGCACTTCGTGAACCATCACTTGGTCCGTGCTTTGGTATCAAGGGCGGTGCTGCCGGCGGCGGATATGCACAGGTAGTACCGATGGAGGATCTGAATCTTCATTTTACTGGTGATTTCCATGCGATCACATCTGCAAACAATCTGCTTGCAGCAATGATGGATAACCATATTCATCAGGGAAATGCACTCGGCATTGATGTGAACCGTATCGTATTTAAAAGATGTATGGATATGAATGACCGTGCGCTGCGTCATACCGTGATCGGACTTGGAAAGCGTGTAGATGGTGTGCCAAGAGAAGATGGCTTCGTGATCACGGTTGCATCAGAGATCATGGCGATCCTTTGTCTGGCAGCGGATTTCAATGACCTGAAGGAAAGACTTGGCAGGATCATTGTTGCTTATAATTATCAGAACGAGCCTGTAACAGCAAAGGATCTGAAAGCGGTTGGTGCTATGGCTGCACTCTTAAAGGATGCCATCAAGCCGAATATGATCCAGACGTTGGAACATACACCTGCACTTGTGCATGGTGGACCATTTGCAAATATCGCACATGGCTGTAACAGTGTAATCGCAACAAAGACAGCATTAAAGCTGGCAGACTATGTAATTACAGAGGCTGGATTCGGAGCAGATCTTGGTGCAGAGAAGTTCTTTGATATTAAGTGCCGTATGAACGGACTGAAGCCGGATGCAGTTGTTCTGGTTGCGACCGTAAAGGCATTGAAGTACAACGGCGGCGTACCGAAGACAGAGCTTGGTCAGGAGAATCTGGAGGCATTAAAGAAAGGTATCGTAAACCTTGAAAAGCACATCGAGAATCTTCAGAAGTATCAGGTTCCTGTTGTCGTTACTTTAAACCGTTTCATCACAGACACAGATGCGGAACTTGCGTTTGTGGAGAAATTCTGTAAGGACAGAAACTGTGATTTCGCTCTTGCAAATGTATGGGAAAAAGGCGGCGAAGGCGGTATCGAGCTTGCAAATGCAGTATTAAATACACTTGAGAACAAAAAGAGTGATTTTAAAGTATTATATAAAGATGAGCTGTCAATTAAAGAAAAGATCTCATGCATTGCAACAGAGATCTATGGTGCAGCAAATGTAACATACAGTCCGGAAGCAGATCGTGCGATCGCTAAGATTGAAGAGATGGGATTTGGAAACTTCCCTGTATGTATGGCAAAGAATCAGTATTCACTTTCGGATGATCCAAAGAAGCTTGGAAGACCGGAAGGATTTGATATTAATATCCGTGAAGTATATGTCAGTGCAGGTGCCGGCTTTGTGGTCGCAATCACAGGTACGATCATGACAATGCCTGGTCTGCCTAAGGTGCCGGCTGCTGAAAATATCAGTGTAAATGACGATGGTGTAATTTGCGGATTATTCTAAGGAGGAATAAATCAAATATGGCTCAACTGATTGATGGAAAAGCAATATCAAAACAGATAAAAGATGAATTAAAGGAACAGGTTGCAGAGCTTTCAGCAAAAGGTGTAAAGATCTGTCTGGCAGTTATCCAGGTAGGAAATGATCCGGCATCTTCCGTATATGTCGGCAATAAGAAAAAGGCATGTGCCTATATCGGCATTGATTCTTTGTCTTATGAGCTTCCGGAAGAGACAACGGAGGAAGAACTGTTAGAACTGATCGATAAATTGAATAAGGACGATGCTGTAAATGGAATTCTGGTACAGCTTCCGGTTCCAAAACATATCGATGAGGACAAGATCATTAAAGCAATCTCACCATTAAAGGATGTTGATGGCTTCCATCCGATGAGCGTTGGAGCATTAAGTATCGGTCAGCCTGGATTTGTATCCTGTACACCGGCTGGTGTGATCCAGCTCTTAAAGCGTTCCGGAATCGAGATCGCAGGAAAAGAATGTGTCGTGATCGGCAGAAGCAATATCGTAGGCAAACCGATGGCTATGCTGTTATTACGCGAGAATGGAACGGTTACGATCTGTCATTCAAAGACAAAGGATCTGAAAGAGGTATGTAAGCGTGCAGATATTCTTGTAGTTGCGATCGGCAGACCGAAGATGATCGATGCATCCTATATCAAAGAGGGCGCAACCGTGATCGATGTCGGAATACACAGAGATGAGAATAACAAATTATGCGGCGACGTTGATTTTGAATCAGCAAGCAAGGTTGCAGGAGCAATTACTCCTGTACCGGGTGGAGTTGGTCCTATGACGATCGCAATGCTTATGCATAACTGTGTAGATTCGATCAATATAAAATAACCTGAGGAAAGAACATATATGAAAGTATTGATGGTATCATTGGGCTGCGATAAGAACCTTGTGGACAGTGAGGTAATGCTCGGACTTCTGCATAAGGCAGGACATGAGATCACAAATGATGAACATGAGGCAGAGGCAGTTGTTATCAATACCTGTGCATTTATCAAAGATGCGCAGGAAGAAAGTATTAATACGATAATAGAATACGGAGAGCTGAAGAAGACAGGATCATTAAAGAAGCTGATCGTTACCGGCTGCCTGTCACAGCGGTATAAGGACGATATTCTTGCAGAACTGCCGGAGATTGATACAATTGTCGGAGCTGCAAATTATGATGCGATCGTGGATGCAATCGGATCTGAAGAAGAACATTCCTTTGTTACAGATATCAATTATATGCCGGAGGCAGTTGGCGGACGTATCGTTACAACCGGAGCTTCAATGGCATATTTAAAGATCGCAGAAGGCTGTGGCAAGATGTGTACTTATTGTGCGATTCCATATATCAGAGGAAAGTACAGAAGTATTCCGATGGAACAGCTTCTGGCATCTGCAAAAGAGCTTGCTGCACAGGGAGTAAAAGAACTAATCCTTGTTGCACAGGAAACAACACTCTATGGAGTGGATCTGTATGGTGAAAAGACACTTCCGAAATTATTACATGAACTCTGCAAGATCGAGGAAATCCAGTGGATACGTTTGATGTACTGCTATCCGGAGGAGATCACAGACGAGCTGATCGATACGATCGCGGAGGAAGAAAAAGTCTGTCATTATCTCGATATACCGATTCAGCATTCAGAAGATCCTGTATTGCGACGCATGGGAAGACGTACCTGTAAAAAGGATATTGTAGAATTGATCGCAAAGCTTCGGATCCGGATTCCTGATATTGCGATCCGTACAACGCTGATCGCAGGATTTCCCGGTGAAACAGAAGCGGATCATGAAGCGCTTATGGAGTTTGTGAATGAGTCGGAATTTGACCGCCTGGGTGTGTTTACATATTCACCGGAGGAAGGGACTCCGGCAGCATCATTTCCTAATCAGATTGAAAATGAGGTTGCAGAAAAATGGCGGGATGATATAATGGCATTGCAGCAGGAAGTATCATACGACAAGAATCAGGAGCTGCTTGGCAAGAGTCTTACAGTACTGATCGAAGGCTATGTTGCAGAAGACGATGTATATGTCGGAAGAACTTATCGGGATGCGCCCGATGTAGATGGTATGGTATTTGTTGATGCACCGTATGAGCTGATGTCCGGCACCTTTGTACAGGTTCGGATCACAGATGCAAATGAATATGATCTGACAGGGGAGATGATAGAATGAATTTACCAAACAAATTAACAATATTGAGAGTTATAATGATTCCATTTTTTGTTGTGTTTATGTATCTTGATTTTGCAGCAGCCAAATGGATCGCACTTGGTATCTTTATCGCTGCAGCGATCACGGATACATTAGATGGACAGATCGCAAGAAGATGTAATCTGGTCACAACATTTGGAAAATTCATGGATCCGTTAGCAGACAAGCTTCTGGTATGTTCTGCAATGATCGCACTGGTCGATCAGGGACGGATTCCTGCATGGATCGTTATTATCATCATTGCGAGAGAATTTATCATTAGCGGATTCCGGCTGATTGCAGCAGAAAAGGGTGTTGTTATTGCGGCTGGTATCTGGGGCAAATTAAAGACTGTTGTCCAGATGGTCATGGTTTGTTTCCTGATCGGTAATCTTGGTGGAAAAGTGATATTTGTAATCGAACAGGTGCTGATCTACGCTGCACTTGTATTAACGATCATTTCACTGATCGATTATCTGGTATCAAACAAAAATGTCCTGAAGGATTAATATAAAGTTAAAAGCTGTATAGTTATGAACAACTAACCACAAAATAGACAATTATGGGGAAAATGGGGTATTTTCTGACAATTACTTCCACTTTCCCCTTTTGTTTTTTAAGTAAAAATAGCAGGGATGTCCGATTGTTAAAAAGTGCTGAAAAAACTGTGTCGTAATGATAATTTTACTTGAAATAAATTCGTAAAGGCTTTACAATAAAATCGGCATAAATTTGGAATTACTTTTATGTAACTCCTAAAAATAAATTTAATGGAGGACTAGAAATGAGCAACAAACTCACCCTGTCAGCAAGCGATAGAATTAATGCATTGCTTGATGACGCAAGCTTTGTTGAAATCGGTGCTTATGTGAAAGCAAGAAATACTGATTTTAACATTCAGGATAAGGATACTCCAAAAGATGGTGTTATCACCGGATATGGTGTTATCAATGGCAATTTAGTGTATGTATACAGTCAGGACGCTAAAGTTTTAGGCGGTTCTGTTGGTGAGATGCATGCTAAGAAGATTGCAAAAATTTATGATATGGCTATGAAGATGGGTGCACCTGTCATCGGTATGATCGACTGTGCAGGACTCAGACTTCAGGAAGCTACAGATGCACTGAATGCATTTGGTGAAGTATATGGCAAGCAGGTTATGGCTTCAGGTGTTATTCCTCAGATCACAGCTGTTTTTGGTGCATGTGGCGGCGGTGCTTCCCTTGTTCCATCATTATCAGACTTCACTTTCATGGCAAAGGAAGGTGCAAAGTTATTTGTAAATTCTCCAAACGCTTTAGCAGAGAACAATATTACAAAGTTAGATACTTCCGCAGCTGATTATGTAAGTGAGAATACAGCAAATGTAGATGGTGTATTTGAGACAGAAGAAGAATTACTTGGTATGATCCGTGCATTGGTTGAGGTTCTTCCAAGCTGTAATCTGGACGACAAGGAAGCTTCTGCAAATGACAATCCAAACAGAATTATCCCAAATCTTGATTCTTACAAGAACGATCCAAGAGCAGTGATCCAGAATATTGCCGATGATTCTCTTGTGCTTGAGATGAAGAAGGAATATGCAGGAGATGTTGTTACAGCTCTGATCCGTATGGATGGTATCACAGTTGGATGTGTTGGTAATCAGGAAGATACGATCACAACAGCGGGTGCATATAAAGCAGAAGAATTTGTAGATTTCTGTGATGCATTTAACATTCCTGTTCTTACACTTGTAAATGTAACAGGTTTTGCTGCAACAGTTGAAGAAGAGAAGACCATCTCAAAGGCTCTTGCAAAACTTACAAATGCATATGCAGATGCAACAGTTCCAAAGGTTACGGTTGTTATGGACAAGGCCTATGGAACAGCATATACGGTTATGAACTCCAAGGCAATCGGAGCTGATATGGTATATGCATGGCCGGATGCAGTGATCGGTACTATGGATCCTGAGATGGCAGTTAAGATCATGTATGAAGATGAACTTGCAGCAGCAGACGACAAGCTTGCCTTCATCAAGGAGAAGAAAGCAGAATATGTTGCAGCTCTTTCAGGAGCAGCTTCGGCAGCATCCAGAGGATATATCGATGATATCATCGAGCCTGATGCTACAAGAAAGAGAGTGATCGCAGCGATCCAGATGCTCCTTTCAAAGGAAGAGATGAGACCTTATAAGAAACACGGTACTATATAAAAGGAGTGACAACTAAATGAAGAAAAAATTATTATTAATAGTTTCTATGTTAGCTGTTACTTTTATGTTTGCCGGATGTAGTGCTTCTGATGATAACGGAGTAAAATTTGCTTATAACGATCAGGAGATCGCTCAGGTAGCAAAAGATGCCTGTGAGACATATCAGAAATATGCAAGCGCAGATGAGACCTATAACTATGTTATAGAAGCAGGCGAGGATGCAGGGGTTTCTGAAAATGAGATAGAAGCAGTCAAGTCATTCCGTAATATCGGTGATGAGTGCGGTGAGTTTAAAGATTTTACAGGTGAATACAAGATTACAGAGACAGAAGGAAATGTAATCGTTACTCTTTATGCTGACTGTACAGAAAAAGAAGCGTTGATCAAGGTAACATTTGTAGACAACAGTGCAACATATAACTTACAGAGATATCAGTTAATGAATCAGTATGGTTACAGTGAAGAGCAGGCTGATGAAGCCCTTTCTTCACAGGGTATGTACCCATATAAGTCAACTGATGTTGAGATTGCAGCAAACATGACATTTGAAGATAAGATGAAGGCAGCCGGAACCAACACCCTGATCGGTATGGCAACTGTATTCGTTGTTCTTATCTTTATATCATTTATCATCTATCTGTTAAAATTTGTTCCCGGCTTCTTTGATAAAGAAGCAAAAGCAGCCAAGAAGGCAGCTAAAAAAGCAGAAGAAGCAGCTAAGGCAGAGCCTGTTGCTGAGACAAAGGAAGAAGATGCAGGATCTGCACCGGCAGGACAGATTGTTGACATCGTTAAAACAGAAACAGGTGAAAGCGTAATGAATGATTCTGAACTGGTTGCAGTTATCACAGCCGCAGTTGCTGCTGCATCAGCAGGACAGAATGCATATACAACGTATCCAAGCAAAGATAAGCTTGTGACACGTCCGATCAGACGTATTAAGAGATAATAATAGGAGGATATATCGATGAAGAATTATAGAATTACAGTAAATGGTACATCATATGATGTTTCAGTTGAAGAATTAGCAGGTGGCGTTGCCCCTGTAGCAGCACCAGTTGCAGCAGCTCCTGTAGCAGCACCGGCACCAGCGGCAGCACCGGCACCAGCACCGGCAGCTAAGTCAGTGGGCGCAGGTTCCATTAAGGTTGCTTCTCCGATGCCTGGCAAGATCCTTGATGTTAAGGCAAATGTTGGTGATGCAGTTAAGAAGGGACAGGTTATTCTGATCCTTGAAGCTATGAAGATGGAAAACGAAGTTGTTGCTCCGGAAGATGGTACAGTAGCAAGCATCGACGTTGCATCAGGTGCAACTGTTGAAGCAGGAGATACATTAGCAACTCTGAACTAATGCTGTACTTGTATAAATCTGATAGGAGGAACGACTAAATGAGTAGTATAGTTGACGTATTGTCAAATTTAGCAAATCAGACAGGTTTTGCAAGTCTTGACTGGAAAAATTACGTTATGATCCTTGTAGCGTTCGTTTTCATGTTCCTTGCAATTAAGTTTGGTTTTGAGCCACTTCTTCTGGTACCAATCTCATTTGGTATGTTACTTGTTAACATGTTTCCAGATATAATGGCAGAAGGCGGATTATTACATTACTTCTACATGTTGGATGAATGGAGTATTCTTCCTTCACTGATCTTCATGGGTGTAGGTGCCATGACAGATTTTGGCCCGTTGATCGCAAACCCTGCAAGCTTTCTTCTTGGAGCTGCAGCACAGTTCGGTATCTACGGCGCATATTTCCTTGCTTTCCTGATGGGATTCAATGGTAAGGAAGCAGCAGCTATTTCTATTATCGGTGGTGCAGATGGTCCTACATCTATCTTCCTTGCCGGTAAACTTGGAATGGGTGGTACATTACTTGGACCAATCGCAGTAGCAGCATATTCTTATATGTCACTGGTTCCGATCATCCAGCCACCTATTATGAAAGCACTTACAACAAAGAAAGAGCGCCTGGTCAGAATGCCACAGCTTCGTCCTGTAACCAAGCTGGAAAAGATTCTTTTCCCAATTATCGTTACAGTCGTAGTTGTTCTGATCCTTCCTACAACAGCACCACTGGTTGGTATGCTGATGTTAGGTAATCTGTTCCGTGAGTGTGGTGTTGTAAAACAGCTTACAGAGACAGCATCCAATGCTATGATGTATATCGTAGTTATCTTACTTGGTACATCTGTTGGTGCAAGTACAAGTGCAGAAGCTTTCTTAAAGATCAGTACTTTAAAGATCGTATTACTTGGTCTGATCGCATTTGCATTCGGTACAGCAGCCGGTGTATTATTTGGTAAGTTAATGTGTCTGGTAACAAAGGGTAAGGTTAATCCGCTGATCGGTTCAGCCGGTGTATCTGCCGTACCTATGGCAGCCAGAGTTTCTCAGAAGGTAGGTTCCCAGTATGATCCTACGAACTTCCTTCTGATGAATGCAATGGGACCAAATGTTGCAGGTGTTATCGGTACAGCAGTTGCAGCAGGAACATTCCTTGCAATCTTTAATGTACAGTAATGATCATAATCATATGAGAATATATTCAGGAGGTTCGAAATGGCAGAAAAGAAACCGGTTAAGATTACCGAAACTGTATTACGTGATGCGCATCAGTCACTGATCGCTACCCGTATGACAACAGAACAGATGCTTCCAATCATCGATAAGATGGATAAGGTTGGATATCATTCTGTTGAGTGCTGGGGTGGTGCTACATTCGATGCATGTCTCAGATTCCTTAAGGAAGATCCATGGGAGAGACTTAGAAAATTAAGAGATGGTTTTAAGAATACAAAGCTTCAGATGTTATTCAGAGGCCAGAACATTCTTGGTTACCGTCATTATGCAGATGATGTAGTTGAATATTTTGTTCAGAAGTCAATCGCAAATGGTATTGATATTATCAGAATTTTCGACTGCTTAAATGATATCAGAAACCTTGAAACTGCTGTTAAGGCATGTAACAAGGAAAAAGGTCATGCACAGGTTGCACTTTCCTATACATTAGGTGATGCTTATACACTTGATTACTGGAAAGATATGGCTAAGAGAATTGAGGATATGGGTGCAGATTCTATCTGTATCAAGGATATGGCAGGCCTTCTTGTTCCATATAAGGCAACCGAGCTTGTTCAGGCATTAAAGGAAGGTTCTTCCCTTCCAATCCAGCTTCATACACACTATACATCAGGTGTTGCTTCCATGACATACATGAAGGCTGTTGAAGCAGGATGTGATATCATTGATACAGCAATTTCACCATTAGCACTTGGTACAAGCCAGCCTGCAACAGAAGTTATGGCTAAGACATTTGAAGGCACACCATATGATCCTGGATTTGATCAGAACCTTCTTGCTGAGATCGCTGATTACTTCAGACCATTAAGAGAAGAGTGGATTAAGTCCGGTCTTCTGAATCCAAAGGTTCTTGGTGTTAATGTTAAGACATTATTATATCAGGTACCAGGTGGTATGTTATCAAACCTTGTATCACAGTTAAAGGAAATGAACGCAGAAGACAAGTTTGAACAGGTTCTGGAAGAAGTTCCTAGAGTTCGTAAAGACTTCGGTGAACCACCTCTTGTTACACCATCCAGTCAGATCGTTGGTACTCAGGCTGTATTAAATGTTGTTACAGGCGAGAGATACAAGATGTGTACAAAGGAAGCAAAGGCACTTGTTGCTGGTGAGTATGGTCAGTCTGTAAAGCCGGTTGATCCAGAAGTTAGAAAGAAAGTAATCGGTGATCAGGAGCCTATCACATGTCGTCCTGCTGATCTTCTTGAAAATGAGCTTGGTAAGATCGAGAAAGAAATGATCCAGTATAAGGAACAGGATGAAGATGTATTAACATATGCATTGTTCCCACAGGTTGCTGTTGATTTCTTCAAGTTAAGAGAAGCAAAGAAGACAAAGGTTGATGCAACACTTGTAAACAAAGAGGATAAGGCATATCCGGTATAAGATTATAAAGTGTTATGTCGTTTGAAAAATGACATATGCAGGTATACTATGGGAAGAGCAGACTGGTGGTATCCGGTCTGTATCTTCCCATGTTTATATCATGAATTTTGTTATCTGTCAGATATAGCAGAGGCAGGGAATTGTTTTGAGTAGAGGTCTAGGAAAATATCATGAATAAGAAGAAATATGTGAACCGGAATTATCTTACAACAACGAGAATTATAGCACTGGGCTTTCTGATTACAGTTATTGTAGGAACGATATTATTATCATTGCCGATTGCATCTGCAAACGGAACATGGACAGATCTTCTGACGGCTGCTTTTACATCGACGACATCCGTATGTGTGACAGGTCTGGTAGTCGTTGATACATTTTCCTATTGGAGTTTGTTTGGTAAAGGTGTGATATTAATTTTGATCCAGATCGGCGGACTCGGAATCGTTTCGATCATCACACTGTTTATGTTGTTATTAAGAATGAAGATAACCTTGAAAAGTACAATGCTGTTGCAGGATGCATTTAACCTGAACAGCAAGCAGGGACTTTTGAAGTTTACGATAAAAGTAATAAAAGGAACATTTCTGATCGAAGGGATCGGAGCACTTATTTACAGTTTTTATTATTGCAGAGAATACGGATTTTTAAAGGGAATCTGGTTTTCGGTATTTCATGCTGTTTCAGCATTTTGTAATGCCGGTATCGACATTATGGGTGCGGACAGTCTGATTTCATATCATTCCAATCTTTTGATGATGCTGAATACGTCGTTTCTGATCATTATGGGCGGAATCGGATTTATTGTATGGTGGGATACGGTTGAAGCGTTTCGAAGAATCCGTACAAAGAGATGCAGTATCCGGTCGGCATGGAATGGCGTTCATTTGCAGACGAAGATCGCGATTTTTATGACATTGTTGTTATTGATCGGCGGTACAATTGTTATCTATTTCCTTGAACGTTCCAATCCGGACACTCTTGGTAATTTATCCGAAAAAGACCGGATATTAAATGCTTTTTTTCAGTCGGTAACATTTCGTACGGCGGGATTTGCTGCAGTATCTCAGGTGGCACTTCGACCGGTGACAGCTTTCTTTGGAGTGCTTCTTATGATGATTGGCGGTTCTCCGGTTGGAACGGCAGGAGGAATGAAGACCGTAACCATCGCAGTTATTTTCTATACCTTTGCTGCCATGATCAGAAACCATGAGGATACAGAGGTTTTCAAGAGAAGCATTCCGGTATCCGTTGTAAAAAAAGCAGTTGCAATTGTATTCTTAAGTATGAGTACAATATTTATTATGACGATATTATTGCTGGCTACAAATGATGTGAATCTGCTGGATGCTCTGTATGAAGTGGCAAGTGCCGTCTGCACAGTTGGCTTATCCAGAAATCTGACTCCTGTTTTGAACACGGCAGGAAAGATCATTATTATAATCTGTATGTATATTGGACGAGTTGGACCGATATCTATGGTGGTAGCATTTAATACACAAAACGGAAAACATCGGCTTCTTCATTATCCGGAAGAAGATGTGATCGTTGGATAAGGAGGAAAGTATGAAAAAATCATTTGCGGTAGTAGGGCTTGGACGATTTGGAACGAATGTTGCCCTTACTTTGATGGAGTCCGGTGCGCAGGTTCTGGCAATCGACAGTGATCCTGAATGTGTGAAGCGGATCTCATCACGGGTTACATGTGCAGTGACGGTTAATGTATGTGAGACAGAGAGCCTGAAAGAAGCAGGACTTGAGAATATGGATGGTGTTGTAGTTGCAATGGGTGATAATCTGGAAGCCAGTGCAATGACGATTATAACAGCAAAAGAACTGGGCGTTCCATATATTCTTGCTAAATCGAATAACGATGAAGCAGCAAAGATCCTGTCCAAGATCGGAGCGGATAAAGTTATCTATCCGGAAAAGGATGCCGGAATCAATGTTGCAAGAAAGCTCTTATGCAGCAATTTTCTGGAATTCTTTGAGATTTCGGATAACGTCAATGTAGCAGAGATTTCGGTTCGACCGGAATGGGTCGGCAAGACATTAAAAGAACTTGATTTCAGAAGAAGTTATAATATGAATATCATTCTGGTAAAGGAAGACGGACGTTCGATTGAACATATCACACCGGAGCTACAGTTAAAAGAAAGCTACAGACTGTTAGTGACTATATCGAATGAAGGTTTAAAGAGGATGATGCAATGAAAAAAATAATAGTAGTCGGTGGTGGTGCGGCCGGCATGATGGCTGCGATCACAGCTGCGGAAAATGGCTGCGAGGTTGTATTATTTGAAAAGAATGATCGCCTTGGAAAGAAGTTATTCATTACAGGTAAGGGGAGATGCAACCTGACAAATGCAGGGGATGCAGACCGCTTTTTTCAGTCGGTGACAACAAACAGTAAATTCATGTACAGTCCGTTTTATACCTTTGATAATCAGATGACGATTGATTTCTTTGAGAAACTTGGACTAAAGACAAAGGTAGAACGCGGAGATCGTGTATTTCCGGTCAGCGATCATTCATCTGACGTGATCGGAGTATTAAAAACGAAATTAAACCGAAATCAGGAGATTACAGTAGAACTACAGACGGAAGTTCAGAAGCTTATTATAGAAGATCAGGTAGTAAAAGGCGTACAGATCAAGACGGCACATGGAAAGAAAGATGTGTATGGAGATGCAGTCGTCATAACAACCGGCGGGATATCGTATCCGCTTACCGGATCAACCGGAGATGGTTACCGGTTTGCAGAGAGCGCCGGTCATGCGATCAAAGTGCCTTTACCATCACTTGTTCCATTTGAATTAAAGAATGAATTTTGCAAAGAACTTATGGGACTATCATTAAAAAATGTAGAGCTTGTGATAAAATGTGGTAAGAAGTGTCTGTTTGAAGAACAGGGAGAACTTTTGTTTACACATTTTGGCATCAGCGGCCCTCTGGTAATAAAGGCATCTGCATATCTTCATAAATATCTGGATAAAGATTTAAGTATGTATATCGATCTGAAGCCTGCAATGACGGAAGAAATGCTGGATGATCGTATCCTTCGGGATTTTAGTAAATATACAAATAAAGATTTTCATAATTCGCTTGGTGATCTGCTTCCTGTCAAACTGATTGATGTAGTTATAAAACGTTCAGAAATCGATCCATATAAGAAGGTGAATTCGATCACAAAGGAAGAACGGAAGAATTTAGTAACCGTACTCAAACATTTTACACTTTCGTTTCAGGGGCTTCGCGGCTTTGATGAGGCAATCATTACAAAAGGCGGTGTCAATGTAAAAGAGGTTGATCCTTCAACGATGCAATCGAAGCTTGCAGATCACCTGTATTTTGCAGGGGAGGTTCTGGATGTAGATGCACTGACGGGCGGATTTAATCTGCAGATCGCATGGTCGACCGGATATCTGGCAGGACTTGCATGCTCAGAAGAAAGTTAATAAAGTAAATAGATAAAAGGAGAGAAAAAATGAATATAGCAATTGATGGACCTGCAGGAGCAGGAAAAAGTACAATAGCAAAATTGGTAGCAGGAAAACTTGGATATATTTATGTAGATACCGGAGCAATGTATCGTGCAGTTGCACTTGCATTATTGAATGCAAAGATCGATGTAACGGATGTAGATGCAGTTGCTAATGAGATAACAGGGATTGAGATCACAATCTGTTATGAAGATCATGCACAGCAGGTATATCTGAATGGTGAGAATGTAACCGGAAGCCTCAGAAAAGAAGAAGTGGGTAACATGGCATCCAAATCATCTGCTATCCCATGTGTAAGAGAAAAACTGTTAGATCTTCAGAGAAAGCTTGCAAGAGAAAATGATGTTGTTATGGATGGTAGGGATATCGGTACAAACATTCTTCCAAATGCAGAAGTAAAGATCTATCTGACCGCTTCTTCTGCAGTTCGTGCAAAGAGAAGATACGATGAACTGATAGCAAAGGGGGAAACACCGGATATTGATAAGATCGAAGCTGATATTATTACAAGGGACAAACAGGATATGGAACGTCCAATCGCGCCGTTAAAGCAGGCAGATGATGCTGTATATCTTGACAGCTCAGATCTTGGTATCGATGAGGTTGTAGCTAAGATCATCAGCATCGCAGAAAAATAAAACCGGAGTATGGACAAAATATGGAAATTATATTAGCAAAGTCGGCCGGATTCTGTTTTGGGGTACAACGTGCCGTTGATACAGCGTATAAAGAAGCCGGGAAACAGCATGTATATACCTATGGCCCGATCATTCATAATGAAGAAGTAATCGAGGATCTGAGAAAAAAGGGAGTATTGGTGATCGAAGATCTTGCAGAGCTTGATCAGCAGGAAGAAGAAACGGTTATTATCCGGTCACATGGAGTATCAAAAGATGTTATGGAACAGTTAGAAGCCAGACATGTCAATGTGGTAGATGCAACCTGTCCGTTTGTGAAAAAAATCCATACGATCGTACAGGATGAGAGCCAAAAAGGGAACCGCATAATCATTGTTGGAAATAAAGATCATCCGGAAGTTGAGGGTATAATTGGCTGGTGTGAGACGAAATCATATACAGTACAAAGCGTTTCAGAAGCGGAAAATTTGGTGAAAAATATAGAAAATGAGCCGGATTTTGAGCATATTAACTTCAGTTTAGTATCACAAACCACCTTTAATAAGAATAAATTTAAAGATATTGTTGATATTATTCGAAAAAAATTGTATAATGTGGTTGTTCATGAGACAATCTGTAATGCAACGGCAGTTCGACAGACGGAAGCAAGAGATATTGCAAAGACTGTAGATGCTATGATCATTATAGGTGGTCGAAACAGTTCTAATACTCAGAAGCTATATGATATTAGTAAACAAGAATGTGAGAATACTTACTATATACAGACACTCGTTGATTTGGATTTGACTACTTTTGAATCCGTTAGTAGGGTAGGTATTACTGCGGGGGCATCTACCCCAAATTATATTATTAAGGAGGTTCATAGTAGCATGGCAGAGTTAAGTTTTGAACAGATGTTAGAAAATGATGAAAGCAAGGCGTCAATCAGACAGGGAGAGATTATCGACGGTACAATTATCGGTGTTAAGCCGGATGAGATTGTAGTTGATATTAAGTATAAGTCAGACGGTATCATTACCAGAAATGAATATACAAACACTCCAAACGTCGATTTAACAGAGTTGGTAAAAGTTGGGGATCCAATCACTGTTAAGGTTATCAAGACAAATGATGGTGAAGGACAGGTAGCTCTTTCATACAAGAGAGTTGCAGCAGAGAAAGTAAACGAGAAGTTAGAAGAAGCATTTAACAATGGTGACATTCTTACAGGTAAGGTTGTTCAGGTTGTAAATGGCGGCTTAAATGTTCTTTACGAAGAGACAAGAATCTTCATTCCAGCAAGTCTTGTATCTGACTTATATGAAAAGAACCTTGATAAGTACTTAGACCAGGATATTGAATTCCAGCTTACAGAGTTCAATCCTAAGAAGAGAAGAATCATTGGTAACAGAAAGAAACTGATTGTTGAGAGAAAAGCTGCAGCTGCAAAAGAATTATTCGAAAAGATTGAAGTTGGCATGACAGTAGAAGGTACAGTAAAGAATGTAACAGATTTCGGTGCATTCATTGACCTCGGTGGTGCTGATGGACTTCTTCATATTTCAGAGATGTCATGGGGCAGAGTAGAAAGCCCTAAGAAGATGTTCAAGGTTGGTGATACTGTTAAGGCATTCATCAAGGACATCAATGGTGACAAGATCGCATTAAGCTTAAAGTTTGATGAGACAAACCCATGGTTAAATGCAGAAGAGAAATATGCTGTTGGAACAGTTGTAACAGGTAAAGTTGCACGTATGACTGACTTTGGTGCATTCGTTGAATTAGAGCCAGGCGTTGATGCATTACTGCATGTTTCACAGATTTCATACGATCACGTTGCAAAGCCAGAAGATGTATATAAGATTGGTGATGAGATTGAAGCTAAGGTTGTTGACTTCAAGCCGGAAGAGAAGAAGATCAGCCTGAGCGTAAAGGCATTACTTCCAGTTCCGGAAGAGACAGAAGAAGTTGTTGAAGCTCCAGTAGAAGAATAATCAAAGATTGTTTTTTATAAAATGTAAAATACCCACTGATGAATATTCATCAGTGGGTATTTATTGTTTTATGTATGTTCCAGTTTGATCTGTACCCCTGCTCTTATTCCGCAATCTTGAAACTTTCGCTTTTGCAACATGTTCCAGAACTATTTGATCTGCTTTAAGATATTGAGAAGATATTCTTTTAACTGTATCCTGTCATTGATGAAAGTATCGTTCAGTTCAATATATCCATCTTTGTCAGTATGTTCATATTTGAATATGTGTGACTGCTTGAACTTGTTCTGGCGGATAAACGAACTTGTTTTTGTAGTGTATGCCGTTTCTGGGCGGGCTTTTTCTTTATAAGCACTTTCGACATAACAGGCAACATCCTTGTGGATAGCAGTCTGTTCTAATGGCAGATAGAAATAATTTTTATAGTCCTTATAAAAATATTTCAGTGTATCATGGATAACTGGAATATCGATCGTCACGACTTCATCTATGCCTGATATATGTATATCATTACAGTTGGTATCAAATGGAATCGCAAGCCTTCCTGTCTGTATATAGATCGTAAACTGTGTATCGGTACAGGTAGTTTTCGATATAGAAAAATTGCCTTCAAAGAAGGAAGTAAGTGTAAGGGAACCGGACACATAGAAAAGTCCATAGATGTCATCCTTATTATGAGATAAAAGCATATCCTGTAATTGTGTATCTTTTGTACCTAAATAGTCCTGGTAGGTATCGATCAGAAGACCGCCGGAGTGAAATTCATCCCGTTCCATTCCCATAACAGATTCCAGAGCAGACTGTTTCATTGAATCCATCTGAAGCAGCTTTTTATATTTCCTTATTTTCCGATAGACATCGATACTGGTAATTGAATCGAAGGATATCTCCTGACGGAACTGTCGGTATTTTTCCTTTATATATGGCAGATCGAAGGTGTCGCCATTGTATGTAACGAGATATTTGTAATCAGCCAATATATCCTTAAATGCAGCGAGCATCTTTGGCTCGGAACAACCGTCATCATTGAATAATAAGGTAATACGAAACTGTTCGTCGTTTAGAATCGTTCCATATCCGATCAGATAAAGATCTGACCGGGCAGCGCTTAATCCGGTTGTTTCAATATCAAAGAAGAGATATTGATCCGGCGTTTCTTTCATCCAGTTCAGATTAACTGAAGAAAGTGGCATCGTATAGTCGTATTGAATCATAGTATGTAACCTCAAATGTAAAAAAATCGAATAATCTCATGATATGCCCCTGCGATCAAAAAATCAATCAGATATTTCCATAATGAGAAAACTGTGTTATACTTGGCATAGTAAAATTTGGAGACATATTATTATGATAGCATACATTTCAGGAGCACTTGTCAGTGCAGGAGAGAATTATATAGTGATCGATAACCACGGTATGGGATATCGGATCTTCGTATCTGGTAAGTTTCTTGAGCATATTCCAGCATATGGAACGCAGATCAAAATATACACACACATGTATATAAGAGAAGATGAATTGACATTGTATGGGTTTCATTCAGAAGAGGAATTATCTGTATTCCGTATCTTGATCGGAATCAGCGGGGTAGGTCCGAAAGTCGCTATGGCAATCCTTACAGCTCTTACGATCCAGGAGCTTCAGCTCGCGGTGATTTCAGAGGATACGAAGACGATATCAAAAGCAAATGGTGTCGGCGCCAAGGGTGCATCAAGGATCATATTGGAATTAAAAGATAAGTTAAAGATGGAAGATATGATGGATGCAGCCTATGAGCAGTCGATCGTACAGGATACACAAGATTTAAATGCAGCAAGAGATGCGATTCTTGCACTTGTAAATCTGGGCTATTCGAATTCCGAAGCAGCACTTGCCGTAAAAAAGATTGGGGATACCAGTCAGATGGATATAGAATCGATATTAAAGGCAGCATTGAAGAAATTAATATAAAAACAGATACAGGTGGACACAGTGGGTAGAATTATTTCAACAGAAGCAGATATAGAAGAATTAAATAGTGAATATAGTTTGAGACCAAAGTATCTGGATGAATATATTGGACAGAATAAAGTAAAAGAGAATCTGAAGATTTTTATTGAGGCGGCAAAGAGGAGAAATGAACCGTTAGATCATTTACTCTTATATGGTCCGCCTGGCCTTGGTAAAACGACATTAGCATCCATAGTTGCAAATGAGATGGGGGTTAATATCAAGATCACATCAGGACCGGCAATCGAGAAGCCGGGCGAACTGGCAGCTATTTTAAATAATCTGTCAGAGAATGATATATTATTTATTGATGAGATTCACAGATTAAACAGTCAGGTAGAGGAAGTCTTATATCCTGCAATGGAAGATTTTGCGATTGATGTCGTGATCGGAAAAGGAGCAGGAGCAAGGTCAATCCGTCTGGATCTTCCGAAATTCACATTGATCGGAGCAACGACAAGAGCCGGTATGCTGACAGCACCGCTTCGTGACCGATTTGGCATGGTTGATCGGCTGGAATTCTATTCACCGGAGGAATTGAAGCAGATCGTAATACGGTCCGGGGATGTATTGGGTGTAGAGACCGATGATGCGGGCGCACTTGAAATTGCAAAACGATCCAGAGGAACACCGAGACTTGCCAATCGTCTGTTAAAGAGATGCCGGGATTTTGCACAGGTATGCCACAATGGCTGTATCGATTATGAGGTTGCAAAGACAGCACTGGATAAGCTTGAGGTTGACTCCATGGGACTTGATAATACAGACCGGAACATATTAATGACAATGATAGAGAAGTTTGGTGGAGGTCCGGTGGGACTGGATACTCTGGCTGCTGCCATTGGGGAAGATTCCGGCACGATTGAAGATGTATATGAGCCATATCTGATCAAAAATGGTTTTATCAACCGGACACCGAGAGGACGGGTTGTAACAGAACGGTGTTATAAGCATTTCGGACTGGATGCATTTATCGAATAGGTTATTTTGGCCCATACAATAAATGAATTACGGGAAAATAATACCTGTATGGTACAGGTAAAAAATATATATGAAAGAAATAAAATGAAATATAAAGGAGGAGAGTCATGTCACAAAAAAATGATATCCCGGTGGTTATTAACAATAAAGTGTATACATTGAGCGGATTTGAAAGTGAAGAATATCTCCAGAATGTAGCTTCTTATATCAATGGTAAGATCCAGGAATGTCAGTCTTCCGAAAGTTACCGCCGTTTTAATGCAGAATATCAGAGTGTATTACTTGCACTTAATATCGCAGATGATTACTTCAAAGCGAAGCTTCAGGTAAATCAGATGCTGACGGAGGATGACGATAAGGACAAACAGATTTATGACCTCAGACATGAAGTGATCGAGACACAGATCAAATATGAATCTGCACAGAAAATGATTGATGAATATAAAGAAAAAGTCAATGCTCTGCAGAGAGAAATAATAAAGTTGGAAGCAGAAAATAATGTTAAATAGACCTGAGATTTTAGCTCCGGCAGGCTCTATGGATGCGCTGAAAGCTGCGGTAAGTGCAGGCGCTGATGCATGCTATGCCGGAGGCGATATGTTCAGCGCCCGTGCATTTGCCGGAAACTTTGATACAACAGAATTACTGGAAGCAATTGATTACTGCCATATTCATAATGTGAAGTTATATATGGCAGTTAATACTTTGCTCAAAAATAGTGAAATGAAGAAACTGATTCCTTACCTTGAGCCTTTTTACAGGGAAGGTGTAGATGGGATTATTGTACAGGATGTCGGTGTTATAAGAAGTCTTTCACAGGCATATCCGGATCTGCCATTACATGGAAGTACACAGATGAGTGTATGCAGTACCTATGGGGCAGAATTTCTTAAAAATCTTGGGTTGACAAGATTTGTTCCTGCCAGGGAATTATCCTTAAAAGAAATAAAATCAATTAAAGAAGCAGTTGATATTGAGATTGAAACATTTGTGCATGGTGCGATGTGCTTCTGCTATTCAGGAAAATGTCTGATGAGCAGCTTTGCAGGCGGAAGAAGCGGCAATCGTGGACGCTGTGCGCAACCATGCAGAAAGGCATATAACAGCAGAAAGTTTAATCATGAATATGCCCTCAGCATGAAGGATATGTGTACACTTGCGGATTTACCACAGTTAATCGAGGCTGGGATTGATTCCTTTAAGATCGAAGGAAGAATGAAGAAGCCGGAGTATGTAGCTGCGGCAGTTCATGCATATTCTGAGATTACAGATGAATACATAAACGGTCATGTGAATGAGAAACGGATCAAATATCATACAGACCGGCTGATGGATATCTATAACCGCGGTGGTTTTTCTTCCGGCTATTATTATATGAAGAACGGTAAGGAAATGCTTGCAAACAAGCGTCCGAATCATACCGGTACATTGATTGGTAAAGTGGAAGCTGTGGAAGCACCCCATGTATACATCCGTCTGGAACGTGGAATTCAGGCAAAGGATGTTCTGGAGATCCGTACCGGAACAGAACAGAATATTGAACTGACTTCGAATATAACCGCACAGGCCGGACAGAAGATCCGACTGAATGCGAATAATCTTCGGCAGATCCGAAAAGATATGCAGGTCTATCGGACAAGAAATAATGCGCTTATTGATGATATTAACGTAAGGTTTATACAGAAGGAAAAACAGACGGATATCTATGGAAAGGTGACTGCAAAGATTGGAAAGCCGATCATGCTGGAGTTGTTTTCAGATGTGGATGATATCTCGGTAAAGGTAAGCGGAGAATGCGTGTCACAGGCTGCAAAACGTCCGGTTGAGGTGACGCAGATCATAGATAAGCTGTCAAAGACCGGTGGAACAGGATTTAACTTCTATCTGGAAGCGGAGTGCGATGAGAATATATTTATTTCTCTTGGAAGTCTGAATGTATTAAGACGGGAAGCCGTCTGCCAGTTGGAACAGGCATTGATCGGACGATATAAACGGACGATACCGGATGATAAGAAGTTGCTGGCGGAGGAAACTATTTATGATCAGAAACAGACAGATACCAGAGATGCTATGGAATGCGGTTGCTATGTATCTGTAAAAACAATAGAACAATTTCGAATTGTTAATAATTATAAATTGGTACAACATGTTATAATTGATCATAATATCGTGCATGAAGCAGAAATCGGAAAAATGAGAGAAGATAAAAAGATCTATGTTTCCTTTCCGGATATCCTGCGTGAGAATAAGAAACAAGGAATAAAAGATCTGTATTTTCTGTCTGGAATGTTTGAGGGTATCTATATTAAGAATATAGATGAGATTGGTTTTCTGAAGAAGCAGGGATATAAGGGAATGGTATTGCTTGATCCATTCTTATATGCATATAATGATGAAGCTGTTTTATTCTATAAGGAGCTGTTTCCACAGGTAATGCTGATCGGTTCTGTGGAACTGACACATCAGGAATGGAGCGGTCTCTGTGAAACAGATATTGAAAGATTATATGGATATCAGCCGGTTATGATCACAGCCCAGTGCTTTGTCAATAACTATCTGGACGGATGTGGTTATAATAAACGAGAACGTTTCTCGTTCCGGGATGAAAAGGGCAATCGCTTTTATAGTGTGAATAACTGCCGGGATTGTTATTCTGTTATATATAATGGGGTTCCGACAAACAATATCAAACAGTTGACAAATAACAGAAATACTGATATAACCAATGAATATTTGATTGATTTTACCATCGAAAACGAAGATCAGACGAAGAATGTGATGGAGCTTCTCATGAAGTTCCATGCCGGAGATATGGATGAAGAATTCGATGAGATGGATTATACAAGAGGACATTATATAAAGGGTATTGAATAATGGCAACTATTATTACAGAGATATCAAAATACTTAATCATATTTTTTATGGTTCTGTATACAATTAAATGTTTTACGGTGCTGAAACCGGTGCGGGAAGATAAAAAGAATCATGCATTAAATGTGCAGATCGTCTATGTGTTTATTATACATTTTTTATGTTATCTGACACTTTTTTTAAAATATAAAACGATCAGTATCGTGATCTTTTATCTGCTGCAGATGATCGTTTCTATTGTATATATGGTATCGTATCATGGAATATACAAGAAATCTTCCAGATTGATCACAAATAATATGTCATTTTTGCTGTTGATCGGATATGTCATGCTGACCAGACTGGATTTTGATCTGGCAAAAAAACAGTTTGCATTTGCAACGATCACACTGGTGATCACGGCATTTATTCCGCTTGTGATCATGAAATGCAAAAATCTGAAAAACTGGGATATTTTCTATGCAATCCTTGGAATCGGTTTTCTAATTACAGTCTTTGTTCCATTTCTTGGAGTATCCAAATACGGCTCTACAAACTGGATCCAGATTGGATCGATTTCCCTGCAGCCGATGGAATTTGTAAAGATTATATTTGTATTCTTTCTGGCAAGCGCTTTAAACAAAGCAAAGGGATTTAAAGATTACATTAAAGTTACACTTGTTTCCGGTATCTTTATGCTGATCCTGGTAGCAGAAAAGGATCTGGGTGGTGCAGCAATCTTTATGATGATCTTTATCATGATGATCTATCTGGCAACACAGAAGACAATGATCCTGATCGGTGGTCTGGGTGGTGCAGCAGTCATTGCAACGGTTGGATATTCGCTGTTAAAAGACAAATTCAGTCATGTAACAACCCGAATCAACGCGTGGTTAGATCCATTTTCCTATATTAATGACGCCGGATATCAGATTTGCCAGTCACTATTTGCGATCGGATCGGGCGGGATGGAAGGAAGAGGTCTGGGTAAAGGGCTTCCAACAGCAGTTCCGGTAGCGTCCAGTGATTTTATCTTTTCTGCGATCTGTGAGGAACTGGGTGTTGTGTTTGCGCTGTGTCTGATCCTGATGTATATCAGTTGTTTTATATATTTTATAAATATATCCATGAAGATTCGTAACTCATTTTATAAGAATGTTGCATTTGGATTCACGATCTGTTTTATATTCCAGACATTTTTGAATATTGGCGGTGTAACAAAGTTTATCCCGTCTACCGGTGTGACACTTCCGCTTGTCAGTTATGGTGTAAGTTCAGTTGTGAGCACATTATTCCTGTTTGGAATCATTCAGGGAATCTGTGTACTTGAAAATAATGGAGTTGGTGGTAATGAAGAGCAAACGGTCTACAAACAAAGCAATCATGAAGAAGTATTCTCAGGGGAGTAGAGAAGCACAGGAAAAACAGAAAAATGACAAAAAGAATGTTCCTGTTCTTGTGATCACATATTTTGTTATATTTATTTTTATCGGCATGATGGTGCATCTTGTTAAATATGTTGTTGTCGATGCAGATTCAGATATTGCAAATTCATACAACAAAAGACAGAATCTGTATGCAGAAACAGTAATAAAAGGTCAGATCATTTCAGATGACGGAGTTGTTCTGGCGGAGACAAAAACGGATGATGATGGAAACGAAAACAGAGTTTACCCATACAGCAATATGTTTGCACATGCAGTTGGTTATGATAGCAATGGACAGGCAGGTCTGGAAATGGTTTCCAATTATTATCTGCTGACATCTAACCAGAATATTTTATATCGTATTTATCATGCATTATCTGATAAGAAGGATATGGGAAATAATGTTATAACAACACTGGATTATGATCTGCAGAGTACAGCATATAATGCACTTGGTGATAATGATGGTGCGGTCGTAGCGATCGAGCCATCAACTGGAAAGATCAAAGCAATGGTTTCAAAGCCGGATTTTGATCCGAACCAGATCTCCTCTGTTATAGAAGAAACAGCAAATTCGGACAGCTCCTGTCTACTAAACCGTGCAACCCAGGGAATGTATCCGCCGGGATCGACATTTAAGATCCTTACAACACTGGAATATATAAGAGAAAATCCCAACTATAAGTCATATTCCTATGAATGTGAGGGGGATGGCATATTTAACAGTGTATCCATTCACTGCTATAATCATAAGGTGCACGGAACCGTTAGCCTGGAGGATTCTCTGGCGTATTCCTGTAATACATCCTTTTCCAATATCGGAACGAAACTTGATATGGATGCATTAAATAAATTATGCGGAGACTTTCTGTATAATAAAGAATTGCCGTATGATGGCTACTATAAGAAATCCAGTTATACCATGACATCAAAAACAGATAAGTCCCTGATTCCACAGACAGTAATCGGACAGGGAGAGACACTGATCACGCCGCTTCATAATGCGATGGTCATGTGTGCAATCGCAAATGGTGGGGTTCTTATGAAGCCATATATGATGGATCGTATTGAGAACTGTGACGGAAGCGTTGTAAAAAAATTCTCCAAGGATTCTTATGGCAGGATTATATCCTCAGCAGAAGCACAGACATTGACAGAGCTTATGATGTCGGTAACGGAATATGGTACAGCGTCCGATTATTTTTCAGGAGCTGAGTATACAGTAGCAGGTAAGACGGGAACTGCAGAGTTTAATGAGAACAAGGATTCCCACTCCTGGTTTATAGGTTTCTCCAATGTCAATAATCCGGATCTGGTGGTCTGCGTTCTGATAGAAAATGCAAGCAATACCGGAGCATCTGCAACATCAATCGCCAGAAAGATATTTGATGCATATTATAATTAATCAGCTTGAAATAATGCAGTAATACTGATATACTTATAACCAATTAAGGACTGGCAGGGTAAGCCGGTTCAGAGTTTTATTCGTAGTCGAATGTGAGTAGAACTTGAAGCATTTACAACACCGAAAAGACAGGAGGAACTGCTGTGATCGAAGCAACAAGCTGTGGAGGTGTGGTAATCTTCAGAGGAAAAGTATTATTACTGTACAAAAACTACAAAAACAAATATGAAGGATGGGTTCTCCCGAAGGGTACAGTTGAGAAAGGTGAAGAGCATAATCAGACTGCACTTAGAGAAGTAAAAGAGGAGACAGGTGTTAGCGCATCTATTATTAAGTATGTAGGAAAAAGCAATTATACATTTAATACTGCTTTTGATGTGGTAAACAAGGATGTACACTGGTATTTGATGATGGCGGACAGCTATTACAGCAAACCGCAGCGTGAAGAATATTTTGTGGATTCCGGTTACTACAAGTATCATGAAGCCTACCACCTTCTGAAGTTTCCGAACGAAAAGGATATTCTGGAACAGGCATATGCAGAGTATGTAGAATTGAAACGGAATAATCTTTGGGGAAGCAGAAAGTATTTTTAAGGTTCAAAATCTGACTGTTTATTATGAATGGTCAGATTTTTTGCTTTCAGGATAATGAATGACAAGCGTACGGAAATAACACAAAAATGAAAAAGTGATCAAGAAAGGATGCTGGTTCGGATGAACGGATTAACAGACAGGAAAGAAACAGATAACAGAGAAATGGCAACGCAAAACAATGACCATGAGAATTCATCACAGAGTGGAAGAAAAAAGAATGGAATATTGTTAAATCTTATACTTGCAGTATGTGTACTTGTTTTTCTTGGCTGTGGCTGCTATCTAGGTGTTTATTTTTTTACCAGCAGACAGGCAGAGTCAGCGTTTGCAGAGATCAAACTGGAAGTGGAGCAGGACAATTGTACGGAAGAAACCGGAAAACCGGTTTATACAACAGTACAGGAAAAAAAGGTTTATAAAAAGTACGCATCTGTATATGAGGAGAATACAGACTTTGTTGGATGGCTGTATATATATGGAACAAGAATCGATTATCCGGTCATGTATACGCCAGAGAATGAAGAATATTATATCCATCGGAATTTTCAGGGGGGTTACAGTGCTGCTGGTACGTTATTTGCAGCAGCAAACTGTTCTCCGACAGGGAAGGTATCTGACAATGTCATTATATACGGACATAATATGAAAGCAGGGACGATGTTTCATGATCTGTTAAAATATGAAGATGAAGATTTCTATAAAGAACATCAGACGATCATATTTGATACTTTAGATGGACCGGGTACATATATAGTGATCGCAGCCTTTTATACAAAAGCCTATCCGGAAGGGGATACAGAGCATTATAATATATATGACTTTGCAGATGCGGGATCAAAGGAGAAATTTGATGATTATGTCAGCCGGGTAAAAGCAAATACACCATATACGATCGAAGAAACGGCATCCTATGGGGACAAGCTGCTGACCTTATCCACCTGTGCGTATCATACAGAAGATGGACGGTTTGTTGTGGTTGCAAAGAAGATCGGCAACAACAGCCGGCTGCAGTAAAAGAGTCTGTATTTGGGTGTGCATCAAGTGGGCAAATATTGGGCAAAAAAGTTGAAATGCCTGCATTTTGAGTAATAAAAAAAGCCACAAAATGGCTTAAAACTTAGATTTTTTATTAAGCAAAATACAAAGAGTGCCGGCAGCGGGACTTGAACCCGCACGATGTTGCCACCAACAGATTTTGAGTCTGCCTCGTCTGCCAATTCCGACATGCCGGCGTCTGTGAACCTTTGTAATAGTAACACATGGCTACAACAGTGTCAATGATTATTTCCTGAAATGAGGTGCGAAACAATGATGAAACGTAGTGTTAAACAACAACTGAATGCAAAGCTGAATGAGATGAATATGAATCTTGCAAACAATTATAAGGATCTCGCACATGATGCCTTAAAGGAGCTGGATCAGATGGTGGAAGATCTGAAACAATCCGGAGATCTAAAGGAAAAGGATTACCAGAAAATGCGCCAGATGGTTGACGGATATAAGGTAAAACTTTCCGATTATCATCATTAAAGGCTGATCAGCTCATTTTAATTATTTCTTTTTTTAGTTTCTTTATGATCTTTTTTTCAAGACGAGAGATATAAGACTGGCTGATTCCTAACAGGTCAGCCACTTCTTTCTGGGTGCGTTCTACACCGTTAATCGTGTTGATCCCGTACCGCAATTCAATAATGGTACGTTCCCGTTCTGTCAGGTGAGAGACTGCTGCCGTTAACAGGGAATGATCCATTTCTGTTTCCATATTCTTGTAAACCGTATCTTCCTCGGTTCCAAGAATGTCAGATAATAATAATTCATTTCCATCCCAGTCAACATTCAATGGTTCATCAATCGAAATCTCCATGCGGAGTTTGCTGTTCCTGCGGAGATACATAAGGATTTCATTTTCGATGCATCTAGATGCATAGGTTGCCAGCTTGATGTTTTTGTCGCATTTAAAGGTATTGATTGCTTTGATCAGTCCAATCGTACCGATTGAGATCAAATCTTCTACGCCAATTCCGGTGTTGTCAAATTTCTTTGCAATATAAACAACCAGACGAAGATTCCGTTCAATCAGTATTTTTTTAATCTCCTGATCGTCGCCGTTCCCAAGTCCGGCTACCATGGCACTTTCTTCATATGGTTCTAATGGGGCAGGAAGAATATCACACCCGCCTATGTAATGGACATCTCTGGAGGATGAAGGAAATAAGGTCATAATATTGGATACCATTGAAAATTTAAAATCTCGATTTGCGAATGTGTTTATCATAGTTTCTTACCTTTCTCATATATACTGAATTTAATAAAATACATTTCTTCATATGACTGATCTGTAATGTATGTCTGCTGATCCCGATCAGTGGCCGGTTGCAGATTATATGATTATTAATAAAGAAAAAGTCACAGTCAAATGCCAGCATCAGATCCGATTCCGAACTGATCGTTCGGTAGGGGATCAGGTGGATGCCCTCCGGCATATAGATGGAGGACTTTCGATCAAATGGCTGGATCCCATTTGTATAATCGTATACAAGCGCATGAAGCTGCAGGGGCAACAGGTCATACATGATTTCCGGTGAGGCGATGACCACATGTTTGCCGGTTGAAATATCTTTCAGCGTATTGCCGGTATCCAGATAGCCGGTTGCCTGTACAACATTCTGTTTTCTGCCAATAAACAAATTGGAAAAATAATTCATATGTTTTTCTTTCAATTGATTTGCAAATGCAATTATATATAGATGCGGTGAAATAATACGTCGGATTAAGGAATTTGAAACCAAGGAATACCGACGTAATATGACAAATGTGGATAAACAGGGGATAAAATCCCTGTTTTTTAGACTGAAAATCCTATTTTTGTGTATAAATCTGTTGATAATGTGGAAAAGTTCCAACTTTACTTACATTTTTCGATATTTTCAAACAATTAACAACATTTGATGAAATCATAAGAATATTCTAAATATCAATAAAAAATCATATGATTAAGAGATAAAAATAATACATAAAAAGCGGGATGGTAAGGGAAAATGGAGAATAATATTGATACGCAATTGGAACTTGCACTGGAGACCATGCAGTCATATGAGGACAGCGAATCGGAGCTGTATGTTGGATACAATGCAAAAGATCGGAGCTGGCAGCTTCTGATCCGTTATAATGATGATATTACAGATTTGGTAGATCGATATCTGACACGGATCTATTATCTGCTGGCTGGATATGCAATTATAGAAATAAAGGAAGTGTATATCAATGCATTTGCAGCAGATCCCAGAATCCTGTATGTGGATAAATCAAAGAGTGTAGATCAGCAGGTATCCTATGCGCAGTATGCCTCCTGCCTGTCCGGAACCTTCATTAATAACTACGGACTGGATGGAAGCGGAACCCTTCTTGCAGTTATAGATTCTGGTATTGATTACCGGCATAATGAATTTATCCGTGACGGAAAAAGCAGGATTCTGGAATTATGGGATCAGCAGGCAGAATATCAGAAGAAATATGTGAATCCATACGAACTTGGACGCATTTATACAAATGAAGAACTGAATGCAATACTAGATGGAAACTACACAGAAAGTCTTCCGTCAGAGGATCGCTCCGGTCATGGTACGCAGGTGACTGCCATAGCAGCAGGAACCAATATCGGTGTAGCTCCACAGACGGAGCTTCTGATCATTAAAGTAGGAAGTGATACGGCATCCAGACTTCCGACTACACTGGGAATGATCCTTGGAATTGATTATGCACTGCGAAAGGGAATAGAACGTAATCAACCGATATCTGTAAATCTTAGTTATGGTAATAATTATGGTTCTCATAAGGGTGATTCGTTGATGGAAAATTATATCAATGACGTTTCAAGGCTTGCGGTGTGTTCCATATCCACCGGAACCGGAAATGATGCGATTAACCGGAGACATCAGCGGGTAATCCTTGGAAATACTTCCTACCGTATGATCGATCTGTTGGTCAGTGATTATGTGACATCCTTTAATCTGCAATTATGGAAAAATTATAACGACCGGTTTGATGTTATGATCATTACACCAAATGGTGATATCGTTCTGACTTTGAGTGAATCGCAGAATATTGGAACCGGAACTTATCGGAATACATTTGTCAAAGGAATCTATGGAACGCCGAATCCATATAACCGGAATCAGGAGATATTTATCTCATTTCAGGGGCGGGATAATTATATTGATAAAGGACAATGGAAGGTTTTGATCCATCCGAAGCAGATCGTCAGTGGGGTAGTGGATGCTTATCTGCCAATCCGTGCAAGTTTGACCGGAAATGTTGAGTTCTTAAATCCAACAGAATTTGGAACATTAACGATTCCTTCTACGGCGGAAGGACTGATCACAGTAGCGGCCTATGATCAGAATGTCGATGATTTTGCATATTTTTCCGGACGGGGTTATACAGCAAATGATCAGATTAAACCGGATCTTGCTGCACCCGGTGTGGATATTTATACTGCATATCCGGGAAATGATTATTCCTTTGCGTCGGGAACATCTATGGCGGTACCATTTGTATCCGGTTCTGCATGTCTGCTGATGCAGTGGGGAATTGTGAATGAAAATGACCCATTTCTATATGGAGAAAAACTGAAAGCTTCGTTGATCCGGGGAGCGAAAAGGATAAAATCAGCGAGAACGTATCCAAATATCTATGTCGGTTGGGGAACTTTATGTGTAGAAAATTCTATCCGATAGAAAAAAAAGCCAGTCACTAGAAGATCTAGTGATTGGCTCCACTTAATACATGATCTTTAATTGCTTTAAAACTTTCTTTACTGATTACATGCTCGATCTTGCAAGCATCGGCAGATGCGATATCGGGATCAACACCAAGCTGTATAAGCCAGGCGGAGAGAAACTCATGTCGTTCATATATCATCTCAGCAATTTCTTTTCCTGAATCGGTGAGTGAAATAAACCCTGCATCACTCATTGTTATGTAGTTATTCTCACGAAGATTCTTCATAGCAACACTGATGCTTGATTTCTTATAACCAAGTTCGTTTGAGATATCAACTGAACGGACAACAGGAAGCTTCTTGCTTAATACCAATATCGTTTCCAGATAGTTTTCAACTGATTCATTCGTTGTTAACATAGCTTTACCCCATTAAAAAATTATTTACAGAAAATTATATCACAAACCGGAATAAGGTTCAAATGAAAGAAGGATAAAACTAATGACATCCGTGACAATTGTTACAGTTTCCTCCGCACTGAACAGATTTTCCGGACTTTTTATCTTTTATCATTGAACGGATCGCAAGTACGCACACAATTATAATAATGGCAGCAACAATAATAGTACCAATATATTTTTCCATAATAATCCAACCTTTCATTTTATAATTGTAATTAGTTTAAACTAACTGTTTAAAAATGTCAAGTATAATAAATAAATTTGCATTTTAAGAATATAGCTTTGTTATATACGACTAAGATACGTTACAAGCTTCTAAATGATGTTATATTTTTCTAAAAAATGTTATTGACTTCTAATGATGGTTAGTATATACTAACGATGAAATTTGAAACAGCATATTGCTTAATGATAAATTTATACGATTATGAAAGAAGATGGAATATGATGCCTTTAACTTTTATGAATATTGGAGAAACAAAGACCATTACCAAAGTTGGTGGAAAAAATGAAACAAGACAGTTTCTTGAGAAGCTTGGTTTTGTCGTGGGTGGAGAAGTAACAGTTGTTTCAGAGATAAACGGTAACATGATCGTAAATGTAAAAGAATCCAGAGTTGCCATCGGAAAAGATATGGCAGCCAAAATTATGGTATAAGGATACCGAAAAAACAGAAATATAAGTATTTGCACATTGGTAGCTGCCGGTGCAATTGTTTATATATACAAATGTATAAGAAGAAAAGCTATCACAGAATCTGGTCTGAATATGTGGAGACGTTCTTATATGTATAAAGAAAAAGAAGGAGCAAAATGGTATGAAGACATTAAGAGAGGTTGCCGTTGGACAGACAGTTAAGGTAACAAAACTTGTTGGCGAAGGACCTGTAAAGAGACGTATCATGGATATGGGAATCACGAAAGGTGTAGAAATCTATGTCAGAAAAGTTGCGCCGCTTGGTGATCCGGTTGAAGTAACAGTACGCGGTTATGAGCTTTCTTTAAGAAAAGCAGATGCCGAAATGATCGTTGTTGAATAAATGTGTGGATCATACCGATCCTACATACAACGAAGCAGATGATTTACTTATTTGATGAATCATAGAAAATGACAGACAAAAAGGAAGGAGCATAAAAATGTCAGTTAAAATAGCGTTGGCAGGTAATCCAAACAGTGGAAAGACAACATTATTTAACGCACTTACAGGTTCAAACCAGTATGTAGGTAACTGGCCTGGTGTAACAGTAGAGAAAAAAGAAGGAAAATTAAAGGGTCACAAAGATATTATCATCACTGACCTTCCCGGTATTTATTCACTTTCTCCATATACATTAGAGGAAGTTGTTGCCAGAAATTATCTGATCAAGGAATATCCGGATGCGATCATCAATATTATTGATGGTACGAACATCGAAAGAAATCTGTACTTATCAACACAGTTGATCGAGTTGGGAATCCCAGTTATCATGGCAGTTAACATGATGGATCTTGTAAAGAAGAATGGTGACAAGATCGATATCAAGAACCTGAGCAATGCACTTGGATGCGAGGTTGTAGAGATCTCGGCATTAAAGGGTACTGGAATTGATGAAGTAAAAGAAAAAGCAGTTGCGGCAGCACAGAAGAAAGTACAGAATAAGCGTGTACATAGCTTCGATCAGGCTGTTGAAGATGCAATCGACAGCGTAAGTGCAAAGCTTACAGTTGAAGAAAGAAAAAAGAGATTCTTTGCGATCAAGCTTCTTGAAAAAGACACAAAGATTGCAGAGCAGATGGACAGTGTTCCGGATTGTAAAGATGAGATCAAAGCACTGGAAGACAAATTTGATGATGATACAGAGAGTATTATCACCAGTGAGAGATATGCATATATCTCATCTATCATCGGAAAATGTGTGAAGAAGAATACAAAGGGTGAAAAGCTTACAACCTCAGATAAGATTGATAAGATCGTTACAAACCGTATCCTTGCACTTCCGATTTTCATCATTGTAATGTGGCTGGTTTATTACATTGCGATGTCAACAGTCGGTGCATGGTGCACAGACTGGACAAATGATAATCTGTTTGGTGACGGTTTCCATTTATTCGGTATCGGAAGCAAAGATTATGAAGAAGCATCCGGTGATTACGATGCAGCTACAAATGCACTTGACGCATATGGTGTACTTGTAACAGATGATGAAGATGCTATAGATGTTGATGCAACAAAGGCAGCTATCGAAGCAAATACAAATACAGAAGCAAGTGTTAAGTATCAGATGGAAGATGAAGAAACTCTTGATACTTACGATATCGATGTATATTATTCAGAAGTACCTGCCGGTGCAAAAAAAGATAAGACAAATGCTATGTCTTATTTAGATGCAGTAGAATACTTCAACAAGACAGAGATGGCAGAGATCGATCCTGCTGATTATGGTGTATTCGTTCCATCTATTCCTGATCTTGCAGAAAGAGGTCTTGATAAGATCGGATGTGCTGACTGGTTAAAGGGACTGATCCTTGACGGTATTATCGCCGGTGTTGGTGCTGTACTTGGTTTCGTACCTCAGATGCTCGTATTGTTCATCTTACTTGCAATCCTTGAGTACTGTGGCTATATGGCACGTATCGCATTCATCATGGACCGTATCTTTAGAAAATTCGGTCTTTCGGGAAAGTCATTCATTCCTATTCTTGTAGGTGTAGGTTGTGGTGTTCCTGGTATCATGGCATCTCGTACAATTGAAAATGAAAAAGACCGTCGTATGACAGTTATGACAACAACATTTATTCCTTGTGGTGCTAAGGTTCCGTTTATTGCAATGATCGCAGGTGCGATCTTCGGTGGATCTTCACTGGTTGCTACAAGTGCTTACTTTATCGGTATTGCAGCAATTATCTGCTCCGGTATTATCTTAAAGAAGACAAAGATGTTCGCAGGAGATCCTGCTCCATTCGTTATGGAGTTACCTCCTTACCATATCCCGACAATCGGTTCTGTATTAAGAAGTATGTGGGAGCGTGGCTGGTCATTCATTAAGAAGGCCGGTACCATCATCCTCCTCTCAACAATCTTTGTATGGTTCACAACATACTTCGGTATTCTAGATGGTAAATTCCAGATGCTTTCAGAAGATCAGATTGACCACAGTATCTTAGCTAAGATCGGTGGAGCAATCTGCTGGATCTTCAAGCCACAGGGATGGGGCGACTGGCAGGCAACTGTTGCATCTATTACAGGCCTTGTTGCTAAGGAAAACATCGTTGGTACTATGGGTATCCTTTATGGTGGTGGGGAAGGCACTGTATACAGCGAGCTTGCAAAAGCATTCACAACAGCAAGTGGTTTCTCATTCCTCGTATTCAACTTACTCTGTGCTCCATGTTTCGCAGCAATGGGTGCTATTAAGAGAGAGATGAACAGTGCAAAATGGTTCTGGTTTGCAATCGGATATCAGTGTGGTTTCGCATACCTTGTATCCCTTGTTATTTACAGAATTGCAGGACTCTTCACAGGTGCATGCTCATTCGGTATCGGCACTGTTGTAGCAATCCTGATCATCGTTGCTTTCTTCTTCCTGTTATTCCGTCCGGATCCAAACAAGAAGGTCAAGACAAGCAAAGAATTCTTAAATGCATAATTATAAAGGCTAACATATAATACACATACAATACGATGCGCGCTTCCCTTTGTGGCAGCGCGCATTTTGTGTATCGGTTATTATACAGAAATCAGATTTATATAAATTCCTGTCTGCCGGCTGGCGTTCATAGAATTGACAGACAAGATGACAAATGTAGATATTTATTAAAACTCCGTGAAATGAGTTGACAAATAAATGTATGATAGAGGAAAATGAATGTATACTATAATACAAGAACACTTACTTGTCAGAAATGTTTTTTGAAAGTACAGATGTAAGATGATTGAGATGTCTGTATAATTAACGAATGACGAATTGGAGGTTTTTACTATGGCAGTTATACATTTAAATGAAAAAGAATATGAAGATCAGGTTTTAAAGGCAAAGGGACTTACGCTGGTTGATTTCTGGGCCACCTGGTGCGGACCATGCAGAATGGTTGCACCGATCGTTGAAGAATTGGCTGACGAATTTCCAGAGGTAAAGGTATGCAAGGTAGATGTAGATGAGAATCAGGAACTTGCACTTGCAAACAAGGTTGTATCAATTCCGACATTTTTATTATATAAAGATGGAGAAGTTATAAAGAAAATCGTGGGAGCAGTTCCAAAATCCGAACTGATCCAGGCAATGCGCCAGTTTCAGTAGATAAGAATGCAGTCCAAAACGCTTGCAAAAGGAAGCATATTATTATAAGATGAAAGACAGCGACCAGATAAATGGGTACATGAATTGACTAATTTACTAAACGGAGGTTTACAAATGAAAATGTTATCATTATCAGAGGAACTTAAGGGTAATTCTTATCCCGGCAGAGGAATCGTGATCGGACGTTCGGAAGACGGAACAAAGGCAGTTACTGCATACTTTATCATGGGTAGAAGTGTGAATTCCCGAAATCGTGTATTTGTTACAGAGGGCGAAGGAATCCGTACAGAAGCATTTGATCCATCCAAGCTTGAGGATCCAAGCCTTATCATTTACGCACCGGTTCGGGTTCTTGGCAATCGGACGATCGTAACAAATGGTGATCAGACCGATACGATCTATGATGGAATGGATAAAGAGCTTACATTTGAACAGTCACTGAGATGCCGCGAGTTTGAACCGGACGGTCCAAACTATACACCGAGAATTTCCGGAGTTATGCATATCGAAGGCGGACAGTATGACTATGCAATGTCTATCTTAAAGAGCAATAACGGAGATCCATCGGCATGCAACCGATATACATTTTCATATGAGAATCCCGCAAACGGAGAAGGACATTTTATTCATACATATATGCATGATGACAATCCACTTCCAAGCTTTGAGGGAGAACCGAAGTTAGTTGGTATATCAGGTGATATCGATACATTTGCAAATATGGTATGGGAAAGCCTGAATGAAGATAATAAGGTATCTCTGTTTGTCAGATATATTGATATCGCAACAGGAAAGTATGAGACAAGAATCATTAACAAGAATAAATAATCATCATGAATCGGGAGGAAATACAGAATGAACGAAATTCAATTAAAATACGGATGCAATCCAAATCAGAAGCCATCAAGAATCTATATGGAGGATGGAAGTGATCTTCCGGTTACCGTATTAAATGGTAAGCCGGGCTACATAAATTTTCTGGATGCATTTAATGGCTGGCAGCTTGTTAAAGAATTAAAGGCAGCAACCGGACTTCCAGCAGCTACATCTTTTAAGCATGTGTCACCGGCAGGTGCAGCAGTAGGACTTCCTCTTACAGATACACTTGCAAAGATCTACTGGGTAGATGATCTGGGCGAACTGTCACCACTTGCATGCGCATATGCAAGAGCCAGAGGTGCAGACCGTATGTCATCCTTTGGTGATTTCATTGCATTGTCAGATGTCTGCGATGCAGATACAGCCCGTCTCATTAAGCGTGAAGTATCAGATGGTGTAATTGCTCCCGGGTATACAGACGAAGCTATGGAGCTTCTGATGCAGAAGAAGAAAGGTAATTATAATATTATCCAGATCGATGAGAATTATGTTCCTGCTGAGATTGAACGTAAGCAGGTATTTGGAATTACATTTGAGCAGGGAAGAAATGAACTGAATATTGATAAGGATCTTTTATCCAATATTGTAACAGAGAATAAAAATATACCGGAAGAAGCTCTTATCGATATGAAAATTGCACTGATCACATTAAAATACACACAGTCTAATTCTGTATGCTATGTAAAAGGTGGACAGGCAATCGGTATTGGGGCCGGTCAGCAGTCCAGAATCCACTGTACAAGACTTGCCGGTCAGAAGGCAGATAACTGGTGGCTTCGTCAGTCTCCACAGGTTATGGGACTTCAGTTTGTTGATGGACTTGGACGTGCAGACAGAGATAATGCGATCGATGTATATATGGGTGATGAATATGAGGATGTTCTCCGTGATGGCGAATGGCAGAAGCGTTTCAAGGTAAAGCCGGAAGTATTCACAGCAGAAGAAAAGAAAGCATGGCTTGCCGGAAATCAGAATGTTACACTTGGTTCTGATGCATTTTTCCCATTCTCAGATAATATTGAACGTGCGAAGAAGAGTGGTGTTGCATACATTGCTCAGCCGGGTGGATCTGTCAGAGATGATCTTGTAATCGAAGCATGTGATAAATATGGAATGGTAATGGTATTTACAGGAATCCGTTTATTCCATCACTAATCAGGAGTTTATTGCTATGACAGGAAGAAATCGTAGAAGACGCAGAAAAAGAAAATCCAATATAGATTTTGTCAAAGTGTTTTTCTTTTTAGTCACTTGTCTGGTCATTGTTTTTGCGGCTGTTGTAATATTATCAAAGATCATATCGCATAAGGACCGCTATTTTGATGAAGGACTGGCGTTTTATCAGAATGCAGAATACGATAAGGCACTTGACCGGTTTGCCGATGCACTTTCTGAAAAACAGATATTTTCTCGGAATAAAGACAAGAATACCAGACTGTATATGGCAGATATTTATATGAAGACCGCTGATTATGATAAAGCGGTAGAAGAATATGATACTATTTTACAACAGACATCTGCGGACAAAAAGAATGTCGGTAAAATGAAGGAGATCGCCCAGGCATTGGCTGACTTTTCGGACAGCAATTATGCCGGGGCACTCCCGGTTCTGGAGCAGTATGTAAAGGATTATCCGGAATTATATCTGTATATAGGAACCTGTTATGCATCTATGAATGATGCAGAGCATATGTTTGAGAATTATGAAAAATACATAGATAAATATGGATATAATTCATATCTGTATGCCCAGTATGCCGCTTATTATATCAGTATTGGTGAGATGGACAATGCATATGGGTATATTAATAATGGACTTGCAAGCGATAATACCTTCCAGAAAGAGTTGCGTTTGCAGGAGATCAGTTATTATGAAAAGATCCAGAACTATGATAAGGCTTATGAACTTGCGAAAGAATTATATGAGCTTTATCCGGAGTATCAGGATGGTGTAGATGAATATAATTTCCTTTATACCAGAGTATCCCATGATGATGAATAGTTAGAATTGGCAGGAGGCATTTTATTCGTGGAAATACAATTATGGAAAGAGATCTTATCTCCGTATGAGCAGGCTGTAGATGAACTGCTCTTGAAATTTAAGCATATTATAAAAGATTATCGAAGTCAGGGACTGTATTCTCCAATTGAGAATGTAACCGGACGTGTAAAAAGAATTTCAAGTATTTTGGATAAGATGCAAAAGAAACATATTCCGATGGATCATATCGTGGAAGAGATGGATGATATCGCCGGAATCCGTATCATGTGCCAGTTCGAAGAAGATATTTACAAGGTTGTAGAGATCATAAGGAATCGCAGGGATATGTCGATCCGAGAAGAAAAAGACTATATTACGAATGCAAAAACAAGTGGGTACAGAAGTTTTCATATTATATTAAATTATGATGTATATACGATTAAAGGGCTTCAAACGATTCAGGCAGAGATTCAGATCCGTACAATGGCGATGGATTTCTGGGCAACGATTGAGCATTCCCTTCAGTATAAGTATCGTCATAATATGCCGGAACATATCCGGGAAAAACTGTTAAATGCAGCAAATGCAACTGTGGCGCTGGATCAGGAAATGTCATCTGTCCGGGGTGAGATTATGGATGCACAGAATTCGTTCAATTATAAGGCATCTATCGTTGCAGACATTTTAACAAATATTCAGAATTTATATTATGTAGGCAACCAGCGTGAGGTTGTGAAGATACAGAATGAATTTTATGATATTTACCAGAAGGATGATCTGGAAAAGCTGGAGGATTTTTCCAAACAGCTTGATATTATCGCAGAAGGATACAAAGCACAGGGGTTATAGATTATGAACTTACCGGAGTCATTTACAAACAGGATAAAGACACAGTTAGGAGACGACTATGATGCATATATGAATTGTCTGGATCAGGGCATGCATCATGGACTTCGCGTGAATACAAATAAAATCAGTGTGGAAGATTTCTTAAAGATCTCTCCATTTGAATTAAAGCCTGTACCATGGACAACAAATGGTTTTTATTATGATGACAAAGCATGTACACCATCCAAACATCCATATTATTATGCAGGGCTTTATTATATTCAGGAACCGAGTGCGATGGCACCGGCGAGTATTCTTCCTGTTGAAGATGGGGATGTTGTTCTAGATATCTGTGCAGCACCGGGAGGTAAATCAACCGAGCTTGCAGCAAAACTTCATGGCACCGGGTTTCTGATCTCAAATGATATCAGTAATTCCAGAGCTAAGGCATTATTAAAAAATCTGGAATTATTCGGGATCGGTAATATGTGTGTGGTAAGTGAAGCTCCGAATAAGCTGAGCACAAAATTCTATCAGACCTTTGATAAAATTTTGATTGATGCGCCTTGCTCCGGTGAAGGAATGTTCCGTAAATCCCAGTCAATGGTAACAGCGTGGGAAAACAATGGTGTTGAGTTATTTGCCGGTTTACAGCGTGGAATCTTAAATGAAGTTGTAAAAATGTTAAAACCGGGTGGAACCATGCTGTATTCGACCTGTACGTTTTCTCCGGAAGAAAATGAACAGTCAATCGAATATCTTTTATCACTGGATGATACATTAGAATTAGTCGAAGTTCCGAAGTATCCGGGCTTTTGTAATGGAAATCCTGCGTGGGGAAAGACCGAAAATGCAGAACTTGAAAAATGTGCAAGATTATGGCCGCATCATATCGAAGGGGAAGGGCATTTTGTTGCACTTATTCATAAAAAAGAGGCAGAACAGACACAGGTATTTCAGTCATGGATACACAGAGGCTGTAAGCCGGATAAAAATGCAGAAGAATTCCTTGCGCACATTTCATCGGATGCCGGGATCCGGTCTGCATATATTGAGGAAAATAAAGGAAGACTGTATTATATGGCAGAACATATGCCGGATGTATCCGGGCTTCGGATGTTAAGACAGGGATTGTTCCTTGGCGAGATCAAGAAGAACCGGTTTGAACCGAGCCAGTCACTTGCTATGTATCTGAAACAAGGACAGTTTGATAATGAAGTAAATCTGACATCTTCAGATGACCGTGTTTTAAGATATCTGAAAGGCGAGACGATCGAAGCATCGGATCAGAAAATTAAAAATGGATATGTGCTTGTTCTGGTGGACGGATATCCGCTTGGATGGGCAAAAAATACAAACGGAACGTTAAAGAATAAGTATTTATCTGGATGGAGGATGATGTCATGAGTAAAATAGCAGTCGTTACCGGAGCTTCTTCCGGACTGGGCAGAGAGTTTGTTGTTCAGATCAGTGAAAAATATAAGACAATCGACGAGATATGGGTGATCGCCAGGCGTGCAGAACGATTGTATGCCTTAGAAAGAGAGATTGAAGGCAAGAAGATTATTGTTCTCCCGCTGGATATCACAAAGCAGGAAGATCTTGAAGCCTATAAAAAGATGCTTGCAAAGGAACATCCATGGGTACGTGTTCTGGTGAATGCAGCAGGATATGGCATTATGGGACATGTAGAAGATGTTGTATGCGAAGAACTTACCGGAATGATCGATGTTAACTGTAAGGCTTTAGTTGCCATGACGAAGATCACTCTGCCATATATGAAAGAACAGAGCAATATCATTAATATTGCATCATCAGCGGCATATCTGCCACAGCCATCCTTTGCTGTATATGCAGCAACAAAATCCATGGTTAGAAGCTTTTCAAAAGCATTAAATAAAGAATTGGAGGACAGAGATATTACAGTGACAGCAGTATGTCCGGGACCGGTCAATACAGAGTTCTTTGATGTTGCCGAGAAATATTCCCATACAAAGGCATTTAAAAGATTGTTCCGTGTAGAAGCAAAGAATGTGGTAAAACGGGCGTTATTTGATGCGTATTACCTGAAGACAGAATCTACCTACAGCATAACGATGAAAGCGTTTAAGATCGTAACAAAGCTGCTGCCGAATGACTGGATCGTTTCCATGATCAAATAGAGACAGATATCCGGTAAATACAGAGATTTGCCGGGGTATGAGGAACATTATAATAAAAACAGAACAGGACAAAAACAATGGAAAAAGGACAGTATGGATATATAAAAAAACATAAGAAAAAGATCATAACCAGTATTATTATACTTGGTGTTATGATCCTGACAGGAGTAATTCTTTCGCTTGCCATGTTTAAAACAACAAAAACCTTGATCATCATACTTCCGATATTGATCAGCCTGCCATTTGCCAAACAGATCGTAGCACTTATCATGTGTTCCAAATTCAAGCCTTTAACAGAGGAAGAACACAAGAAGATAGAAAAAGGGATCCATTATGAGAACCGGGACGGCATCCTGTATGATATCTCGCTCAGTCGATATGAAGGAATGTTGTTTTTCCCTGCCGTGATCGTGCGGGATGGCAGAATGTTATTCTTATATCAGAAAGCATTTGACAAGAAGATTCCGGATGTGGAATTCCTGAAAAAAGAAATTACACGTTCCTTTGAAATGATAAAGAAACCATATGTTATCGTTACAGCGTTAACCGTGGATGAATTTATAAAGAAAGCGGAAACGATCAAAGAACCGGATGAAGATTATCTGGTAAAGGATCAGTCTATGCGTGAAAAATTATTTGAACTTGGTGTATAGGAGTCGGGCATGAAAGAGATCATTATATCGCAGAACGAAGCGGGACAGCGTGTGAACAAATTTCTTTTGAAATATCTGAATAAGGCACCGTCAAGCTTTGTTTATAAGATGATACGAAAGAAAAACATCAAATTGAACAATAAGAAAATTGAAGGAAACGAATACGTCTATATCGGAGATACGATCCAGATCTATATGTCTGATGAAACGATCGCCAATTTCAGGGAAGATGTCAGTGGAACACACAGCACTTCCTCTAAAAAGAAGATTCCGGTTGAGATCATCTATTTGGATGAAAATATTCTGATCGCAGACAAACCGACTGGCGTCCTGTCACAGAAGGCATCAAAAGATGATTACTCTTTTAATGAAGCATTGATCGACTATCTGCTTGATAGTGGGCATATCACAACTGAAGAACTGAGAACTTATCGTCCGTCTGTATGCAATCGTTTAGACCGCAATACATCCGGACTCATTCTTTGTGGGGTGAGTCTTACCGGAAGTCAGGAATTATCCAGAATTATAAGAGAACATCTATTACATAAATATTATTATACACTTGTACGGGGACGCCTGACGCAGAAGCTTGACAGTACCTGTTATCTACAGAAGGATAATGCAAAAAACAAAGTCCGGATATCGGATCACCCATGGGAACAGGGCAAGAGTGAAGAAATCCATTCAATCTTTTATCCGGTAAAAAAAAATGATGATTATACGTTGGTAAAGGTTGAGCTTATCACAGGTAAGTCTCATCAGATCCGTGCACAGTTAAAGCATCTGGGATACCCGGTAGTCGGTGATACAAAGTATGGCATACCTGAAGTGAACCGGTATTTTTCAGATTCTTATCATGTAAAGCATCAGCTTCTTCATTGCGGAAACATTATATTTAAAGAAACAGACGGTCCGCTTTCTTATCTGAGCGGGAAAGAGTATTCGGCATTTCTTCCGGAACCGTTTCGGACGATCGAAAAAGATTTATTTGGGTAATTTGGATAATAACTTTAGTAAGATCAGAATCAGATAAAAGATAAAGAGGCAGAATCGGATGGCAACTTGGAATTCCAGAGGACTTCGTGGTTCCTCACTTGAGGAACTGATCAATTATACAAATGAATATTATCGGGAAAAGAAGCTGGCAGTTGTCCAGAAGATCCCGACTCCGATCAAACCGATCCGTATGGATAAAGACAGCAGCCAGATCACGCTGGCGTATTTTGAAAAAGATTCTACGGTCGATTACATCGGTGTCGTACAGGGCATTCCGATATGCTTCGATGCGAAGGAATGTGCGGTTGATACGTTTTCTTTACAGAATATACATGAGCATCAGTATCATTTTATGAAAGAGTATGAGGAACAGCAGGGAGTCAGCTTCCTGATCATATTTTTTACGCATAGAAACAAATATTACTATTTACGTTTTTCGGAATTAAAGACTTATATGGATCGCGTGAACGAGGGACATGCAAAGAATTTCAAATATGAAGAACTGAATCCGGATTTCTTTATTCATGCAAAAAATGGAGCACTGGTTCATTATCTGGAGCTTCTCGATAAAGATTTGCAGTTAAGAGCATAAAGGATCAGGAAAAATCTTGACAAATGCCAACGTCTCACCTATAATGAGCACATTGTTGAAATAACTAATTATCGTGTTATCACTTTAATACGATAAAGCGAATAGGCATGGATAAAAGGAGGAAAAGAGATGCAGGATAAACTGTTACAGACTCCGGACGGAGTAAGAGACACCTATGATGTAGAATGTAAAAAGAAAAGAAAGATTATTGAGAAGCTGCATCATACTCTGGAGTTATACAGCTATCATGATATAGAGACACCTACATTTGAGTATTTTGATATATTTAACCGTGATAAGGGATCTGCACCGTCAAATGAAATGTACAAGTTCTTTGACCGTGATAATAATACGCTGGTATTACGCCCGGATATCACACCTAGTATTGCAAGATGTGTAGCAAAATATTACAAGGACGAACAGCTTCCGATCCGTCTGTGCTATACAGGAAATACATATTCAAACCCAAGAAAATTGCAGGGAAAATTAAAGGAAGTTACACAGATCGGTGCTGAGCTTATAAATGATGATTCTTCTGCAGCAGATGCAGAGATCATAGCAACTGTTGTTGATTCTTTTAAGGCACTTGGAATCGACGAGTTCCAGATCGAGATCGGACAGATCGATTATTTTAAGGGAATCGTTGCAGAAGCCGGAATTACAGAAGCTGAGGAGCTTCAGATCAAAGAATATATCAATATCAAGAACTTCTTTGGTTTGGAGGAATATTTAAAGAAGCTGGATATGAGTCCTGTTTTAAAGAAAGCCTTTCTTGCATTTGACTCTTTATTCGGTGGAGAATCCATGTTAGAGCAAGCAGAGAAGCTGGTTACGAATCCGGTATCACTTGCAGCCGTTCACAGATTACAGAGAATCTATAAGGCATTATGCTGTTATGGATATGACAAATATATCGGCTTTGATCTCAGTATGTTAAATGGTTATAACTATTATACCGGCGTGATCTTCCGCGGATATACCTACGGAACCGGAGATGCAGTTGTAAAGGGTGGCCGATATAATAACCTGTTAAAGCAGTTTGGCAAAGATGCACCGTCTATTGGTTTTGCATTTACCGTAGAAGAACTGATCATGGCACTGTCCAGACAGAATATCGAGGTTTCGGTTGAATATTCGAATACGATTATTCTCTATGATATCGAGAATCAGGAGCCCGCGATCAGTCTTGGTAAGAGTCTGCGCCAGAATGATAAGAAGATTGAATTGATACGCAAATCTGTCAGAAAGTCAGTGGAAGATTATCTGGAATATGCAAAAAGAGAGCATTTTTCCGGACTGTTTTATTTTGAAAACAGTGATACGGTCAAGGTATTTGATCTTGTGTCCGGTGATGAGAACGAGGTGGCTATCGCATCCTTGAAATAAGCGGACAAAAACAGAAAGAAATTCAAAATTAGAATTTGATCGATGGATAGATTGGAGAGATAAATCAATGAGATATTTAACATTTGCACTTGCAAAGGGCAGACTTGCAAAGAAAACCCTTGCATTGCTTGAACAGATAGGAATTACCTGCGATGAAATGAAAGACCCGGATACCAGAAAGCTGATCTTTGTGAATGAAGAAATGAAGCTGAAGTTCTTCCTTTCAAAGGCAACAGATGTACCAACCTATGTAGAATACGGTGCAGCAGATATCGGTGTAGTTGGTAAGGATACGATATTAGAAGAAGGCAGAAACCTGTACGAGGTAATGGATCTCGGATTCGGTAAATGCCGGATGTGTGTCTGTGGTCCTCATAAAGCAAAAGAATTATTGAAGAAAAATGAGATCATCCGTGTTGCCAGCAAATATCCGAATATTGCAAAAGATTATTTTAATAATCAGAAGAACCAGACGGTTGAGATCATCAAATTAAACGGTTCGGTCGAGCTTGCGCCGATCGTTGGCTTATCAGAGGTGATCGTTGATATCGTTGAGACCGGAAGTACTCTTCGTGAAAACGGACTGGAAGTTTTAGAAGAAGTTTGTCCGTTATCTGCAAGAATGGTTGTAAATCAGGTAAGCTTAAAGATGGAAAATGAGAGAATCAGAAAGCTGCTTGCTGATCTGAATTCGTTGATTAATAAGGAGGCATAAAAATGAGAATTGTAAATCTGACGGAAGAAACCAGAAAGAACATTTTAAAGGATCTGTTAAAAAGAAGCCCAAGCAATTTCGGATCTTATGCAGATACAGTAGAGAAGATCGTAAATGATGTCAGAGATCGTGGAGACGAGGCATTATTTGGATATACCAAGCAGTTTGATAAAGCAGATATCAACGCCGGAAATGTTCTGGTTACAAAAGAAGAGATTGAATATGCTTATACACAGGTAGATGAGAAACTGATCGAGGTTATCAGAAAAGCAAAAGAAAACATTCGCACCTATCACGAAAAACAGCGTCAGTACAGTTGGTTTGATTCTGATCCGAAGGGTATCATGCTTGGACAGAAGGTAACAGCATTGGAATCTGTCGGAGTATATGTACCGGGTGGAAAAGCTGTGTATCCATCTTCCGTATTGATGAACATTATGCCTGCAAAGGTAGCAGGTGTTAAAAATATTATAATGACCACTCCTTGTAACAGCGAGGGTGAAGTATATGCGACTACACTGGTTGCAGCAAATGAAGCCGGTGCGACTGCTATCTACAAGGCAGGCGGCGCACAGGCAATCGCGGCTCTTGCATATGGAACGGAATCCATTCCAAAGGTTGATAAGATCGTAGGACCCGGAAATATCTTCGTTGCACTTGCAAAACGTGCGGTATACGGACATGTCAGCATCGATTCGATTGCAGGTCCATCCGAAATCCTTGTAATTGCAGATGAGACAGCAAATCCAAGATATGTTGCAGCCGATCTGTTATCACAGGCAGAGCATGATGAGATGGCATCCGCCATTCTGATCACAACTTCAAAAGAACTTGCCGAAAAGGTATCAGCTCAGGTCGATGAATTTATAAAGGTATTATCCAGAAAAGAGATCATTCGGAAATCCATTGATACATACGGCTATATCTTATTAGCTGATAATATGGCAGATGCGGTTGAAGCAGCAAATGCAATTGCTTCCGAACATCTGGAGATTGTAACTGCAAATCCATTTGATGTTATGACAAGGATCAAGAATGCCGGTGCGATCTTCATCGGTGAATATTCATCCGAACCACTGGGTGATTATTTTGCCGGACCGAACCATGTACTTCCAACAAACGGAACAGCGAAGTTCTTCTCCCCGTTAAGTGTGGATGACTTCATTAAGAAATCAAGCATCATCTATTATTCCAGAGAAGCTCTTGAAGAAGTACATGAAGACATTGAAAGCTTTGCAAAATCAGAGCAACTTACAGCACATGCTAATTCTATTGCAGTAAGATTTGAATAGTGGTATAATATGAAACCAAGATTGCACAGGCGTCTGTATTATCAGTCCGCCTGTGCTTGTAGTTGCCAAAGTATCGGAAGAAAAATGTATAAAAACAAGGGAGAAAAGATATGGCGGATAGAGCAGTAAAATGCACAAGAAAAACCAGCGAGACAGATATTGTTCTGGAATTAAATCTGGATGGAAAGGGAGATGCAAAGATCGATACCGGTATCGGATTTTTCGATCATATGCTGACAAGCTTTGCCAAGCACGGATTTTTTGATCTGAATCTGACCGTAAAGGGTGATCTGTATGTGGATTGTCATCATACGATAGAAGATACGGGAATTGTTCTCGGAAAAGCGATCAAAGGTGCGCTTGGAGATAAAAAATCCATTAAGCGTTTCGGTAATTTCTTTCTTCCTATGGATGAAACGCTTGTTATGTGTGCGATTGACCTTTCCGGAAGACCATATCTTGTTTATGATCTGAACCTGATAACAGAGCGGGTTGGATATTTTGATACACAGATGGTAAAGGAATTCTTCTATGCAGTATCCTATGGTGCGGAGATGAATCTGAACCTGAAGCAGTTCTCCGGTTCCAATGACCATCATATCATCGAAGCAGCTTTTAAGGCATTTGCAAAAGCTTTAGATGAAGCAACTTCTATAGACGACAGATTAAATGGTAAAGTGTTATCTACCAAAGGTTCACTTTAAGGAGGTACTATGAGTTATAAGAAAATTATTCCATGTCTGGATCTTGAGAATGCACTTGAAATGGCAAAGTTCTATAATGATGCCGGTGCAGATGAGATTGCATATTTTGACAGTAAAGCAACAAAGGAAGGCAGAGAAGCGAATATTGCAGTTATCAAAGAGATCTGCAAGAATGTCGATATTCCATTGATCGCATGTGGTGGAGTAAGAAGACTGGAAGATATCAAGAAGATGTTATATGCAGGTGCTTCCAAGGTTTGTATGAAATCAGCAGCATTAAATACACCGGAGCTTGTAACGGAAGCCGCTGATCGTTTTGGTTCAGAACGTATCATCGTAACGATTGACCTGAGCGAATGTAAAGAGCCTGTAGCCTATGCAGAGCAGCTTAAGGAACTCGGAGCAGGTGAGCTCCTTTTATTACATAATAATATGGTTCCTGAATATATGGATATCGTAAATGAGATCAAAAACCGTGTAGCACTTCCTGTTATTGTTTCCACCTATTCAACAAATGGGGAAGCAATCTGTGAGATGCTTGAAAAGACAAATGCTGAATCCATTTCTTTATATAATCTGAAACAAATGGATATAATGGAGATAAAGCAGGAATGCAGAAAAGAAGGCATTCCGGTTAATACATTTGAAAGTGCAGTATCCTTTGATGAATTCAAGCTGAATTCTGACGGGCTGATTCCATGTATCACACAGCATTATAAGACCGGGGAAGTTCTTATGATGGCATATATGAATAAGGAATCCTTTGAAAAGACGATCGCAACCGGCAGAATGACATATTACAGCAGAAGCAGACAGGAGCTTTGGACAAAGGGTGAGACATCCGGTCATTTCCAGTTCTTAAAATCATTAAAATTAGACTGTGATAAAGATACCCTGCTTGCAGAGGTTTCCCAGATCGGTGCAGCCTGTCATACCGGCAGCCCGACCTGTTTCTTTACGGATCTGGTTAAGAAGGAATACGATAATACCAATCCGTTAAAGGTATTTGAAGAAGAATACGATATTATCGTTGACAGAAGAAATCATCCAAAGGAAGGTTCCTATACAAATTATCTGTTTGACAAAGGAATTGACAAAATACTGAAAAAGGTTGGCGAAGAGGCAACAGAGATTGTAATTGCTGCCAAGAATCCTGATTCAGATGAAATAAAATATGAGATATCAGATTTCCTGTATCACCTTATGGTTCTTATGGTTGAAAGAGGTGTCAGTTGGACTGATATTACCAAAGAACTGGCTGATAGAAGGTAGGAGGAGAAAACAGTGGAAAAATATGGCGTAAATCAGTTAAGAAAAATGTTTCTGGAATTTTTTGAGAGCAAGGGACATCTGAAGATGAACAGCTTCTCACTGATTCCACATAATGATAATAGTTTGTTATTGATCAACTCAGGTATGGCACCATTAAAGCCTTACTTTACAGGACAGGAGATCCCTCCAAGAAGACGTGTGACCACCTGCCAGAAGTGTATCCGTACCGGTGATATCGAAAATGTAGGTAAGACTGCAAGACATGGTACATTCTTTGAAATGTTAGGTAACTTCTCATTCGGCGATTACTTCAAGCATGAAGCAATTTCATGGTCATGGGAGTTCCTGACCAAGGTTGTAGGCTTAGATGAGAATCGTTTATATCCATCTATCTACGAGGATGATGACGAAGCATTTGATATCTGGAATAAAGAGATCGGAATTGTATCGGAGAGAATTTTCCGTTTTGGGAAAGAAGATAACTTCTGGGAGCATGGCGCAGGTCCTTGTGGTCCATGTTCCGAAATCTATTATGACAGAGGCGAAAAGTACGGATGCGGTAAGCCCGGCTGTACAGTAGGTTGTGACTGTGACCGTTACATGGAAGTATGGAACAACGTATTTACCCAGTTTGAAAATGACGGCCATAACAACTATACAGAACTGGTTCAGAAGAATATCGATACCGGTATGGGACTGGAGCGTCTGGCTGTTGTTGTTCAGGATGTAGATTCCATCTTTGACGTTGATACGATCAAAGCGTTGCGTGATAAAGTATGTGAGATGGCTGGCGTGAAATACATGGAAGACGAGAAGACAGATGTCTCGATCCGTGTTATTACTGATCATATCCGTTCTGTTACCTTTATGGCATCTGACGGTATCCTTCCATCAAATGAAGGACGAGGTTATGTATTAAGACGTCTTCTCCGTCGTGCAGCAAGACATGGCAGATTACTTGGTATCGAAGGCAGATTCCTTGCAGAACTTTCAAAGACAGTAATCGAGATTTCTAAGGATGCATATCCGGAGCTGGAAGAAAAGAAAGCACATATCTTTACCTGTATCAATACAGAAGAAGAAAACTTCAATAAGACGATCGATCAGGGCTTATCAATTCTGAACGGCTTCGTTGAGGAGTTAAATAACAGCGGCAAAAAAGTATTAAATGGCGAAAATGCATTTAAGTTATATGATACCTATGGTTTCCCTCTTGATCTGACAAAAGAGATTCTGGAAGAAAAGGGAATCGAGGTTGATACGGAAGGCTTTAATAAGGCTATGGACAAGCAGAGAGAGACTGCTCGTAAATCAAGAAAAGTATCAAACTACATGGGCGCAGATTCAACTATTTATGAAGATATCGATACAGCTCTTACAAGTAAGTTCATCGGTTATGACAAGGTAGAAGCATCTTCCGATATCATTGCCATAACAGCAGAATATAAAGAGGGCGATCAGGTAACATCCGAACTGGTTGATGTTATTTCCGAAGGCACAAACGGTTCGATCATCACAGCAGAGACACCATTTTATGCTACTATGGGTGGTCAGATCGGTGATACTGGTGTGATCGAGACAGAGAGCGGACGTTTCATTGTTAAAGATACAATCAAGGTTGCCGGTGATAAGATCGCACATCTTGGCTATGTTGAATCCGGTGAATTAAAGAATGGAAGCACAGCGAAGCTTTCTGTAACAGCAGACAGACGTGCACTGATCTGTAAGAACCACTCCGCAACACATCTGCTCCAGAAAGCCTTAAAGATGGTTCTTGGTGATCATGTAGAACAGGCTGGTTCATACGTATCAGAAGACCGTTTAAGATTCGACTTTACACATTTCCAGGCTATGACTCCTGAAGAGATCGCCAAGGTGGAAGCAATCGTAAATGAACAGATCGATAAGGATCTTAAGGTTAAGACAGAAGTTATGAGTATTGAAGATGCCAAGAAGACAGGTGCTATGGCATTGTTTGGCGACAAGTACGGCGAGAAGGTTCGAGTTGTATCTATGGATGACTTCTCTGTTGAGTTCTGTGGTGGTACTCATGTTCCAAATACCGGTGTGATCGGTACATTTAAGATCATCTCTGAAATGGGTGTTGCTGCCGGAGTAAGAAGAATCGAAGCACTGACTTCTGTTGGCGCATTTAATTATTATAAAGAGATGGAAGATGAATTAAAAGCAGCGGCAAAGGCAGCAAAAGCTGAACCTGCAAAGCTGGCTGAAAAGATCGAGACAATGCTCGCTGAGATCAAAGCTCTTACATCTGAAAACTCCAAGTTAAAGGATAAGCTGGCAAAGAATTCTGCCGGAGATGCACTTGCAGATGCAGTAGATGTAAATGGCGTAAAGGTTCTTGCTACCAGCGTAGAAGATACAGATATGAATGCACTTCGTAATCTGGGAGATGATTTCAAGAACAAGCTTGGAACATCGGTTGTCGTTCTTGCTTCCGCCAAGGATGGTAAGGTAAATCTGATCGCTATGGCAACAGACGATGCTGTAAAGAAGGGAGCACATGCAGGAAATATTATCAAAGCGTCTGCAGCACTTGTAGGCGGTGGCGGCGGTGGTCGTCCAAACATGGCTCAGGCCGGGGGAAAGAATCCTGCCGGTATTGCAGATGCACTTGCAAAAGCAGTAGAAATAGCCAAAGAACAGTTAAATGCCTAAAAATAGAAAATAATAAAATTTTTTGTTGACGTTTCAATAATATATGTTATAATTGACTTCGTGCTTAAATAATACCCAAACAGTTGTTATTTTATTAGCATAGTACACAACTGGAGGGAGGTCAGGTGAGAGAATGTCAAATGTAATAGTTAAAGAAAACGAAACATTAGATAGCGCTCTTCGCAGATTCAAGAGAAATTGTGCGAAGGCTGGTATCCAGCAGGAGATTCGTAAGAGAGAACATTACGAAAAGCCAAGCGTTAGACGTAAAAAGAAATCAGAGGCAGCTAGAAAGCGCAAATATAAATAATCTATAGTTTGGATTAGTAAATATGATTTTTTTGAGTACCGAGCAATCGGTACTCTTTTTTTGCGTAAGTGAGCCAAGCACAGATTTCGTGTTTACACGAAAATCTGTATTTGGCGAACGAGCGGCATCGAGCCGATAGGCGAGATGGTGCGGCGTAAGAACATGAAATGTTCTTATAGACGCAAAAAAAGAATATATAAAACGGATGCGAAACATTTAGGCGAGATGGTTCGACGTAAGAACATGAAATGTTCTTATAGACGCAAAAAAAGAATATATAAAACGGATGCGAAACATTTAGGCGAGATGGTGCGACGCAAGAACATGAAATGTTCTTACAGACGCAAAAAAAGAATATATAAAACGGATGCGAAACATTTAGGCGAGATGGTGCGACGTAAGAACATGAAATGTTCTTATAGACGCAAAAAGTTGACACTGACATCACTATAATATATGATGAAATTAATATACAAAAACGAAAGGGACAAACGAATATGAAAAACGCAATTAATATTCTTGCAATAATCTTTGCCTGGGGAGCACTGATCTTAAGTATTTTTGCATTTGGCGATATGATCGGAAATATATTAAAGGCAGTTACCTATGGATTGATTGTAGGAAATGCCGTTCTGGTTAATTTTATCTGTGTCCATAATCTTAAAGAGAATAAAGAGTAAGTCATAATCCGATACCCAACCAACATAATATAGATATAAAGTCAGTTGGGTATCATATCATGCAGCTTCCATTTAATCATAACAGTCTATATGATGTGCCGGATGTCACACCGGACATTAAAAAAAGTTCATCCAAAATCACAATTCATGATAATCACATTATCTATATTGAAAACTATAAATGTATTATATCCTGTTCGGATACCCGGATCCTTGTAAAAACAAAAAAGAATACCATATCGATAAATGGAATTTGCCTGAAAATTGAATATTATTGTCCGGAAGAACTGAAGATATCAGGCAACATTCTATATATCAATTATGAATAATATTGTGTACATAGAAGGGGGAAACCGGATGTTTGATATTATATTAAGGTATCTGTATGGATTTGCAAAAATTCATCTTCGCGGCATTCATATCAACCGTTTTGTAAATCTGTGCAAAGCCAGAGATATTAAACTTTGGAATCTGGAGCAGAAAGAAGATGAAATATTCTTTTTTACTGCTTCAAAGGATATAGCACGATTGGAAGAACCTGCACGGAAAACAGGAAGTGATGTAGAGGTTCTAAGAGTATATGGTATTCGCGAGTTTATTCGAAAAAATAAAAAAAGAATTCCGTTTGTGGCTGGGTTTATCTTGTTTGCTGTTCTGATCTATATTCAATCGTTATTTATATGGGAAATTTCCGTTTCCGGTGAATCAGATTATACATCGGATGAGATACTACAACATATCAATGAATATTATGTGCAGACCGGAACTCCAAAGTCAAAAGTAGACTGCGCAGAGCTGGAGAAAAATCTCCGGAAAGACTTTGAAGATATCGCCTGGATATCATGTGCGCTTACGGGAACAAAGCTGTCGGTGGAGATCACGGAAACATTGAATGTATTTACGGATACCTCCATGAAAGAACCATGCAACATCATTGCTTCACAGGACTGTACGATCACGGAGATCGTAACAGCATCCGGAACACCGGTAGTAAAGGCTGGAGATGATGTGAAGAAAGGCGATATCCTGATCTCTGGTGCAGTTTATCTGTATGATGATAATAATGAAGTTCTGGATACAAATTATGTATCTGCAGAAGGAACTGTATATGGAATCTGTGTATATCATTACAAAGATACAGTTCCGTTATCCTGCTATTCCAAAGAATATACAGGAAATGAAAAGAGCTATTATTCCTTTGGTGCATTTCAGTACAGCCTTACCCCTTATGTACCAAAATGCTCTTTCGAAGCATATGATTTGTTCAGTGATACGAGCCGACTTCATATAGGTAAGAATTTTTACCTGCCATTTCAGATAGAAGCATACACAATAAAGGAGTACCGGTTAAAAAAAGAAACAGTATCCATGGAAGCGGCGGCTGCGTCAGTAAAAGAAAAATTAAGTCGTTATATTGGCAATTTGCAAGAAAAAGGGGTGCAAATAATAGAAAATAATGTTAAAATAACGAATAGCGGAGATGAATGTCTTGCGGAAGGAGATATAACCGTAAGACAGTTGATCGGGATTCCGCATGAATTACAGATTATAAGTGAGGAACAGACGCTTGAGTGAATTCAGCAAATCAATTACAGTTATGTCCGAATACGTTCAGAATGTATTTGGACAATTTGATGTACATGCAAAAAAAATAGAAAAAGCATTTCATGTTTCTATGATCCTGCGCGATGATAAGCTGAAGGTTTCAGGAGAAGAAAAAGACGTGGAGCAGGCGGTTCATGTACTGATCCAGTTATTTGCAGTTGCAGCCAGAGGTACTGCGATCGATGAACAGAAGGTTGATTATACGATCGCCATGTCTAAGGATCACCCTCAGGAAACACAGGAAAATATTGCTGATCTGGATCGGGATATCATATGTCACACGATCAATGGCAAACCGATCAAACCAAAAACACATGGACAGAAGGCATATGTAAATGCAATCGATAAATCCATGATCGTATTCGGTGTAGGTCCTGCTGGAACCGGTAAAACATATCTCGCAATGGCAAAAGCGATCACTGCTTTTAAGAATGGTGAAGTAAACCGGATCATTTTGACACGTCCGGCAATTGAAGCTGGCGAAAAGCTTGGATTTCTTCCGGGAGATTTGCAGAGCAAGGTCGATCCTTATTTAAGACCGCTTTATGATGCATTATATGAGATCATGGGACCGGAGTCCTTTGCCAAGAATATGGAAAAAGGTCTGATTGAAGTAGCACCACTTGCATATATGCGGGGACGTACACTGGACAATGCTTATATTGTACTGGACGAGGCACAGAATACAACACCGGCACAGATGAAGATGTTCCTAACCCGTATTGGTTTTGGATCGAAAGCAATCATTACCGGTGACCTTTCCCAGAAGGACCTTCCGTTTGAGACAAGATCGGGACTGGAAGTAGCTTTGACCGTTATCAAAAATATCGAAGAAATCAGTGTCTGCCATCTGACAAGTCTTGATGTTGTAAGACATCCGCTGGTACAGAAGATCGTAAATGCATATGAGGTTTACGAGGAGAAGCAGAACAGGCAGAAAAAACAGCGTTCGGAGCAGGAAAATCGTAACCAAAACGATGGCAGACGATACGGAGAGAACCGAAATAATAAAAGAAAAAGGTAAGAAATACAATGTCATTAAATGTAGAAAATGAATATGGAGAAATCCAGATCCCTGATTATGAACATGTGATCGAAACAGTGATCGGACAGGCTCTGGATTTTATAAAGTGTCCTTATGAATGTGAGATTTATGTATTGCTCACAGATAATTCGGGCATACAGACTATCAATAATTGTCAGAGAAATATCGATGCACCGACAGATGTATTGTCATTTCCTCTGATTGATTATAAAGAACCGGGAGATTTTAGTGTTGTAGACGGGGATACCTGTGATTATTTCAATCCGGAAAGCGGAGAACTGATGCTTGGAGATATCATTATTTCCATGGATCGCGTATATGAACAGGCAGAAAGCTACAATCACTCGAACACCAGAGAACTGGCATTTCTGGTAGCGCACAGTATGCTTCATTTGTTTGGTTATGATCATATAGATGAAGAAGAGCGCAAACAGATGGAAGATCTTCAGGAACAAATACTTAATGAGAAAGGATACACAAGGGATTATGAAGAAAACTAAATATGCAATTGCTTTAGCAGCATTAGGAGTTTTATCACTTGGTGTTATGGGATGTGGTAAGAAAGAGACATCAACAGAAGCAACCACAGAAACCACAACGACAGAAGCAACAACAGAAGCTACCACAGAGGCAACAACAGAAGTACAGCATGAGGGCGTATATAACGACCTGACTGGCGAATGGGTTACAGACCGGACGGAAGAGTACGGTCGTCCGATCGCAGTTATGTTAAATAATATTTCTGACGCTATGCCACAGTGCGATATAGGTAAAGCAGATATCGTTTATGAGATGAAGGTAGAAGGTGGAATCACCAGACTGCTTGGTATTTTTAACGATTATTCCAATCTTGAAAAACTTGGATCAATCAGAAGCTGCCGTCCATATTATGTAACCGTTGCTATGGAATATGATGCAATCTATATGCATTACGGTCAGTCCCCACAGGGTGAGGAAAAACTTTCAAGCTCAGGAATCAATAATCTGAGTGGCTTAAGTTCGGAAGGTGGAGTAACATACTACAGAGCATCTGACAGGGTATCACCACATAATGTATTTACAGATACAGAAAAGATCAAAGCCGGCATCGAACAAAAAGGATATGAAACAAAGCATAGCGATAGTTTCAAGAGTGTGTTCTCATTTAATGAAGAGATCACAGCTCCTGCTGGCGGCGAAAAGGCAGAAAAGATTACAACTCCGATCAGCAATTACACAACACCTTGGTTTGAATATCATGCAGATGATGGCCTCTACTACAGATTCCAGTATGGCGGAGAACAGACAGATGGAAATACAGGTGATCAGCTTAAGTATGAAAATGTCCTGATCCAGTTTGCTCATTATACAAGCATTGATGATCATGACAGACAGCAGCTTGATCTGGTTGGTGAAGGAACCGGACTTTATGCTTCCAATGGAGTGATCGTTCCTGTAACATGGAAAAAATCATCTGAAAATGCGATCACAAAGTATTATACAGAGGACGGCAATGAATTAAAGCTGAATCCTGGAAAAACATGGGTGACAGTATTTGAAAAAGACAAAGCTGACAGCGTAACATGGGAATAAACAAATAAATATATAAGAAAAAAGGAAAACAGGCAGGTAAAAGCTAATAATTACCAGCCTGTTTTTTGCATAGATCTGATGGATGTGCAGATAATCATGATAAGAGGTGATTATCTGTGAAAAAAATTTTATTGATTCTTGGTGGGATGCTCATTCTGTTTTTGCTTGCTTTTTGCTGTTCCTATACGATATACCAGAAAACTGACAGCTTTTCGGATGATTCATATGCCGTAGAAACAATAACAGGCAAAGGACGATCCGGCAAACGACAAGAGATTCAATACGATCCAATTTCAGAAGAAAAAACATCAGAAGAAAAAACACCAACATATGGAACGACAACCGGAGAACGATCGTCGTCCGAAGATGCTTCCACACAGGTGGCGGCGGAGTCGTATCGTTTTCTGGTAAATGAATTAAATGGATATGTAGCGGTCTTTACAGCAAATGGCAGTTTGTATGAATTTACCGATATCCGGATCAAGGATCTGGACAACATTCTAAAAAACAGGATCATAAATGGTATTAAATTTCAAAAAGAGAAAGAATTGTTTACTTTTCTTGAATCATGTTCCAGTTAATGCTAGAATATGGATGGTTTAAAAGGAGTAAATAAAAATGATATATGACTTGATCGTAGCAGGTGCAGGTGCTTCTGGTATGACTGCAGCTATCTGCGCAACGGATGCAGATATTTACAAACAGTTTCAGCATAAAGCAGATCAGACCCGGAAGCGTTCTGTACTGATCATTGAGAAAAATAAAAAGATCGGAAAAAAACTATATGCAACCGGAAATGGCAGATGTAATCTGTCAAACAGCAGTTTTTGTCTGGAATGTTATAACAGTAAAAATGAATTTTTCCCATATAAGGTGATCGGAGCAAAGGATTATCAGATTGTAAATCAATTTGCGGAACAGCTTGGTGTAGCTGTCAGCGATGAACACGGATATTATTATCCAATGTCCAGACAGGCATCTACGATCGTCTGGGCGTTCAACGACCGTCTGAAGAAAAATCAGATCCAGATTCATACCGGAGAAATCGTTATAGGTCTGGAAGAACAATCCGATCATACATATTGTATTCAGACGGATCAGGGACAATATTATGCAAGAAATATAGTTCTTGCATGTGGTGGAGCTGCAGCACCTGCCCTTGGTGGTACAGATGCAGGCTGTAGTCTGTTAGATCAACTGGGTATTCCGTATTATCCATTTCAACCAGCACTCTGTAAGCTTCAGGTAAAAGAAAAGATGTCTGGGTTGGCAGGTGTTCGTTCAAAGGCACTGGTAACAGTAATGGATGCATCTTCCGAAATCCACGCACAGGAATTTGGCGAGGTCCAGTTTACCGGTCAATCATTATCAGGAATTGTTATATTTAATCTCAGCCATACAGCTGGGGAGATGCTGCAGGATGGTGAGAGCGTTAGCCTTTGTCTGGATCTTGTACCAGATATAAATGAAGCTGATCTGTATATGCATTTCAGGAAATTCCGGACAAATAATCCGGAAAGGTCGCTTCAGGCGTGCCTGAATGGCTTTGTACATGAAAAACTTGCGACTTATATACTAGAACAATGCAGATGGAAACAGGAAAGAATATCGGAACTAAATGATGTTGAACTGCAGAAGCTGGCAGATCAAATAAAGAAACTGACCTTTCATGTCACAGCAACAGCCGGAGCAGAAGATGCACAGGTATCAAGAGGCGGCGCAGACACTCGTTTTATAGATCCGGAAACTATGAAGCTTACTGTACAGGAGCATGTATATGTGATAGGGGAGCTTTTGGATACCGACGGAATCTGCGGCGGCTATAATCTGATGTGGGCGGTCATAACTGGGATGAAAGCGGGATTTAGTATTTATGATTCGAATTAATAATATTAAGTTAAAAATTGGATACAAAAACGAAGATATTGAACAGGCAATCCGGAAAAGTTTAAGGATAAATAGCTTTCTATCCTATAAAATGGCTAAATTATCGATTGACAGCCGGAAGAAGGATCAAATCCATTATGTTGCCTCTGTAGATGTGTCCTGTGATCAGGAAGAGAAAATCCTAAAAAAAGTTCACAATAACAATATTATGTTAATTAAAGGGACGGATTTTAAAATCCCGGAGCATGGATCGATGCCGATGCAGTATCGACCGGTTATTATCGGAAGCGGTCCGGCAGGTTTGTTTGCAGGTCTTTTTCTTGCAAGAGAGGGCTATCGACCGATCATTCTGGAACGTGGTATGGCAGTTGATGAACGAACAGCCTGTGTAAATGGATACTGGAAAAAGGAACATCCGTTAAATCCAAACTGTAATGTTCAGTTTGGTGAAGGAGGGGCCGGAACATTTTCTGACGGTAAATTGAATACCGTAATTAAGGATAAATCAGGAAGAAGGACTGCGGTTCTTAAGACATTTGTCGAATTTGGTGCAGATCCGTCAATCCTATATGTGAATAAGCCTCATATTGGTACAGATGTGTTATTGACTGTAGTCAAGAATATTAGAAATGAGATTATAAGGCTGGGTGGAGAGGTGCGATTTGAGCAGCTTGTAACAGATATAGAAGTGATAAATCCTGAGACAACGCTCTTACATATAAAGAAGCTTTTGAAACCGGAAGAAACATATGAATTAAAAAGCAATGCGGTGATACTTGCGATTGGTCACAGTGCAAGAGATACCTTTGAAATGCTCTATAAGCGTGGAATTCCGATGGAACAGAAGCCGTTTGCAATGGGACTCCGAATCGAACATCCAAGAACCTTTATCAATGAAGCACAATATGGATATCATCCCGATTATGAAGATTTACTGCCGACAGCAGATTATAAGCTGGTGCATCAGGCAGCAAACGGACGGGCGGTCTACTCCTTCTGTATGTGCCCCGGTGGTTACGTTGTAAATGCATCCTCAGAATCCGGAAGGATATGTGTCAATGGTATGAGCTACAGTGACCGGAAAGCGGATAATTCAAACAGTGCGATCGTTGTGAATGTTACGCCGGAAGATTATCCGGGAGATCATCCGCTTGCCGGTATGTATTTTCAGAGAGAGCTTGAAGAAAAGGCGTATCAGGCAGGAAAAGGAGCAGTTCCGGTACAACGTTTCGGTGATTTTAGAATGAACAGAATGTCTGAAATAGCCGGCAAGATCAAGCCTTGCATAAAGGGGGCTTATACGTTTTCCAACCTGAATTGTTGTTTGCCAGAGTATATCAGAGATGCTATAATAGATGGTGTTTTGTCATTTGACCGGGTGATATCTGGTTTTGCAGATGATGATGCAATATTAAGCGGCGTGGAAGCAAGAACATCTTCGCCGATAAAGATACTACGCGATGCAGATCTGACATCTGCACATACTTGTATTTATCCATGTGGAGAAGGTGCAGGTTACGCGGGAGGTATAACATCCGCAGCCGTTGACGGAATAAAAGTTTTTGAGGCAGTTATGTCGAAATTTATGATACCGGACGCATCAACCGGAAATCAGAGAATGTGAGGTTTCAGATTTAAAATGGAAGATCGTTTATACTTAAAAAATAAAAAAAGAATCGTGATCAAGATCGGTTCATCTTCATTGATCCATGAGGAGACGGGTGGGCTTGATTACATAAAACTTGAAAAACTGGTACGGATCATCAGCGATCTGAAAAATCAGGATAAGGATGTTGTATTGGTATCCTCCGGTGCAATCGGTGTTGGTTCGAAGTCGTTAGGGCTTCAGAAAAAGCCAAAGACAACATCACTCAGACAGGCATGTGCAGCAGTTGGACAGGGACAGCTCATGATGGTATACCAGCGTCTGTTCTATGAATATCACCAGATCGCAGCTCAGGTTCTTCTGACGTTTGATGTAATCACATCTCAGGAAAGAAGACATAACGCTGTAAATACTTTTAATGAATTATTACAAATGGATGTTATTCCTGTAGTTAATGAGAATGATACAGTTGCAATTGAAGAAGTGGATATAAACTTTGGAGATAATGATACCCTTTCCGCTATCGTAGCCAACATGATCAATGCTGATCTTTTATTATTATTGACAGATATTGATGGCTTGTACACGGACGATCCAAGAAATAATCCGGATGCAACATTGATCCCTGTCGTAGAACGCATCGACGATAAGATCAAAGCAATGGCAAAGGGCGCCGGCTCCGGATATGGAACCGGTGGTATGACGACAAAGATTTCTGCGGCGAAGATTGCTGCAAATTCAGGAGCAGATATGCTTATTTTATCAGGAGATGATATAGGAAATCTCGGTCGGGCATTAAATGGTGAATCTGTCGGAACCTTATTTAAAGCATATAAAGAGCCGAATTTTGATGTCGTAAGATACATTACACATAAGGAATATCTACAGTAGCAATGGATATAGTATGTACCATCGTATCATATACATATATAAGATGGGTCTGATCAAACAGAAGCAGTATCCGATTCCGAAATAACAGAAATGAACAGGTGAATAAGAATGGACGAAAAAAAGATTGCAAGAATCAATGAATTATATAAGAAATCCAAGACTCCGGCAGGACTTACGTCGGCTGAAAAGGAAGAACAGAAAAATCTCAGACAGGAATACATTTTTGCCATGAAACAGAATCTGAGAAGTGTATTAAATAACATTGATATCAAAGAACCGGATGGTAGTATTACCAGGCTGGAAGATATCGATCCAACAAAAAAAGTATGATGGAACAGACAAAAGCAGAACTAAGAAAACAATATAAACAAAAGCGACGTGCCTTAACACCGGAGCAGGTGACCGTTGCTTCAGCGCAGATCAGGAAGCAATTTCTGAATTCAGATGAATATAAAGATTGCAATCATCTGCTGATCTATGTCAGTCAGGATAATGAAGTGGATACGGTCGAGATTATAAAGCAGGCACTTACAGATGACAAAGTCGTTGCTGTGCCAAAGGTATACGGAGATCATATGCATTTTCATCGGATCCATGGAATGAGCGATCTAAAGGTAGGTGCGTATGGCATCTTAGAGCCTGCCGGCTGTGAGATGCTTCATCCGACGGAAGGAATTCTGATCGTCCCGGGAATTGTATTTGATATAAACGGACATCGGATCGGATATGGCGGTGGATATTATGACCGTTATATGAAGCTTCATCCGGAACTTACCGCGGTTGCATTTGCCTATGATTATCAGGTGTTGCCGGAGATTTCATGCGAATCATTTGACGAAAGACCGGATCAGCTTCTGACTCCGTCAGAGATATACAGCTTTATGGAGAACAATAAATATGATTAATGAAATAGATAAAAAAATAGATAAAATCGATATAACAGAACCTTGTCCTACCGAAGAACCATTTCGGCAATATTATTTTATAAAAAAAGCAAGGGGGTATTACCGGGAGCTTGCGAAAAAAGCAGGAAGAAACCTGACCTGTTCGATCCAGACCTATGGATGTCAGATGAATGTAAGAGACTCCGAGAAGCTGACCGGTATTCTGGAAGAAATCGGATATACAAGCAGTGATTCTGAGGATGCAGACCTTGTTATATATAATACCTGCACAGTCCGTGAGAATGCGAATCGAAAAGTCTACGGACATCTTGGAATCATGAAACATGACAAAGAGACACATCCAGATAAGATGATCGGGCTTTGCGGATGTATGATGCAGGAACCGGATGTTGTAGCTACAATTCAAAAGAAATATCGATTTGTAGATATGGTATTTGGCACGCATAATGTATTTAAACTGGCTGAAATCTACTGCAACCGTATCGAAGCCGGCGGACAGGTAGTGGATATCTGGAAGGATACCAATCTTGTTGTGGAAGATCTTCCGGTTAAGAAAGAATTCCCATTTAAGTCCGGTGTCAATATTATGTTCGGATGTAATAATTTCTGTACATATTGTATCGTGCCATATGTTAGAGGCAGAGAACGCAGCAGACAACCGGAGGACATCATAAGAGAGGTTAAGCGGCTTTCAGAGGAGGGTGTAAAAGAGATCATGCTCCTTGGTCAGAATGTGAATTCTTATGGAAAGACGTTAGAAGAACCGATGACATTTGCCGAATTATTGCAGAAGGTGACAGAAGTTGATGGAATCGAACGTGTTCGTTTTATGACCTCCCATCCAAAGGATCTGTCCGATGAATTGATCGATGTGATCGCGGCAAATGAAAAGATCTGCCGTCACATCCATCTTCCGATGCAATCCGGCTCATCCAGGATATTAAATCAGATGAATCGTCGCTATACAAAGGAATCCTATCTGGAATTAGTAGACAAGATCCGCAGACGGATTCCTGAAATATCACTTACAACCGATATTATTGTCGGTTTTCCCGGAGAAACAGAAGAAGATTTCTTAGAGACAATGGATGTAGTGAATCGGGTAAGGTTTGATACAGCATTTACATTTATATACTCCAAGCGTACCGGAACACCGGCAGCAACATTTGAGGATCATGCAACAAAGGAAGAGATCCAGAACCGGTTTGATCGCCTGATCAAGCGAGTATCAGAGATCAGCGGTGAGGAGATCTGCCGTTATAAAGGGCAGGTCATGCCTGTACTGATTGAAAGCGTCAGCGAACAGAATCAGGCACTCTTAACCGGTCGTCTGTCAAATAATATTCTGGTACATTTTAAAGGTGATCCGTCTATGATCGGCGAGATCCGGGATGTTTCGCTGGATGAATGTAAAGGCTTTTATTATATGGGAAATCTTGTATAAACCGAATTTATAGAATAGGGGTAAAAAACAGTGGCAGCTTTAACACCAATGATGCAGCAGTATATGGAAGTGAAGAATCAGTACAAGGACTGTATATTATTTTACAGACTTGGTGATTTCTATGAAATGTTTTTTGATGATGCCCTGACCGCATCCAAGGTTCTTGAGATCACTTTGACCGGAAGGGACTGCGGACAGCCGGAACGTGCACCGATGTGCGGCGTTCCATATCATGCCTGTGATGTCTACCTGAATAAGCTGATCGAGAATGGTTTTAAGGTAGCGATCTGTGAACAGGTTGAAGATCCAAAGCTTGCAAAAGGCATAGTTAAACGTGAGGTTATCCGGGTGGTAACACCGGGTACCAATATGTCAAATGCAATTCTTGATGAAACAAGAAATAATTATCTGATGAGTATTGTTGAAAACGATGGTGCATTCGGAATTTCACTGGTAGATATCACGACCGGTGAGTTTAAGACAGCGAGAGTTCCATCCTTATCAAAGCTTACGGATGAGATCAACAAATATTCTCCTGCCGAGATCATCGGCAATCATTCTTTCATGAATTGTGATCTGGATTTCATTTATCTGAGGGAGAAAATGAAAATTTCCATTTCTGAAGCGCCGGAGCATTATTTCAATCAAATGCTCTGTGAAGATGCAATTATGAGGCAGTTCGGAGTTAATAATATGGACGGACTTGGACTGAAGGATTTCCCTGACTGTATTTTATCCTCCGGAGTTCTGCTTCAGTATCTGCATGAGACACAGAAGAATTTCCTTGCACATATCAATCATATCGTGCTGTATTCCATCGACGATTTCATGATTCTTGATTCCGCAACCAGAAGAAATCTGGAGCTTTGTGAGACACTTCGTGACAAACAGAAACGAGGTTCTTTGTTATGGGTATTGGATAAAACCAAGACAGCAATGGGTGCGAGAATGCTTCGAAGCATGATCGAGCAGCCTTTAATATATAAAAAGGATATCGAAGCAAGACTTGATGCAGTAGATCAGTTAAATAATGATATGATCAATCGTGATGAGATGCGGGAATATCTGAACCCGATCTATGATCTGGAACGACTGATGACAAGGATTTCCCTACGATCCGCAAATCCACGCGATATGATCGCATTTAAGACATCCCTTTCATATCTGCCGTATATCAGACAGCTTTTACAGATCTATCCGGATGGGCTTCTTGCAGATATTTATGAGAAAATGGATGAATTACAGGATATTTATGACCTGTTAGAGCGTTCAATCAACGACGATCCTCCGATACTGATTCGAGAAGGCGGTATTTTCAAGGATGGTTATCTGGAAGAAATCGATACTTTAAAATCAGCAAAGACAGATGGCAAGACATGGCTTGCAGAATTGGAGGAACGGGAAAAGCAGAAGACAGGAATAAAGAATCTTCGCATCAAGTTCAATAAAGTATTTGGCTATTATTTTGAGGTGACTAATTCCTATAAGGATCTGGTACCTGAATATTTTATAAGAAAACAGACACTTGCAAATTCAGAACGATATACAACAGAAGAATTGGACAATCTTGCAAGTTCGATTCTTGGTTCTGAAGATAAATTATATGCACTGGAATATGAAACCTATGTTGCGCTCAGAGATAAGATTGCGGGTGAGATCCTGCGTGTGCAGAATACAGCAAGACAGATCGCTTTATTAGACTGTCTCTGTTCGCTGTCATATGTGGCATCTGCCAATCAGTTTGTTCGTCCAGAGATTAACGAAGATGGTGTAATTGATATCAAAGAAGGTCGCCATCCTGTCGTTGAGAAGATGATGAACAACGGTATGTTCATATCAAATGACACCTATCTGAATAATTTTGAGAGCCGGATATCGATCATAACCGGACCGAATATGGCTGGTAAATCCACCTATATGCGTCAGACGGCACTGATCGTTTTAATGGCGCAGATCGGAAGCTTTGTTCCTGCTGCTTCAGCAAATATCGGTATCTGTGACCGTATCTTCACCAGAGTAGGGGCATCCGATGATCTTGCAAGCGGTCAAAGCACTTTCATGGTAGAGATGAGTGAGGTCGCAAATATTCTTCGAAATGCCACGAAGAACAGTCTGCTGATCTTAGATGAGATCGGACGAGGAACCAGTACATATGACGGACTTAGTATTGCATGGGCAGTTGTGGAATATATTAGTAACAGTGAACTGCTTGGAGCAAAAACGTTATTTGCCACCCACTATCATGAACTGACAGAATTAGAGGGTAAGTTATCCTCTGTAAACAACTACTGTATAGCAGTAAAAGAAGACGGTGATGATATCGTATTCTTACGAAAGATCGTAAAAGGCGGAGCGGATCGAAGCTATGGTATTCAGGTAGCCAAGCTTGCCGGAGTACCGGATATCGTGATCAATCGTGCAAATGAGATCTGCAACCAGCTTATCGATACGGATATAACGACGAAATTAAAAGATATCAAGATAACAAATGATTTTCATAAAAGTGCTTCCGATACCCAGATGTCATTTCTGGCAAATCCGGAAGAGAGTGCCATTCTGGAGGAGATCAAGAATGCAGATCTGTCCAACATGACACCGATGAAAGCATTGTTATATCTGAATGAATTACAGGAGCGAATCCGTTAAGGAGAACCTATGATAAAATTACTGGATCAATATACAATTGATAAGATCGCAGCCGGTGAAGTGATCGAACGTCCCGGCTCGGTTATAAAAGAATTAGTGGAGAATTCCATCGATGCGGGTGCAACTGCGATCACCATCGAGATCAAAGAAGGCGGTATGAGCTTTATCCGTATCACAGACAATGGATGTGGTATCTCAAAGGAGGAAGTTCCGGTTGCCTTCCTTCGTCATGCAACCAGTAAGCTTCAGACGGCGGATGATCTGTTAAAGATCGCATCCTTAGGCTTCCGTGGCGAGGCGTTATCTAGTATAGCCGCAGTTGCCCAGGTAGAGCTGATCACCAAGCAGGAAGATGCGCTTACCGGAACCAGATACCAGATCCACGGCGGAAAAGAGATCTCAAATGAGGAAATCGGCGCACCGCTTGGTACAACGATTGTTGTAAGAAATCTGTTTTATAATACACCTGCCAGAAAGAAATTCATGAAGGCGCCTGCAACAGAGGGCTCGTATATCTACGATCTTGTCTGTCGTATGGCAATGTCACATCCGGATGTTTCATTTAAGTTTATTATGAATGGAACAGATAAGCTATTTACATCCGGCAACGGCAGACTAAAAGAGATCATCTATCATATATATGGTAGAGATATTACGAATAACCTTCTGGAAATCCATGCAGCAAATGATCAGGTAAAGATCACAGGATATCTTGCAAAACCGAGTATATCCAGAGGTAACCGTTCATTTGAAGATTATTATGTAAACCAAAGGTATATAAAGAGCAATATATTAACAAAGGCAATCGAAGATGCATATCGTACCTTTGTTATGGTTCATAAATTTCCATTTACAGTTATCAATTTTGAGATTGATCCATCTCTGATCGATGTAAATATCCATCCTGCAAAACGGGAATTGAAGTTCATAAATGAACCGGATATGTATGATTTTACTTATATAAGTGTCAGAAAGGCGCTGTTATTTAAAGAACTTATCCCGACTGTTACACCGGGAAAGGATAAACGACCGGAGACACTGGCAGAACGAAAGGTGGAGAAGCGCCCGGAGCCATTCGAAACAAACCGGAGGGCCACAGAGCTTCCTCCGCAGCCGACAAGGCCAGCGCAGCAGAAAAAGCCAAGCATGCCAATGCAACCGGCAAATTCAGGTATATCTGCTCAACCAACGTCGACACCATCTGTTACGATGGAAAACAGAAGCAGCTCGCCGGTTGAAATCCAATATTTGAAAGAAGATAATCAGTCTGGTAAAAATATCACAAATAATATGGTTGCTGAAAATATTGTTCCGTATTTGACACAACCGGCAAAGACAGCATTAAATTCTGCTGAAGCGAGTGTACAGACTAACGAAACATCAGAACAGAAGAAACAGGAACCGATCACATCGGAAGCTAAGATTAAATACGAGCAGATGGATATGTTTGAAGATAAATTTCTGACACCGGAAGCTAAGAAAAAGCACCGGATCATCGGGCAGTTATTTAAGACATACTGGCTGATCGAGTACGAAGATAAGTTCTTTATCATGGATCAGCATGCCGCACATGAAAAGGTAAAATTTGAGGAATTAATGGCAAACTATAAGAATAAGACTGCCATTCCTCAGTATCTGATGCCACCTGCGATCGTATCCTTGAGCGGAACAGAATCAGAGTTCTTACGGGAAAATCTGGAATTTTTCCAGAATCTGGGATTTCAGATCGAAGGTTTCGGTGGAAAAGAATACAAGCTGTCAGCCGTTCCGGCAAATCTGTTCGGATTAGACGGCAGAGAATTATTTCTGGAATTTATCGGAGAGTTATCCGAAAACGGACAGAAGCAGACGATTGATACATTTATCAGTAAACTTTCCACAATGGCGTGTAAAGCTGCGATAAAGGGGAATACTTCCATTAGCTTTAAGGAAGCAGACATCCTGATCGACCAGTTGATGAAGCTTGAAAATCCATATACCTGTCCGCATGGCAGACCAACCCTGATCTCCATGACAGAGACAGAACTAGAAAAGAAATTCAAACGAATTGTTTAGTAATTAAACTTATATAGAAACGGAGCAGCAAATGAAGCCTCTTGTTATATTAACCGGACCGACAGCCGTAGGTAAAACAAATCTGTCGATCGGTCTTGCAAAAAGAATAAACGGTGAGATCATTTCTGCAGATTCCATGCAGGTCTATCGAAAGATGGATATCGGAACTGCCAAGATCATGCCGGAGGAAATGGATGGCATTCCCCATCATCTGATCGATGTATTAGATCCGAAGGAGCCGTTTAATGTTGTATTATTTAAAGAACTTGCAACAAAGGCGATGGATGATATCTATGCCAGAGGACGGATACCTGTCATTGTCGGCGGAACCGGCTTTTATATTCAGGCAGTTTTATACGATATTCATTTCGATGAAAATGACGATGATAAAAGCTACCGTACTTATCTGGAACAGCTTGCGGAAAAACATGGAAATCTCTACCTTCATCAGATGCTTGAAAAAGTGGATCCGGCGTCAGCCGCAGCCATTCATTATAACAATCGTAAACGTGTGATCCGGGCATTGGAATTCTATAAAGAGACAGGAATCCCGATCTCCAAACATAACGAGAAAGAATCCAAACGGATTTCTCCATATAATTTTGAATATTTTGTGTTAAATGATGCAAGATCAAAATTATATGATAGAATAGACAGGCGAATTGACATCATGGTAGAACAGGGATTGATCGAAGAGGTAAAGGCATTAAAGGATCAGGGATATACAAAAGATCTGATATCCATGCAGGGGCTTGGATATAAAGAGATCCTCGATTATCTGGATGGTGTAACATCTTTAGATGAAGCCCTATATATCTTAAAACGTGATACCAGACATTTCGCCAAGCGTCAGATCACATGGTTTAAGAGGGAAAAAGAAGTCACCTGGGTGGATAAGAGTGAATTCACATCAGAAGATACCATTATGGATTTCATGCTTGAACAGTTGCGGTCAAAGGGAATTATTTCATAAAATAAAATGGAGCAGATAAAATGAACACATTATTAAAAGATTATTATACATCCTTACACATTGATGAACGGGTATTTGATTACTGTCAGAAGATTGAAGACAGCTTAAAGGACCGTTTTGCAGCGATCGATGCCATCTGTGAGATCAACCAGATGAAGGTCATCAAAGCCATGCAGGATAATCGTCTGGCGGAAGCGCATTTTGCAGGTTCCTCCGGATATGGTTATACCGATGACGGACGAGATGCACTCGAACGGATCTATGCAGATGTATTCCATACGGAAGATGCGCTGGTCCGTTCTCAGATCACCTGTGGAACACATGCGATCTGTACGGCGTTATTTGGTAACTTAAGACCGGGAGATGAACTGCTTGCAATCTCAGGAAAACCATATGATACGATGGATGAGATCATCGGACTTCGCCCTTCACCGGGTTCTTTGGCAGAATATGGTGTTACATACGCCCAGGTAGATCTGACACCGGAAGGAGAGTTTGATTTTGAAGGAATCCGAAATGCGATCAATGAACACACAAAGCTTGTGGAGATCCAGCGTTCCAAGGGTTATGCCGTACGTCCGACTTTATCCTGTGAGAAGATCGGAGAAGTGATCACATTTGTAAAGAGTATCCGTCCGGACATCATCTGTATGGTAGATAACTGTTATGGTGAATTTGTTCAGGATAAAGAACCAACAGACTATGGCGCAGATCTGATCGCAGGTTCCCTGATCAAGAATCCAGGTGGCGGACTGGCTCCGATCGGTGGTTATATCTGTGGTAAGAAGGAATATGTGGAAAATGCCGCATACCGTCTTACGACACCGGGACTTGGCAAAGAGGTTGGTGCATCTTTAAATAATACAAAGGCTTTTGCACAGGGCTTATTCATGGCTCCATCGGTTACGGCAAGTGCTTTAAAGGGTGCGATTTTTGCTGCAAATGTATATGAAAATCTTGGTTTTAAGACAGTCCCGAATAAGACAGAGGATCGTTTTGATATCATACAGGCAGTTGAACTTCAGACACCGGAACGTGTGGTTGCTTTCTGTGAAGGGATTCAGGCGGCTGCACCTGTTGACAGTTATGTAAAGCCTGTACCATGGGATATGCCGGGATATGATTCTCCTGTTATCATGGCGGCCGGTGCATTTGTATCCGGTTCTTCAATTGAACTTAGTGCGGATGCCCCTATGAGAGAACCGTATGCTGTATATTTTCAGGGAGGACTTACCTATCAGCATGCAAAATTTGGAATTGTAATGACATTGCAAAAAATGGTAGAAAATAACCTTATAGTGTGGTAGATTTAGTTCGAATGTCACCTTTCTTTCAGGCATTGGAGAGGCGGAGAGAAAAGGAGGACATATGAATTCTAATTTTACAATGCGGGATATGGCTGTTACAGAGCGGCCATATGAAAAATGTCAGCAAAGTGGTCCATCCGCTTTGAATGATGCTGAACTGCTTGCAGTTATACTTCGAAGCGGAAGCCGAAAAGAAAATGCACTGGTTACAGCCCAGCGTATTCTGAACCGTCATTCGGTTCATAAAGGCTTAGTCGGACTGAAGCATCTGACATTGGAAGAACTGATGTCGATTGATGGGATCGGATATGTAAAAGCGATCCAGATGCAATGTATCGGTGAATTATCAAGACGGATAGCGGAAGCGGAATATAAACCATTTCTGACATTTGGCAATCCGCAGAGTATAGCAGATTATTTTATGGAACGTACCAAATATCTGGATAAAGAGCGGGTTTACAGCCTGCTGTTTGATTCCAGACATTGTTTGTTGGGAGAGAACTGTATATCAGAGGGAACGATCGATCATGCAGTTATATCTCCAAGGGATATCTTTATAGATGCCTTAAGCTATCACGCAGCATATGTTGTTTTGCTGCATAATCATCCATCCGGGAATCCGGAACCAAGCAGACAGGATATCTGCTTGACAAAGAGAGTAGCAGAAGCAGGCAGAATGCTTGGAATCCTGTTATCTGATCATATTATTATAGGGAATAATTGTTTTGTCAGTCTGGCAGAAAGAGGAATGTTGAATGAGACGTCGTAATAGAAAAAGAATAGAAATAACTCCAAAATATTTTTTGCTTGCATTAACGATAGTATGTGTAGTTTTAATGATCGCATCACTGTTTTTTGACAGTATAATGCCGTCAGTCCGTAAAGCAACAAACACGTTTATTCTTCCAATGCAAAAAGGAGTAAATACAGTAGGAAGCTGGGTAGAATCTAAGGTAGAAGCACTGAAAAATTACGAAGATATTGTGGCGGAAAACGATCAGTTAAAGGAACAACTGGATACCTATAGATCCACACTTGCCCAATATGAACAGAACTCTTATGAGCTGGACCGGCTGCAGAAACTGTATGAGTTGGATGCACAGTATACTGATTACGATAAAACAGGAGCAAGAGTGATATCTAAGGATACCGGAAACTGGTTTGATGTCTTTTATATTGACAAAGGAACCGATGATGGACTGTCTATTGGTTGTAATGTATTATATGGAAATGGTCTGTGCGGAATTATCACAGAGATTGGAGCGGATTATGCAAAGGTCCGTTCGATCATCGATGATACAACAAATGTAAATGCAACAATCCTGCCGGCTCAGGCAATCTGTAATGTATCCGGAAGCCTGACAAATTATGCAGACGGCTACCTGCTTGCGGAAAATATAGATAAAGATGCAGATATATCAGAAGGAGATCAGGTTGTGACCTCACATGTTTCGAGCAAATATCTTTCTGGAATCAATATAGGCTATATTGCAAAGATAGAAAATGATTCCAACAATCTGACCAAGACAGCGTATATTACGCCGGCTGCTGATTTTTCTAATATTGAAGAGGTTCTGGTGATCCGCCAAACAAAGAAAAATGTTACAGATTAAAAACAATTGATAGAACTAAATGGTAGAAGAAGGTTGAAACAGAATTGAAACGAGTATTTACATTAGGAATTTTGATCATTATATGTTTTGTATTACAGACGGCATTATTTCCCTATATAGAAATTGCCGGAACAGCACCGGATCTGATGCTGATACTGACAGTTTCTTTTGGTCTTATGCGCGGTAGAAAAGAAGGAATGCTGGTTGGTTTTTTCTGCGGTTTTCTGTATGATCTGTATTTTGGATATGCGATCGGACCGTTTATGATCCTTTATATGATTCTTGGATATTGCAATGGATTTTTCCACCGTTTATATCTGGTGGAAGATGTTCTTTTACCAATGCTGATCATTCTGATTGACGATCTGTTTTTTAATTTTGCAACATATATTATCTTTTTCTTGTTGCGGAACAGGCTGGAATTTTCAATCTATCTGAAGGATATCATTCTTCCAGAAATGATCTATACAGCATTGATCACACTCTTTACATTCAAGTTTTTTGTATTTGTGAACAAGACACTAAAGCGTCTGGAAAAAGCAAACGAATAAGAACTGGAAGGAAAATACAATGATAAAAGAATTTTTGAATCTGATAAAAGAAAATATTGTAGAACATGTAAAACACCGGTTGTTTGTTGTGACATTGATCGTTCTGGTTCTCTTTGGTGTACTGGTTTACCGTCTGTTTGATCTACAGATCGTAAACGGAAAAAAGTATCAGGAAAGCTTTACCTATAAATCAGTGAAAACAGTCTCGGTGAAAGCAACCCGTGGAAATATATACGATTGTAACGGAAAACTGATTGCTTATAATGAAGCTTCCTATACATTGTCATATAACAGTGCTACCGATCTGTCAGAGATTGCTGCTGCACAGGGAACAACATCCAACGAACTGCGAAATGATATAGTATATAAAACGATCCTGATTCTGGAGCAGAATGGAGATAAAATATCAGTCAGTCTGCCGATCAAGCTGACAGGAAAAGGATTTGAGTTTACAGTATCAGGAACATCATTGAATACTTTTCTTATGAATGTATACAGTGCCAGCTCTGTCGATAAATTGACAGATCAGCAGGCATCCTCAACAGCAGAAGATGTATTCCGTTATATGAGAGGAAAGGATCTCTTCAATATTTCAGATACTTATTCGGATGAAGCAGCATTAAAGATTCTTGCCGTCCGGTATGAGATCTGGCTGAACCGTTACCAGCAATACATGTCTGTCCAGCTTGCGGATGGTATCAGCGAGGAAAGCTATGCAACGATCAAAGAAAATTCAAATGAACTGCCAGGCATGGAAGTAAACGTAGAATCCCACCGTGTCTATAATGATGCTATTTATTACGCACATATTATCGGATATATCGGAAATATCTCAAATGAAGAGATGGACAAATATAACGAGAATCTGGATGATTCCGAAAAATATACGGCTGATGACATGATCGGAAAGGCCGGGTTGGAAAGTGAATTTGAATCTTATCTGCGTGGTAAAGACGGATATCAGAAAATGTATGTAGATAATCTGGGGAAGGTGATCGAGGTTATTGATTCGCAGGATTCTGTAGCAGGAAATGACATTTATCTGACGATCGACTCGGATCTTCAAAAATACTGTTATAATGCTCTGGAAAAGGAAATTACTTCCATCCTGCTTGCACATATTAAAAATGTAACAACATCAAATGACAAAGATGATATCCCGATCACTGACGTTTATTTTGCATTATTTGATAATAACATTATCAGCATTGACGATCTGGCAGCAAAGGATGCCACAGATCTTGAGCGTTCAGTAAATGATATATTTCAGAGTTCCAAAAGCTATACACTTGGAAGACTGGATGATATCCTGAATTCAAGTCATATACCATTATATAATCTGACAGACCAGTATCAGGATTATATGGAATTTATCTGCGAACAATTAAGTGATGCAGGCATTTACAGTCCAAGCAAGATATCAAAAACAGATGATACCTATGTATCTTATATCAATAATAATATTTCGCTGTGTGAGTATCTGAAATATGCGATCAGCCAAGGCGCAATCGACATTTCCTGTATTTCAACGAAAAGTGACTATTATGATACAGATGAAATCTACAATGTGCTGACGGAATATATTTTAAAAGAATTTGAAAATAATACCAGTTTCGACAAACTTGTTTTCAAATATATGATAATATCAGGAGAACTTACAGGAAGTCAGGTTATTAATCTGTTATATGACCAGGGTATCTTAAATATGGCAACAGATGAGGACTATTCCGATTATAAGGCAGGATCCATCAACAGCTTTGACTTTATGTGTAAAAAAATAGAACAATATGAGATAACTCCTGCCATGCTGGCACTGGATCCATGTTCCGGCTCGATCGTTGTGACTGATCCAAATTCCGGAGCTGTAAAAGCAATGACAAGTTATCCAAGTTATGATAATAATCAGCTCACAAATTCCATTGATGCAGATTATTATGCAAAGATTACGTCGGACAAGACAACACCAATGTACAGCAGAGCAACGATGCAGCAGACAGCTCCCGGATCCACCTTCAAGATGATAACTGCATTTGCAGCAATGAATGAAGGCGCAATCGGTATCAATGACGTGATCCAGACCAAAGGATATTTTGATAAAACAGAAACACCTGCGAAATGCTGGATTTATCCATCAGCACATGGAACGATCGGTATATCTAAGGCAATCGAAGAATCCTGTAACTATTTCTTCTATGAACTGGGTTACCGTATGGCAACACAAGATACCGGAACCTATAGCGATATCACTGGTGTAGAACGGCTTCAGAAATATGCAGGTATGTTTGGATTTGACAGCACCTCCGGCATTGAACTGCCGGAAAGTAAACCGCAGATATCAGATGCGGATGCAATCCGTACTGCGATTGGACAAGGTACAAATAACTTTACAGCAACACAGCTTGCCCGATATGTTACAACACTAGCAAACAGCGGTACATGCTATGACCTGAGTCTTGTTTCAGAGATCAAGGATATTAACGGTAATGTTGTATATAAAAATGAGCACAAGGTTCACAACCAGCTCGATTTTCCTGCCGAGCAATGGAATGTTGTCAGACAGGGCATGCGTCAGGTTGTTTCCGTCCATACGAGCAGCAGTGCTTTGATTAATCAGATCAATGTTGCAGTAGCCGGCAAAACAGGTACGGCCCAGCAGAGTGATGCCAGACCGAACCATGCGTTATTTGTATCATTTGCACCATATGAAAATCCTGAAGTTACGGTTACAAGTGTAATCCCGTTCGGATATTCTTCCGGTAATGCAGTCGAATTGACCGGACTTGTATATGCCTATTTATACGATCCGGATGTACTTGAAAATACAACGATCACCGGTAACAACGCACTTTCAGATTAAAAGATAAGATACGTCGGATAAATTCATTTTTGAACAGTTATATTTATGAAAACGAGGTAAGAAACATGGATACCGACGTTATTATTAAGGCGAACAGCCACGGGATCAGAATTATATTTCATAATGATGATCCATTGGAGCAGCTCCTGGTGGATATAAAAGAAAAATTACAGCACCAAAATGCATTTTTAAAAAAAGAAGGAAAAATTTCTGTTTCTTTTGAAGGACGGGAGTTGAGCCGAGAGGAGATTGCGCAGATTCTGTTTGCATTAAATCATCTGCCGGAGACTGAGGTGGAATTTATTTGCGATATTCCTGATAAAGGGAGAACAGAGGATCTCTGCAATCAGATTGATATTCCTCCGCACAGGTCAAAACACCGGCAGCCCGCCGCTGTCGGACATACAGCACATGTGGATCATGTTATTAGACATGAAGCTCCTGCTACAGATACGGCCGCTTCAAATAAAAAAGTATCACCAGATGATACCGCAGGTCAGAATGTTTCATCTTCAGGAGATAACAACCTGTTTTTTTACGGAAACATTCGGAGTGGTCAAACACTTGAAGTAAAAAAAAGTATTATAATAATTGGTAATGTTGAAAAAAGAGCAAAAGTTATTTCCGGTGGAAATATCATTATCCTCGGCAGCTTGCATGGAAGTGCAGTCGCCGGAAAAGATTTGCAGAAAAAACGCTTTGTACTGGCTCTTACCATGGAACCGGTTCATATAAAGATCGGAACTGTCAGCTATGCAGCAAAACGACAGTTCCATGATAAATTAAATACAAAGGATGCAGTGATAGCATACTGTGAAAATGACCAACTGATCTTTCAGCCGCTGTCGCAAGCTTCACTATAAGATAAAAATTCTAAAAATCAGTATGAAAAGATAATTTACGGAGGTGTTTTATGAGTGAAGTAATTGTTGTTACATCAGGAAAGGGAGGCGTTGGTAAAACCACAACTTCAGCCAATATCGGCACAGGTCTTGCAGGTCTGAAAAAAAGAGTGGTCATGATCGATACGGATATCGGACTGCGAAATCTGGATATCGTCCTCGGACTGGAAAACCGTATTGTTTATAATCTGGTTGATGTAGTAGAAGGAAACTGCCGCTATAAGCAGGCATTGATAAAAGACAGGAACAATCCGGAGCTTTTTCTATTGCCATGTGCACAGACCAGGGACAAAACCGCTGTTTCTCCGGAACAGATCATAAAATTGATCGATGAAATGCGTTCGGATTTTGATTATATAATCATTGATTGTCCTGCCGGAATCGAACAGGGATTTAAAAATGCTATTGCAGCCGCAGACAGGGCAATTGTTGTTACAACACCAGAGGTATCTGCGATCCGGGATGCAGACCGTGTTATCGGGCTGTTAGAAGCAAATGAGATTACGTCGATTGACCTTATCATCAACCGGGTACGATATGATATGGTAAAAAAAGGTGACATGATGTCTGTCGATGATGTTGTTGATATTCTAGCCGTCAACCTTCTGGGTGTAATACCGGATGATGAACAGATCGTTATATCAACAAATAAAGGAGAACCACTTGCTGGAAGCAATACAACATCCGGCAATGCCTATATCGATATCTGTAAACGGATTCTTGGTGACAGTATTCCCTTGACTGATTACAATACATCGATCCGGCGAAACCCTTTCAAACGGTTATTTCGAAAAAAACATGCATAAAAGGGGTGAGTGGTAGGAATGAAAGATATCAAGGTAATCAACAATGTTGTAAGTTATAATTCTGGTCATTATGCCAGAGAACGTTTAAAATATATCCTGATGGCCGACCGGATTGGATGTACGCCAGATGTCATCACAAGGATCCGGGATGATCTGTGTAAATGCGTTTCTAATTATGTTAATATTGATTCGCCAAATACAACCGTACAGCTTTCAGAATCCTTCCTGATCGCCAAGATCCCGGTTAAAGGAATACATATGAAAAAGGAAAAAGAAAAAGATGAAACACTTCAAACAGATGGACATATCAACGGAGAAAAAGTACAGACTGATCAATTATAATTTTAAGCTGATCCTGTTCGTGATCGCAGCCATGATCATGGGAAGCATTACGATCTGCAGCGTTCGTCCGGACTTCCTGACGAAACAATTGATCGGTGTCAGTGCATGTATCATCGGTATGATCGTTGTATCACTGATCGATTATGATTTTATTTGCAAATATTATATGGTACTCTATGTCATCAATATCGGCCTGTTGTTGCTGGTTCTTGTCGCAGGTTCCGGTGGCGGAGATACAGGAGTTCATCGATGGTTTTATATATCAGATTCGTTCACCATTCAGCCATCAGAATTTGCAAAAATCATTCTGATCCTGTGTACGGCTGTATTTCTGGAAAAAAATTATGAAAATCTTAACATGCCAAAAGTACTTGCAAAGCTTGCAGTATTTTTGGCTGTTCCTGTTGGACTGATTGTGGCCGAACCAGACCTTTCAACCTCAATCTGTGTTATGGCAACGCTTTTTATCATCATATTTGTCGGAGGGCTGAGTCTGAAGCTGATCGGTATCATGATTCTGGTCCTGGTTCCCGCATTTGGAGGATTTATCTGGTATATTCAGCAGGATAATCTGCCTCAGTTTTTGAAAACTTATCAGATTAATCGTATTCTGGGACATATATACGGAAGTGAATATGGTGCTTCGTCTGACCAGCAGGATAATTCAGTTATGGCAATCGGTTCCGGTCAGCTATCCGGAAAAGGAATCAACAATTCAACGGTAGCTACCGTAAAAGATACCAATCTGATTTCTGAGCAGCAGACAGATTTCATTTTTTCGGCGGTCGGAGAAGAATTAGGATTCATTGGAAGTGTTATTATTATTGCAATTTTATGCCTGATAGTGTTACAATGTATTCGGGTTGCCAGGCATGCAAAAGATAAAAAAGGAATGTATATTGCGACAGGTATTGGGGCGCTTGTTGCATTCCAGACATTTATCAACATCGGAGTTGCAACAGCACTTTTGCCGAATACAGGACTGCCGCTCCCGTTCATCAGTTACGGACTAAGTTCGCTTGTCAGTATGAGTGCCGGAATCGGACTCGTTTTGAACATAAACCTGCAAAAGAAAAAGTATTAGGAGGAGAGCTATGAATATAGGGTTAATAGCACATGACGCAAAGAAAAAACTGATGCAGAATTTTTGCATTGCATACAGAGGAATCTTAAGCAAAAATGAATTATATGCAACAGGAACGACAGGACGTTTGATCGAAGAGGTCACAAACCTTAATGTTCATAAATATATCGCTGGACATCTCGGAGGGGAACAGCAGTTAGGTTCCCAGATTGAAAATAATGATATTGATATGGTTATTTTCCTGAGAGATCCATTACATCCAAAGGCTCATGAGCCGGATATCAATAATATATTTTTACTTTGTGATATGCACAATATTCCATTAGCAACCAATCTTGCGACTGCAGAGCTTCTGATCAAGGCGCTTGATCGGGGCGATTTGGACTGGAGAGAATTTTACAAATAAACAATGGAGAGTTTGATATGAAATATCAGATAAAACTGCTGATTTCCATCCTGACAATCGGCATCCTGTTTACCGGATGTGCCAGACGAAGCTATGATACCAGTGATCAGCTTGTGCTTGGAATATCAGAAAATCTGCCGCTGTACAGTACAGACAGTTTCGGAGAAAACCATACGGTCATTCCGGATGGTGAAAGCCTGGCGGATGATAATTATAAAGATACAAAAGCTGCGGTACTGTTGAACGATACAACACAGGAAGCGTTGGTCGTCCATAATGCACATGATAAAATATATCCTGCCAGTATGACAAAATTAATGACAGGACTTCTTGTGATCGAAGCGATTGAAGATGGTTCCTTATCGCTTGATGAAACCATTACTTTAAGTCATACCGTTACCTTTCAGGAAAATAACGTCGGAGCTAGTGACCTGACAAAAGGATGTAAAGTTACAGTTAAGAACCTGTTATACGGATTGCTGATCCGTTCCTATAATGATTGTGGTGTTCTTTTAGCAGAACGGATTGCCGGCAGCGAAGATGCCTTTGTTGAAAAAATGAATGAACGGGCATATGAGCTTGGAGCTACGAATACGCATTTTGTGAACTGCCACGGTCTGCATTCGGATGACCATTATACAACTGCATATGATCTTTATCTGATCTTTTCAGAATTTATCAAACATGATCTGGCATATCTGATTGATTCCCTGACATCTTATGATTTTACATATACAGATGCAAATGGTGAAACAAGAAGCGTTACATTAGAAGCAACGAATGGATATATTTCAGGTGAATTTCAGTTCCCGGAAGGATATTCTTTGGGATCCTGGAAATCGGGAACGACGACGGCTGCGGGTAATTGTCTGATCCTTGAATTTGTAAAGGATGATACCGGCGACAAATATATCGCTGTTATCGCAGGTGCAGAAGACCGTAGTACGTTATATAATGATATGACAATGTTGATCAATACTGCAAAATAAACAGTTAATCAAATAACTGTTTTAATATATTTTAAATCATTCAGGAGGTTTATTATGATTCAGATTATTACAGGTGATAAAGGAAAAGGAAAGACAAAGGTTTTAATTGACAAGGTCAATAATGAAGTAAAGGTTGTAGCAGGTTCTGTTGTATTTATCGACAATAATAACAAGCACTTATATGAGCTGAGTAATCGTGTCCATATGATCAACTGCACTAATTATGAAGTTAATAATCTGGAGATGTTTGCAGGGTTTGTTCTCGGAATAATTTCCCAGACAAAAGATATAGAGAAGATTTACATTGATAATTTTACATCTGTTGCTTATGTCAATAAAGAGCAGGTAAAAGTAGCACTGGATATCATTAATAATATCAGTGAGAAATTTAATATCAGTATTATAATATGCTTTGCAACGGACAGTTCCGATGTTCCGGACGAATATAAAGATAATATCATTGCTGCTTTATAGTTCCATATCAACTGTCTTATACGCATATATTATATGGAGTAAAAGGAGATATATATGGCTTCCATAAGAAGAAAGAAGAGAAAATGGCAGCCGGTGAAGATCAGTTTTGGATTTGTCATATTTGCAATTATGTTTGTATACATGTTGATTCGTATCATTATGTCGCTTGGTGACCATGATCTGAGTGTATTTCAGGTGGAAGAGAGCAATTATGATACGAATTTTACTGCCACCGGACTTGCTGTGAGAAAAGAAACTTTGAATTACAGCTCTACCTCCGGATATGTCTGCTATTATATCCGGGATGGCGAAAAAGTTGCAAAGGGTGCCAGTGTATATTCTGTTGATGAAACCGGTTCCATGCAGGATGCATTGTTTGATGTTCAAAATAGCGGAAGCAGTGTGTTATCCGATAATGATTATAAAGATCTGAGCAAACAGATTCAGATTTTTAAAGCAGGATTTTCACCGTCAGATTTTTCAGAAGTATATGAATTTAAAAATTCCATGGACAATAAGGTTCTGGAAATGTATGAAGATATGGCGCTTGAGCAGTTATCTTCAAACCAGTCATTTGATTCAACTTTTTCAGCTTCGAAATCAAATGTCAGCGGTATTGTAACCTATTACATGGATGGCTTTGAAGGTTATGATATCAACAATCTTTCAGCAGATGATTTTGATAAAACAAAATATACCAAAGAAATGTTGAAAAAAAGCGATGTGGTTGAGTCCGGGAAACCTATATATAAGATCATAGATGATGAAAACTGGAAGATTGCAGTCATGCTTACGAAAGAAGAATATGCAAAAATCAAAAAGAACGAAACAATCCGGTTTACAATCAATGATTCATCCAGACGGTTATCTGCAAAGTATGAAACAGTTGAACAGGATGGAAATTATTTCATTATTATAAATATGCACCGTTATCTGGCAGAATATGTCGCTGATCGTTATCTGAATATCACATTTGTATTCTCAGAAACAAAAGGACTAAAGATTCCGAATTCAGCGATTACCGAAAAGGATGTTCTGATGATCCCAGTCAGCTATCTGACTGGAGGAAGCGGAACAACCGAGAAAAAATATTTTAATAAGATCGTATTAACAGCGGATGGGACAACTTCGGTTGAACAGATATCCCCTACTATATATTTTACAGATGATCATTTCTGTTATGTGGACCCGGCAGATATAGATGATAATACCGTTCTTGCAGCAAACGAATCAGATATTACATTTAACACATCTACCGCCGGCACATACAAATTAAAAGGTGTTTTCTGCGTTACACAAGGTTCTGCAGTATTTAAGCAGATCGATGTTATTGTAGATGGTGATGATTATTCGATCATTGATCCAAATACCGCATATGGTATCTCCGCTTACGACAGGATCGCATTGGATGCCACCTCCGTAAAGGAAAAACAGATCATATATTAGGAGTGATGAATGATGTTACAGGAAAATTATGAAAGCGTAGATAAAAAGATCACAGAAGCATGCAGACGGGCTGGTCGGAACAGGGATGCGGTTACTCTGATCGCTGTCAGCAAGACCAAACCGTTAAGTGATATTGAAGAATTATTACAGAATACAGATGCTGAAAATTTTGGAGAGAACAAGGTTCAGGAACTGGTCGATAAATATGAACATATATCCAGACCGGTCAAATGGCATATGATCGGGCATCTGCAGACGAACAAAGTCAAATATATCGTTGATAAGGTCTGCCTGATACATTCTGTTGATTCCGTGAATCTTGCAAAAACGATTGAAAAAGAAGCAGCAAAGCATAATGTTGTTGTTCCTATTTTAATAGAAGTAAATGTTGCAGGGGAAGAAAGCAAGTTTGGTGTATCCGTTGAGGAAACGGAAGACTTGATCCAGCAGATCAAAGACTTTCCTCATATACACATTGATGGACTGATGACGATTGCACCATTTGTAGCCAATCCGGAAGAGAATCGCGTGCACTTCCGTCGCCTTAAGGAATTATTACTTGACATCAATTCTAAAAACATTGATAATGTTCATATGAATGTCTTATCAATGGGTATGACAAACGACTATGAAGTAGCTGTCGAGGAGGGTGCTACCATGGTCCGAGTTGGAACCGGTATCTTCGGTGAAAGAAATTATAATATTTAAAGGAGAACCATTATGGCAAAGAATGGAAAAAAAAGCTTTCTGGATTTTTTCAAAGTAGATGAGTCCAGTGATGAATATGAAGATGATTTATTTGAAGATGATGAATATGATGACGATGACGAAGAGGATTTCGAAGAGGATTATGTTCCAAAGACCAAAGCTGTAAACGGACGTGCATCTTCCTTTACCGCTGCATCACAGACAGCAGCCCAGCCTGCAAAAAAACAGAAATTTACAAAAGCTGCCAGAACATCAGCTCCAGCATCATCAGGCAATTCAAAACTTGTATCTTTTAACAACAGAAGCCAGGGAGGTTCCCAGCAGGTATTTGTTATTAAACCAGATGAATTTGATGATGCCCAGATGATCATTGACCATTTAAAGGGTGGTCAGGCGATTGTGATCAATATGGAAGGTATGGAGTTATCAACAGCCCAGCGTATCATTGATTTCATTGCCGGCGCATGTTATTCCTTAGATGGTTCATTACAGGCGATATCCGGTAATATATTTATTGCAGCACCTGCTGACATCTATGTATCAGGCGATCTCAGAGAAGAGTTATTAAATGATGCTTTTCTTTCTCCTGAATTAGGAAAATATTAAGTCAATTTTGATATCAGTCTGTATCAACATATTCTGAAGGTATGATAGGGAGGATTACAAATGCTTACACCTGTTGATTTACAACAAAAGAAATTTCAGCATGGCATGGGGTATACAAAAAAAGATGTTGACTCATTTTTTGACATTGTTGTCATGAGTTATACGGAATTATATAAGTCTAATGCTGAATTAACAAATCAGGTAAAAACACTTACCGATAGTCTGGTTCATTACAGAACAACAGAATCGAAGCTTCAGAAATCACTTATGCTTGCAGAGAAGAATGCAGAAGAAGCTACGAAGAATGCAAATGACAAGGCTAAGATCATTGAAAATGATGCCAAAATCAAGGCAAATAACATAGTTCATCAGGCACGGGAAGAGCTGGATCGGATTGAAGACAGCATTGAAGGAATCAAACAGCAGTATCGTGATTATACAATGGCATTTAAAAATCTGATGGATTCTCATCTTCAGTTTCTTGCTACCAATCCAATTAATGAAGAATTGGGAGTAGACTTTGATGAGATCATGAAGGATGCCAAGTATTTCAACGGAAATGCTGCCGTCTATACACCAGGTTCATCTGGCAGTGAAAACGCCGGATCAGGTTCCTTTGCATCCTTTGGAGGAGATCCTCAGGGCAGAGAAGAATCTACACTCGGCGGTGGCGGAGGCTCAGGAATGGGCGATTCCACACTTGGTGGAAGTGCAGACAGCGGCAATGTTGCCAGTGATTCTTCTGTTTACACAAAAAATTTAGGTGGTGGATCATTTGTTGATCCATTCAAATTCAGAAACGAATAATATAATAGAATTTTTCTTTAATTCCCTGTCTGAATGAATGTCGGACAGGGAATTGCTAATAAAAGATATACTCCAGAAAGGTAACGATAATGAAAAAAAACAGTATTCTTGCATGTATAAGTATACTTCTTTTGATCGGACTGGATCAGTTTGTGAAATTTCTGATCACAAGTCATATGGCTTTATATGACACAAAACCTGTTATCAAACAGGTTTTTCATATTACATATATTCAAAATAAAGGAGCTGCATGGGGCAGCTTGCAGGGAAAGCGTTATTTTCTGCTGGCAATAACCATTCTTGTTCTGGCATTTCTTGTATATTTTTATGTTCGGATGTTAAAGCTGAATAAGTACAAAGATCTTCGGATTTTATTTATTTTTGTTTTTTCCGGAGCTGCCGGAAATATGATCGATCGTATCCGTCTTGGTTATGTAATAGATATGTTTGATTTCCGTCTGATCAATTTTCCGGTCTTTAATGTTGCAGATATCTATGTAACCTGTAGTATGATCATCCTGTTGGTTTTTATCCTGTTCAAATACAAGGATAATGAACTGGACGATCTATTTGGAAAGTCAAAGAAAGATTCAAAGCAGGAATAATATATGGAAACTTATAATATTGAAGCAGATGAAAACTGGAAAGACAAACGGGTTGATAAAAGTTTAGCCGATTACTTTGACGATTATTCGCGCTCATTTCTGAAAAAACTGTTAGATGATGGAAATGTACTGGTGAATGATAAAAAGGCAAAACCAAGCTTGAAAATCGCATCTGGTGACAAAATAGATATTACGATTCCGGATATTTCACCTGTAGAAATTGAACCGGAAGATATTCCGCTTGATATCGTATATGAAGATGATGATATCATCATTGTAAACAAACCAAAGGGCATGGTCGTTCACCCGGCTCCCGGACATTATTCCGGAACACTGGTAAATGGTCTGATGTATCATTTCAAGGATTCTTTATCTGGCATTAACGGAGAACTTCGTCCCGGTATCGTACATCGAATTGATATGGACACAACCGGGCTTCTTGTTGTCTGCAAAAATGATGCTGCACATAATTTTCTGTCGGAGCAGCTTGCCGTTCATTCGATTACAAGAAAATACTATGCGATCTGCTATAATTATTTTACAGAAGATGAAGGTATGGTAGATCTTCCGATTGGAAGACATCCAACCGACCGTAAAAAAATGGCGGTTAATTATAAGAATGGCAGACATGCAGTCACCCGTTATAAAGTTCTGAAAAAACTGAAAAACAATTTCTGTCTGATCGAATGTCAGTTGGAAACCGGACGGACACATCAGATCCGTGTCCATATGGCATATATCAAGCATCCGCTTTTAGGAGATGCCGTATATGGACCTAAAAATCAGCCATATCACCTGCAGGGGCAGACACTTCATGCCGGTGTACTTGGTTTTATTCATCCGTCTACAAAAGAATATATGGAATTTTCAAGTGAACTCCCTGAGTATTTCCAGAAACTGTTAAAACAACTGGAGCTTTAAAATTCGTTTTATATTAATTTTAATATAAAACGAATTTTTTGATTTACATTTTTTTGTGGAAATGTTATAATTTTTATTATAAAAAGTAAACAAATTTATAGTTTTTATATAGAAAACAGTTGTTTATTCTTTTTAGCAAATTAAAATCATACTTGCAAAGGGGGCTTTTATTATGGCTTGCAATAAAATCATTACAATAGGACGACAGTTCGGAAGTGGCGGAAGAGAAGTCGGACAGAAACTTGCTGAAAAGCTTGGTATTCCATTTTATGATAAGGAACTTTTAAAGATTGCGGCAAGAGATAGTGGCATCTGCGAAGAATTATTTGAGAATTTTGACGAGAAACCAACAAACAGTTTTCTCTATACATTGGTAATGGATCCGTATTCATTGGGATTCGGAACATCCGGCGAGTTACCACTGAATCATAAGGTATTCCTGGCTGCATTTGACACGATCAAATCTATTGCGGAAAAAGATGGTTCCTGCGTATTTGTAGGTCGTTGTGCCGATTATGCTTTAAGAGATTATTCCAATATTGTAAATGCATTTATATATGCAGATATCGATGATCGTATAAAACGTATTGCGCAGAAATATGAACTGACTGATGCGAAAGCTAAGGATCTGATCCGTAAAGAAGATAAGTCACGTGCATCTTACTACAACTATTACACATCCAAGCGTTGGGGCGAGATGAAAGGCTACGATATCTGCCTGAATTCCAGCCAGTTTGGAATTGATAATTGTGTAGATATGTTATACGATGCCGTTACCAAATATTAATGCAATATATAATACATATAATTAATAACCATTCATACAGGTATTCTTGATAATACTTTATGGCTCGGATAAATGACAAATGATATTACATAATGAAAAATGCGCTGAGAAAAACTCAGCGCATTTTTTAATTGTCGCGTTTTTCCCGCAACTGAACACGATTTCTTACACTTCGTCGTCTGTCCTCATCCATATCTGCATAATGTTTTCTTGTCGTATTTACATCACTGTGTCCAAGGACATCAGCAACCAGATAGATATCACCGGTTTCCCTGTATAATTCTGTACCATAGGTACTTCTTAATTTATGTGGAGTGATATGCTTCATAGGGATAACACCTTCAGAATATTTCTTCACCAACATTTCAACAGAACGAACAGACATTCGTTTTCTCTGACTGGATAAGAAGAGAGCATTTTCATGTCCGGACACCGGCTCTATATGTTTGCGTTCCTCAAAATAATCCGTTAAAGCAGCTGTAACTTCATCACCGAAGTAGACATAAGATTCATAACCGCCTTTTCTGGTTACCTTCACTCGACCATTATTAAAATCCACATCATTCAGATCGATGCCGACACATTCCGATACCCTTATGCCGGTTCCCAGCATAAGGGTTAGAATTGCAAGATCACGAACCTTTGTTTTTGCATGATATGCCTGTTGGTGCTCGGTTAAATGATCACCATATTCAACAGCATCTAAAAAATCCGCAATCTCATTTATGTCTAATCTGGTTATTGTTTTTCCATGAATCTTTGGCATATCTACTTTTTCAGCCGGATTTGAACTTATACGGTTATTTTTATAGAGATATGCATAGAATACACGTAAAGCCGATAATTTACGTTTAATTGCCTGTTCACCGTTCGTATAGATCTTTCCGTTTTTTTCATAATATTTCAAATATTCCAGATATTCCTCGATGTCTTCAGCCTCAAGCCTTGAAATATCATCCAAGGTGATATCGATCGGCTTACGTCCACGAAACTGTGGACATTCGCTGCATAAAAAGTTATAAAATGTCTTTATGTCGATGGCATAACCAAGTCGCGTTCTGGATGAAGCCTTATTTTCAATTCCTCGAAAGACAACCTTGACATATGAAGGAAGCTCTGCAAGAATATCTCTTAGTGAAATTGTATTTTTTATATTGATGTCATTTGTATATTCATTTGCCATAATAGATTTACCTTCCTATTATTCCGATGCAACTTTTCGTAAAACCTGAGTTTAGCGAATAGTTGCATCTGTTAAATTAGTTATATCACACTCTGACTCCAAATGCAATTCTTTATTTCATATCAAACAAAAATCCGTTTTATTCTTGTAGAATTTCCTTCATATGTTGTTAAGATTGTCTTTCGAAGAATTGTATTGATATCTCCTTGAAACAAATTTCATTTATAAGTATAATATACACGGTTATGAAACAAATCTTATCATTTTGAGGTAATTATATGAAATTACAAAAGTTATTAAGTTATACTAGACGTGCCATCGATTCATATGAAATGATCGATAATGGTGATAAAATTGCAGTTGGAATTTCTGGTGGTAAGGACAGCCTGACTTTACTCTATGCTCTGGCTGAATTACGACGATTCTATCCAAAAAAATTTGATCTGATCGCTATTACAGTTAATCTCGGTTTTGATAATTTTGATACTACAAAGATCGAACAATTATGCAAAGAACTTTATGTTCCTTATTATATTGTGGATACAGAAATATATGATATTGTATTTAATATCCGTAAAGAGAAAAATCCATGTTCTCTATGCGCGAAAATGCGAAAAGGTGCATTAAATCAGAAACTAAATGATCTCAGATGTAATAAGATCGCTTATGCGCATCATAAGGATGATTTTATTGAAACCTTTTTAATGTCCTTATTATTCGAAGGCAGAATCCATACTTTCTCACCAAAAACATATCTGGATAAAAGCAAATTGATGGTTATTCGCCCTCTTATGTATATAAACGAAGGTGAAATTATCTCTTTTAAAAATGATATGCAGCTTCCTGTGATTAAAAGTCCATGTCCTGCCGATGGATATACGAAACGTGAATATGCAAAACAGGCACTGGCGGAGCTGGAAAAGGAAACTCCCGGTTGCAAACAACGGATTTTTTCCGCTATTGAACGAGGAACTCTGGATGGCTGGCCTGTAAAGATTGACAATCCAAGACTTTACAATAAAGATGCCAGATAATCGCATTTAAGTATAGAATTTATTCTGTATTCTATACTTGTTTTATGATTATATATACTCCTGTTTTTAAAAATAAAAAGTATCTGTTTTTATGTTATATGGTAAATCTTGATTCAAACAGACAGTCAATATAACATTGCATAACAGATACTTTTTATTATTTATTCGTAATCATTTACTTTATAATATGGAATCAGTAAATTAGTTCCATCTACGATGACATCTGTATTCAGATTATTCATCACAAGCACTTCATCGATATAATCCTGTGTAGAAGCATACTCTTCCGTCTTGTATTCATTTGCGATGTCCCAAAGGGTGTCTCCTTCTTCTATGGTGATACATTTATAATATTTCTTACTTGCGTTCGATGCGCTGGTTGCCGGTGAATCCTTATGTGATATAAGGATATACAATACTGTAACCAGAATAATACCTGCTATAATGAAAATCTTCTTTGTACTGATAAATCTTACTACGTTCTTCATGTTCTCTTCCTCCTTAAAACTTAATTCTATATATAATATAATTCTCTGAACAAATATTTGAATAAATTATATCGAACAGTTGTTCATTTGTCAATATATTTTCGAACATTTGTATGGATTATTCGAAAATATATTCGTCATATCCCAATGACTCCTTTATAATACCAATATGGATGGGGAAAAAAAAGTACACAAGAAAAAGAACATTTGTTTGCAAAACAAACAATTGTATGCTACTATTATTTATATAAGTTTTTAAATACATTTAGGAGGATTTACATATGGGTAAAGAAAAGCTCACGGATAAGCAGACGCAGATCCTTGAATATATACGTCATGAGATTCTTGCAAAGGGGTATCCGCCATCAATCAGAGAAATCTGTCAGGCTGTTGATCTGAAGTCTACTTCTTCTGTACATGCTCAGTTATCATCATTAGAGGCAAAGGGCTATATCAGAAGGGATCTGACAAAGTCCCGCTCAATTGAGATCATAGACGATGATTTTTCACTTACCAAACGGGAACTGGTAAACATCCCTATCGTTGGAACGGTTTCTTGTGGTCAGCCTATCCTTGCTGAACAGAACATCGAAGACTATTTCCCTGTTCCACCGGAATATATTCATAATACGAATAACCAGACCTTTATGCTTCGTGTAAAGGGTGACAGTATGATCAATGTAGGTATTTATGAAAAGGATCTTGTAATTGTTGAGCAGTGCTCTTCTGCCAGAAATGGCGAAATCGTCGTTGCATTGATCGAGGATTCTGCAACAGTTAAGACATTTTATAAAGAAAATGGTTATATCCGGTTACAGCCGGAAAATGATTATATGGATCCGATCCTTGTCGAACATTGCGAGATCCTAGGCCGTGTGATAGGTCTGTTCCGTAATTTTATCTGATCATACTTAATTTGTTCAAATTTTTTATAAAAATGCACCTCAAACGATATCAGGCATAACAAATACCTGACAAACTGATATTCCACCTGTCTACTCGACAAGAGGAATATCAATTAAGAGGTGCATTTTATTATATCATCTTTAATTAATATACCTGTTTATCCGGCTGTCTCTCTGCGATCTCCTTGAATGCATCAAAGTTCTGCTTGAACAGCTCTACAACCTGTGGATCAAAATGCTTTCCGGACAGGCTTACGATCTCATTATACGTCTCTTCTACGGACCATCCGCGCTTGTAGTACCGTTCAGAGGTAAGTGCATCGAAAACGTCACATACCGCCATTAAACGGCTGATATAGGCAATCTCCTCACCTTTCATACCTAAATATCCTGTTCCGTCCCAGCGTTCATGATGCTCCTTTGCAATCGTTCTTGCAATCTGCATGATCTCACCCGGACAATGCTCCAGAAGTGCATCACCATAGAGAACATGACTTTTCATGATCGCAAATTCTTCATCTGTCAGTTTACCGGGCTTATCCAGGATCTCCTCACTGATCATAAGTTTTCCGATGTCATGCATCATGGCAGCCGTTGACAGCTTATCAACGTAATCATCATCAAAACCGGATGCCTTTCCGAGCACCCGCATGTAATCTGCTACACGTTTGATGTGTTCTCCTGTATATTTGGATTTACTCTCGGATAATTCAGCAAATGCAAATATCAGCTCTTTCTGATTGCTCTTTACTTCTTCTGCGTTATCAATTACGGAATTCAGCATCGTAGAGTTTCTGGATACAATGAAATATGCAACGAGTGACAGGATCAGAATCGTGATCACACATGGAAATACCGATAAGACCATGCTGTCTGTATAGTCCAGATAAATCGGCGCAACCATGAAATCACAGTATGTAAGATTGATAAAATCTGCAAGGATAACACCGACAGTAGACATCAGCGCAGTAAATACGACCAGCGTCTTATTATAATATAACGATGTCAGCAGGATCGGGAAGATCCAGACAACCAGTGCCATATGGGAAAATACAGAGCTCAATATCATACAGTTAAAAACTGCGATACATATGACTACATATTTGATTGCCTCATTCCTGTCATGCTTGAAAAAGTCAATAACAAGTGTCGGAATAAGCGAAAAAATACAGCAGAGAACCATACATATCGTAACCACTACAAGGTTACATTCTCTGCTGAAAAATGCAAATGCCCATAACGCAACTATCAGTGCAACAAAAAAACGCATACACTTCGCTGCTATATGATTGATCTTTATATAATTGTCTTTTAATAATCTGTTATCGTTCATACCTACCCCAAAAACATATCTATGAAAGTAAATCCTTTGTTACATCGGCTGCATCATTCCAGATGCGTTCGATATCATAGAATCTGCGTGCCTCATCCGAAAAGATATGAACAATTATATCATAATAATCTAACAAAATCCATCCTCCCTGTGAATATCCTTCCACACTTTTTAAAGAATATCCGGCTTTGTGCATTTCTTCTTCCACACTGTCGCACATCGCCTGTACCTGATTCTTGTTTGTTCCGTCTGCAATAACAAAATAATCAGCTACAGCAGAGATCTTTTTAATATCAAGTATCTTAATATCAAAGGCTTTTTTATCATCCAGGGCTTTATAAACAATTGCTGCCATTTCCTGTGCTGTATTCATATATGACGCTCCTCCTGCTCTGTATATTGATTTTAATATTGTACCCCATCCGTTTATTTATTGTTGCCTGTTTAAATATCATCTTCTTTCAGCTTATCCGCTACCGATTGATGAGCAACATAATAATTATAGGTATCGATTGACATCGGATCAGTATCATCCGTTGTGGTCTCAAGATACGATAAAGTATTTTTCAGTATATGAACGATGCATTTGTCAATATCGGTAAATGCTTCCTTCCGGATCTCCTCGATCTCCTTTAATGGTTTCCGGTTCGGCTCGATATAGTCTGCAACAAACAGGATCTTCTCAAGCATATTCATTGCCGGTTTTCCAGTGGTATGACATGCGATCGCAGACAGGATATCCGGCTCCTTTACATCGTACTTTTCTCTTGCGTAGAATGCCCCAAGCTTGGCATGTAAGAGTTCCGGATTATTATATTCACATTCGCTGATCGGAAGATTATTCTTCGTACAACGCTCGATCTTTTCTTCCGGTGAAAGGCACTTTGCACAATCATGTAACAGTCCTGCAGTCAGTGCTTTTTCTACATTTACACCATGTACCATAGCCAGACAGCCTGATACATATTCTACCCCTAACGAATGCTCAAATCTTCGATCTGTCAGTTTCTTCTGAAGTTTCTCTCTCATTTCCTGTCTGTTCATTGTTCTGCCCCTTCTCCTGTAAATTGTTCCTGAACTATATTATACTGTTTTACCAATCTGCGTCAATTATTTGTCTGTTGATCAAGGTTTTGATCAAGGTTTTCATCCGTCTGATATAGCCCATATTCCTTAATATAGCGGTATACTGCCATTGGTACGGTTCCTGATATATCCTGTCCATTTTTAATGGCTTCCCGGATGCCGGACGATGACACATCAACCGGATGGATCTGCATCTGTCTGATATCCGCATCTGCATATAGTTTCTTTAAATGCCGGATCTTAGCATCGACATCTTCTGCCTGGATCTGATCTCTCGTTGTAACGATCAGTTTGGAAAGAGAAAGAATCCTGTCCGGCTCTCTCCAGGTGTCAAATACAAGGATCGAATCCCCACCCATAATGAAATACCATTCCGTATCCGGATACTGTTCATGCAGCTGTGCCAGTGTATCAATGGTATAGGTAACTCCGCCACGTTGTAATTCCAGATCCGAACAACGAAGTCCGTCATGATCCTTTACTGCAAGCTCTACCATATGGAGTCTGTCTTCATTTGTAACCGATCTGTCCCACTTCTTGTATGCTGGGATATGATTCGGCATCAGCCAGATTTGATCCAGTGCAAACTGCGCCAGAGCCTGTTTTGCAAGCTCCAGATGGCCGTTATGAACCGGATTAAAGCTGCCGCCTAAAATACCAATCTTCATGTTCTGATCTTTCATATTATTTTGGAAGCTCGATCTTCTTATGCTCTTTGGATGGACGATAGAATACGATCTTACGGCCGATGACCTGAACGACTTCTGATTTGGTACGTTCTGCGATCATGGAAGCCATTTCTCTCGGATCATCCAGACAATTCTTTAATACTGAGATCTTAACCAGCTCTCTTGCCTCTAACGCTTCATTTACAGACTGTGTAAATTCCGGTGTCAGGGAACTCTTGCCGATGTTTAAGATCGGATCGATATTCATTGCCAGTCCTTTTAAATATGCTCTCTGCTTACTTGTCATAGTATACTCCTAACTTATATCCTGTAACCGGCAGAATCACCTGCCGGTTTGTTATCACATTTATCTTTATTTATAATAGTCAAATTCCAGTCCATACATACGAACGGTATCGCCTTCGCCGATTCCAAGCGCTTCCAGCTGGTCTAAGATACCGTTTGTCTTTAAGAATTTCTGGAAGAACTCAAATCCTTTTTCTGATTCCAGATTCGTATATCCAAGCATACGTTCAATACGAGGTCCCTCGATCACATATACGTCATCTTCTTCATTGTAGCTGACCTCAAAAGGAAGATCCGGATTATCATGGAAATCGAGATCAACCTCCGGTTCGAATTCGACTACATCATCCGGTGCATTCTTTACAAGGTCGTTGACATACCATAAAAGCTCGGAAATACCCTTACCGGATACTGCTGAGATCGGGAATATCTTCACACCGTCTTTTTCGAATTCTTCCTTTAACATCTCGATCACAGTCTCGTAACCGATCTCATCTAAGGCATCGATCTTATTTGCCGCTATAACCGTTGGACGGCTTTCGATATCCTTGTTGTATTTTTTCAATTCTTCATTAATGATCTTTACATCATTGACCGGATCTCTACCATCGATCGAAGCTGCGTCAACAATGTGGATGATCACCTTTGTACGTTCGATATGACGCAGGAATTCCAGACCAAGTCCGACCCCCTCTGCTGCGCCTTCGATGATTCCCGGGATATCCGCGATAACAAATCCATTATGCTCTCCGAGATCTACAACACCAAGATTTGGTGTCAGTGTCGTAAAATGATATTCTGCAATCTTTGGTCTTGCATTTGTAACTCTTGCAAGGAAGGTTGATTTACCAACGCTTGGGAAACCAACAAGACCGACATCTGCGATACACTTAAGTTCCAGATCGACGATCAATTCTTTTGCCGGCTGTCCCGGCTGTGCGTACTTTGGAGCCTGCATGGTTGACGTAACATAATTACGGTTACCTCGTCCACCTCGTCCACCCTTTAACAGTACGACCGGTTCTTTCTTATCTGCCATATCAAGGATCACTTTTCCTGTCTCAGAATCCTTAATGACAGTTCCTGGCGGAACTTTTAATACAACATCTGCACCATTTGCGCCATGACAGTTTCTCTTACCGCCCGGTTCGCCATCCTGTGCTCTGTACTTTGTTATATGTCTGAAATCAGTCAGGGTGTTCAAACCTTCATCTACTACAAAGATCACGTCTCCACCTTTGCCGCCATCTCCGCCATCCGGACCTCCGTCCGGCACGTATTTCTCACGACGGAAGGATACATGTCCGTCTCCGCCTTTTCCTGCTCTGATAAATATTCTGGCTCTGTCTGCAAACATTGCTTTCCTCCTTTATACATACATCCGTATGTAAAGAAAAAGCCGGAATAAACTATATTTACTCCGGCTAATAACATGCATAAACTAAGTAATATTACTCATTTACTACAGGGTAAATAGAAACCTGCTTCTTATCTCTACCCTTTCTCTCAAATCTAACGATACCATCAGCAGTAGCGAATAATGTATCATCTCCGCCGATACCAACGTTAAGACCTGGATGAATCTTTGTTCCACGCTGTCTGTAAAGGATGTTTCCAGCCTTAACGAACTGACCGTCAGCGCGCTTAGCTCCTAATCTCTTAGACTCGGAATCTCTGCCGTTCTTAGTAGAACCCACACCTTTTTTATGAGCAAAAAACTGAAGTTCCATCTTCATCATTTCAATTACACCTCCTTAAAGGTTATACAAACAAAATCACTATAGGATTCACTGATATCCGTAATACCTGTCTCAAACACTCCCATGATCAGTAAGGCATCATGTCCCGGCTGTTCATCAAACAGAAACTTCATATCTCCGTTTTTCTGATCGCTGTCTACATGAAATGCTTCCTCACAAAAGCGTTCAACAGAATTCACAACCGTGATCGCAAGTGCCGATACAGCACTACATACGATATCAGATCCTGAATCTGCATATCCTGCATGACCGGATACATAAAATCCCATTGTATCTGAATTAGCTTTTTTATAAATGGTTACCTTTATCATAACAGATTATGCGTTGATTGACTTGATCTCAACCTGTGTATAAGCCTGTCTGTGACCATTCTTCTTATGATAGCCAGTCTTTCTCTTGTACTTGTAAACAACTACCTTCTTAGCCTTGCCATCACCAATTACAGATGCTGTAACGGTTGCGTTTGCAACTGCATCACCACATTTAACGTCTGAATCAGTACTTACTAAAATAACGTCGTCAAATGTTACTTCGCTGCCAGCTTCTGCTCCAAGCTTCTCAACTCTGATTACGTCTCCTTCAGCTACCTTGTACTGCTTACCGCCTGTTGCTATAATTGCGTACATAGAGTTTACCTCCTTAATCAAACTCGCCAGTTGTGGTGTCGCATAAAAATATGCGAACTTATACCTCACTGTGCGGCACACTAGTACACTCTACCATTTTGGTTTTATTTTGTCAACTGTTCTTTCAACGATTTGCGAATTTTTTTTCGGGTTAGTTCCACCAGAGAAAGCTTAGTAACATCCACAAATGCTGCAGGAACAGAATCCTTTGCAAGCTCCTGTTCAAGGATATCTTTTATAACATCCATCGAGCCCGGCTGTTTCATATTTATAAAATCAACTACGATGATCCCTGACAGATTCCGCAGTCTCAACTGTCTGCATACCTCGACTGCCGCTTCAGAATTGATACGGAGCAGATGTTCCTCAAAGGAATGTTTATCGACCGATTTACCGGTATTTACATCGATCACGACCATTGCCTCCGTCTGTTCGATCACCAGGTAGGCACCCGACTTCATCCAGACCCGTTCTTTTTTCAGGTTTTCCAGATTTTTTGGCAGATTATATAAAGTCATCAGATTACAGTTTTTATCATTATACATGGTAAGCTTCACATCCGTGATCTGTTTCTCTGACAGATAGGTCTCGAATTCATCAAATACCGCCTTCTGATCCGTTACGATCTCTTGAAGCCCTGCATTATGCTTTAATATAAAATAATCGAGATATTCCGCATCATTCTTATACAGACAGGAATAACAGGTTCTGGTCTTTGCTGTCTGTATGATTTGTTCTAATTTTTCAGATAGTTCGTTTAAATCCGACAATACAACTTCATCCGGCAGCTCCTGACAGACAGTTCGTAAGATACAGCCAAATCCATCCGGCAATACTCTCTTCGCCAGTTGGTGCAGATGATCTCTTGTCTCTTTCTTTCGGATCTTCCCGGATATACCAATCCTGCCTGATGTATTCACAAGCAGATTTTCTGTCTTCAATTCAATTTCCGACGTAGCGACCGGATTCTTTGTCTTGATCGCATCCTTGCTTACCTGTACGAGAATCTCGTCTCCGGCTTTTAACACAGAATCTTTTTTTGCATTTAAAAATATATGTTTATTATCAGTGATACTGTAATAGCATGGAAGCCCTGTACCGATATCGACAAAGGCTGCGTCTATATTGGACACGATATTTTCCACCTTGCCGACATAGATATTTGATAAGATGGACTGTCGATCAAATAACATCAGATCTGACAGCTTTCCATCCGAATAAAGAGCTTCCAGTATATGATCTTCATAATTTGTTATTACAAGCTTATTCATCAGAATTCTTCACCTGCCATATAAAGCGGCTGTAACGAGCCGTCTTTGTCATAATACGTTTCCAGTCGGTGAATATAGATCCGGAAGAAATCATAGGTCTCACCGCAAAGGTCATATAATGCCTTTACCACTAATTCCGGTTTCAGATTATAGACACTTCCGGTCTGTAACAGCATGTAGATACTGTCACCTCTCCGTTCCAGCTTTAAAATACCTGGACGGATATTTTCTTCTTTTTCACTCTTTTTTGTTTTCTTTAATACAATGATCTCGTCCTGTTTATTCAACTCTTCAACGGAAGCAAGCAGTTTTTCACTGAGATCATTCTGCTCCCGGAATGTGATCTCATAATCCGATGCAGCAACGATCGACATAGCATTCTTTGCATTCTCCGGGATCTGCACACATTTCGTAACATGTATCTCATCAACGGATACTGCATTTAAAGCTTCGATCATCTCAGCCGAAGTTGTCACAGAATTAAATTCTGCATCAAAATATTCACCATCCGATGTAATCCCAAGTGCAAGCGGTGCTGCAAATGAAATGATCTGGTGTGGGGAATAGCCTTTGGAATAACTGATATCCAGCTTTGCCCGGCGGATCTCCTTCTGGAAATAACGCATGACATCCAGATGACCGATAAATTTCAGATTTCCAAGCTTGGAGTATTTAATTCTTATTTTCAAAACAAACACCTCCTCCAAACTTCGCTGCGCCGCAGCCGGAACACTTCATCCGGCAGTTTGGTGTAACGACCTCTGCCTGTGCGCGCTCCCATTCCTTTTCCATAAACTTTCTTGTCACTCCGATATCTATGAAATCCCACGGGAGGATCTCATCTACACATCTGTCACGATAGGTATAGAAGCCGATATCAATATGATTCTTTTCAAGCGCATTGTCCCAGTTTGATTTATCAAAATATTCCGTCCACGCATCAAAAATCTGTCCGGACTGATAGACATCATAGATTACCTGACAGAGCTTACGGTCACCTCTGGCAAGCAAACCTTCTAAGATGGTGATATCCGCTTCATGGTATGCGAATTTCAGACTCTTGTGGTTCTTTGCTTCACGGAATTTATCTTTAACAAAATACGCACGCTTCTGGAATTCCTCCGGTGTTATCATCGGCGCCCACTGGAATGGTGTAAATGGCTTTGGTACGAAATAAGATGCGGAAGCCGATACCATGACACGACCATCCCGTTTCTCTTTTGGTATATTTGCAAAATACAGTTCACTGATCTCCTCTGAGAGGTCTGCAATACCTGTAATATCATCATAAGTCTCTGTCGGAAGTCCCATCATAAAGTACAACTTGACCTTATTCCAGCCGCCAAGGAACGCCTGCAACGAACCGTTTAATATATTCTCTTTTGTCAGACCTTTATTTATAACATTTCTTAATCGCTGTGTTCCGGCTTCCGGTGCAAATGTCAGGGAATTCTTCTTGATATCCTGAATCTTCTGCATAACATCAAGGGAAAATGAATCGATTCTGAGGGATGGAAGGGAGATATTGACATGATTGTTGTCCATCTTCTCGATCAAGCAGTCCGTAAGCTCCGGAAGTGACTGATAATCACTGGAGCTTAACGAACTGAAGGTAATCTCCTCCTGACCGGTATTATCTAACATAGCCTCTGCATAATGTTTCAGTACGTTTACATCCTTTGGTCTGGTCGGACGATAGATCATCCCTGCCTGACAGAAACGGCAACCACGGATACATCCCCGCATGATCTCTAATACAACACGGTCCTGTGTGACCTTCATATAAGAGACAACCGGCTTCTCAGGATAGACAGCGGATGACATATCCGTAACTACCTGCTTAAGGATCGTCTTTGGAACCTCTTCGTATTTTGGTCCAAATGATGCGATCGTTCCATCCTCATGATAAGTGACATCATAAAGAGCCGGCACATAAAGCCCCGGAATCTGCGACACCTTGATCAGAAATTCTTCTCTTGTCATATCGGAATGTTTATAGATCTTATATAATTCGATCAGATCTCCGTATACCGTCTCGCCCTCTCCGATATAGAAAATATCAAAGAAATCAGCGATTGGTTCCGGATTATAAGAACAGGGACCTCCTCCGATCACGATCGGATCACCCTTTTCCCGATCCTTCGACCAGATCGGAATCTCAGCCAAATCAAGCACCTGTAAGATATTCGTATAACACATCTCATACTGAAGAGTGATTCCAAGAAAATCAAACTCTTTTAAAGGATCCTGAGACTCCAGTGCAAATAACGGAATGTGCTGTTCTTTCATAACTTTATGCAGATCCGGCCACGGAGAATAGACACGTTCACACCAGGTATCTTCTCTCCGGTTGAACATGTCATATAAAATCTGGATGCCGAGATGGGACATTCCGATCTCATACACATCCGGGAAACACATGCAAAATCTGACATCGACCTGCTCCTTGTCCTTCATGACACTGTTATATTCCCCTCCGATATATCTGGCAGGTTTTTCGATACTCATTAAAATCTCATCTGATAATGCAAGCTTTCTCATTTTGTTCTCCGTTATATATAATTAGTTCTTGAAACTGTGGATAGGTGCAGGGATTCTGCCTCCACGGTTAATAAATTTTTCACATGAAAACTGGTTGACAGGCATAATTGGCGCATAGCCAAGCAGTCCGCCAAATTCAGCCTGATCGCCAACGCCCTTGCCGATAACAGGGATCAGACGTACAGCCGTTGTCTTCTGGTTGATCATACCGAGTGCCATCTCATCTGCAATGATACCGGAAATGGTAGCTGCTGATGTATCACCGGGTATTGCGATCATATCAAGTCCAACTGAACATACACAGGTCATTGCCTCTAATTTTTCAAGAGAAAGTGCACCTGCTGATACCGCATCGATCATACGCTGATCTTCACTGACAGGGATAAATGCACCACTTAAACCACCAACATAAGAAGAAGCCATAACACCGCCCTTCTTTACCTGATCATTTAATAAAGCAAGTGCTGCTGTAGTTCCCGGAGCACCGGCATATTCCAGACCAATCTCCTCAAGAATCTCACCAACACTGTCTCCGATTGCGGGTGTAGGTGCAAGTGACAGATCTACGATACCAAACGGAACACCGAGACGTTCGGATGCTTCCTTTGCAACAAGCTGTCCAACTCTTGTAACCTTAAATGCTGTCTTCTTGATCGTTTCACAGAGAACCTCAAAATTCTCACCACGAACTTCTTCCAATGCACTCTTAACAACACCGGGACCGCTGACGCCGACATTGATAACGCAATCGCCCTCTGTAACGCCATGGAATGCACCAGCCATAAACGGGTTATCATCCGGTGCATTACAGAATACTACGAACTTGCAGCATCCAAGGGAATCTTCCTCTTTTGTAAGCTCTGCTGTCTCTTTTACCATTTCACCGATCAGTTTTACAGCATCCATATCGATACCTGTCTTTGTAGAACCGACATTTACAGAGCTGCAGACCTTACCGGTACATGCAAGTGCTTCCGGAATGGAACGGATCAGAAGTTCATCGGATGGAGTCATGCCCTTACATACAAGAGCGGAATAACCACCGATAAAGTTTACGCCTACGGCATCTGCAGCCTTATCCAATGTCTTTGCGATCGTTACATAATCATCTGTTGACTTACAAACAGAACTTCCGATCAATGCGATCGGTGTGATTGAGATTCTTTTATTTACGATCGGAATACCATATTTTCTTCCGATATCATTTCCGATAAATACAAGATCCTTTGCCTTTGTTGTGATCTTGGTGTAGATCTTCTCACAGGTTTCTCCTACATCCGCACCAACGCAGTCTAACAGGCTGATACCCATTGTGATCGTTCTGACATCCAGATTCATCTTGCTGATCATAGCATTGGTTTCAATTACTTCATTTATACTAATCATAGTGTGACCTCTTTTCGCCTATTTCTATTCTAAATCTTAGATTCTGTGCATGGTTTCAAAGATTTTCTCATGCTGTACCTTAATCTGTACACCAATCTCATCGCCGATCTCTTTCAGTTCATTTGCGATAATTTCTGTTGACTTTGAAGATTCCTGTATATCAACGACCATCATCATATTGAAGTACCCGCCTACAATTGTCTGTGCAATATCAAGGATATTGACACTGTTCTCTGCAAGGTATACACAGACCTTTGCTGTGATTCCGATGCTGTCTTTACCAACTACTGTAATAATTCTTTTTTTCATGATGTATGTATCCTCCTATATATCACCATTTTTTTGGTTTTATAATAAATTCTTTTGATATGCAAAAGAATCTTCTTCAAATAGTATTTTTATAACTGATGAACGGTTCATCATCATTAATTCCCGACTGTGAGCAAAGCTCCCGGCTGGTCGCGTCTCGCTACCTCAAGTCCAAATTCCCGGACATCCGATGCATATTCATTATCTGAAAGCTCAAGCTTTACCGTTTCATATGCAAGCTCTTCAAAATTATTTTCCTTACTCAGGTGTCCAAGCAGGATTGCTTTGATATGACTGTTTAACAATGCTTTTATTAACTGCCCGGAACGCTCGTTGGACAAATGTCCACGGTTTCCCAGAATACGTTGCTTCAGATAATATGGATATGGTCCCGCCTGAAGCATCCGTATATCATGATTTGCTTCGATCACCATGATATCGGAATTCTTTAATTTATTTACAACATAGTCATCAAAATTCCCCATATCCGTTGCAATGGAAAACTTACTTTTTCCGTCACTGATACTGTAACATACCGGATCAGCGGCATCGTGCCAAATCGCTGATGCATCGATCGACAGATCGTTGATAAAGAATGGTTCATCCGGTTCGATCTCATGGAACAAGCTGTCATCAATCGTTCCAACGGATGACATTTTCTTAATCTCAGAGATTGTTCCCCCTGTTGTATAGATCGGTATGCCATGCTTTCTCGCCATAACACCAAGCCCTTTCACATGATCAATATGCTCATGTGTTACAAGAATTCCATTCAAATCAGAAGGTTTTCGGTCGATCTCATTTAACGCTGTTTCAATTTTCTTACCACTTACGCCTGCATCTACAAGCAGATGTGTCTCTTCATTGCCTACATAATAGCAATTTCCACTGCTACCACTGGCAATACTCAGTAATTCCATATTCTACGCCTCAACTCTGCATCTCCAAAATGTATGAAAAAGCTTCCAGAATATCAGCTTACTCTATCTTTCATACTTATTCCGGTCTAATATATCCGAAACGGCAGATGCTCGATATATATTGTATTAAAATCCGAACGATTACTCAGATCCACATACCGGATTTTCTCTTTAAACCTGTTTATTGTATCAATAAAACCCGGTTCAATCAAGGACAAATATGCGCCCTCAAGTGAAGTATTGCCAAGAACCTTCATTTTCCCCTGAAAGCTCTGCGGGAATAGTCCCAGTGTTACTGCATTTGTCAGATTTAGATGGAATCCAAAGCCTCCTGCAATACAGACTTCAGCAATATCGGAAAGCTCAATACCGATCTCTCTTACAAGCATCATGATTCCTGAAAGAATTGCTGATTTTCCAAGCTGAAATGCCCGAATCGTCTCCATGTCAATCTTCATGTTGCTTCCCATCGAGATACCGGATTCAAAATACGGTTCCGCAAGCACTCCTTCCGAATCCATCTGTCCCCGTTTTAACAATAATGCCAGCATGTCAAATATATTCGAACCGAATACATTTGCTGTACGAAAACATCCTTCAAACGCTGAACCACAGGCAGCAGAGGTCGCCACTCCGTATTCCTTATTACAGAGAATGATCTCCCCGTTTGTTCCAAGATCGATCAGCATACGATATGAGAAATCCCGATCAATCTCTGCGGCAACTGCGCCTGCTGCAATATCTGCGCCGGAAAATGCCGCAATATTCGGCAGACAGATAACATCCGAAGCCGCATTCTCAAAAGATGGAGAAGCGATAAAGTCATTCTGTTCTATCACCCGGATATCCGAATTCTTAAGTGTAAACGGATATCCAAACAGATTCTCTGTCGTAAGCCCTTCTGCGATCGAAAGCATCGTTGCATTTCCTGCCAGAACATATCTGCGGATATGATCTACAGCTTCCGGCGTATTTATAAGCATATGGTCAACACCCTTTTGAATATCCGAAAACAAAAGTAACCGCAGATGCTCCAGACCTTCCTTTGTATCTGCCGCTTGAATCCTCGCTACAACATCAGCACCTGTCGCGATCTGTGAGTTAAGCGTACTGAATGAGCATTTAACTGCTTTCTCATTCAGATCCACAAGCTCCATACCGATCGTAGTCGTACCGATGTCAATGGCAATGCCATATGCGGAAGTAACAGGCTTCTTTCTCTGTTCGGTTGGCAGATTCATCTTATGCCCTGTAATACCGGTAAGCTGTTCTTCCTCCAGCCGTATCGAGATATCCCTATCTACAATGTACTGGCAGCTTTTTACAAAACTGCCAGTATCCTGATTCCATACCAGACACCGGTTACAGCGTCCTTTCATGCCGCAGTTTCCTGCAAAGACATATCCTGCCGCATTCAGTACCTGATACAGATTATCTCCTTTATTACATTTGATCTGTTCTGTTCCGTTTACAGTTACATTTATCATTAATTATAAATTCCTGTTGTCATTTTTTCCTTTGGTCTGTAACCATGTTCTGCGAGCGTATTAATGATCAGCTGCTTATGTTCCGGACCAAATGCTTCCAGTGTGATCACAAGTTCAACTGCCGAATTACGGTTGATCGATACAAACTGGTTATGCTCCAGTTTGATGATATTTCCCTGTAAATCTGCAATAATCTTGGAAATATTCATCAATGCGCCCGGCTTATCCGGAAGCAAGGTTGAAACTGTGAAGATACGGCTTCTGGCAATCAGTCCGTGCTGTACTAAGGATGCAAATGTGATCATATCCATATTACCGCCACTTAAGATGCTGACAACCTTCTGTCCCTTCACATTCAGATGCTTTAAGGCTGCAACAGTAAGCAGACCGGAATTTTCAACCAGCATCTTATGATTTTCCAGCATATCAAGGAAGCAGACGATCAGTTCATTGTCTTCTACTGTGATGATACCGTCCAGATTCTTCTGAATGTATGGGAAGATCTTTGATCCCGGAGTCTTAACTGCTGTACCATCTGCGATCGTGTCTACCATTGGAAGTGTCGTTACTTTCTTATTCTTCAAAGAAACCTGCATACAATTTGCGCCTGCGGGTTCTACACCGATCACTTTGATATTCGGATTCATCATCTTGGCCAGTGTAGATACACCGGTAGCCAGTCCGCCACCACCGATCGGAACAAGAATATAATCTACAAACGGAAGCTCCTTGATGATTTCCATTGCGACAGAGCCCTGTCCGGTTGCAACATCCAGATCATCGAATGGATGAATAAAGGTATAACCCTTATCTTCTGCAAGCTCTAATGCATATGCGCAGGATTCGTCGTATACATCTCCATATAAGATAACCTCTGCACCATATGATTTGGTGCGGTTTACTTTGATCAGAGGAGTTGACGATGGCATAACGATCGTTGCTTTTACCCCATATGCTTTTGCTGCATATGCAACACCCTGTGCATGATTTCCGGCTGATGCAGTGATCAGACCTTTCTGTCTTTCTTCGTCTGTCAGTGTACTGATCTTATAATATGCTCCACGGATCTTATACGCTCCGGTAAGCTGCATATTTTCCGGTTTAAAAAATACTTTATTCCCTGTCAGGTTGCTGTAATATTCGCTCTCTACCAGCTTTGTTGGTAAAACAACTTTTTTAATTATATTATATGCCTCTTCAAATTTTTCTAATGTAAGTTCTTCTGCCATTGTCAGTCTCCTTTTTCTGTATTTCATATTCAGACAGTTATTATCCACCATTGTCATTACTTTTTTATTTTCAAACAGTTACTAGAATAAACTGCACGATTTTCATAATTATAGATCAGCTTCATCCATAAGAATGTCAAGCTCGCTTCGGTCTTCGTCAAAGCCTGAGAACAGTGCTTCCACATATGCGGACGGATCAAAACGCTGTAAGTCGTCAATCTTCTCACCGATTCCGATAAATTTAACCGGAACATTCAATTCTGCCTGAATTGCAATCGCGATACCACCCTTGGCTGTACCGTCTAGCTTTGTGATCACGATACCATCAATCTCCGTTACATTGCTGAACTGTCTTGCCTGCTCTAATGCATTCTGTCCGGTCGTTCCATCTAACACGATCAGGGATTCTACATTTGCATCCGGATAATCTCTGGAAATGATGCGGCGCATCTTAGCCAGCTCATCCATCAGGTTCTTTTTATTATGAAGTCTTCCGGCTGTATCGATCAATAAAATATCGGTATTTCTTGCCTTTGCAGCAGATACCGCATCGTATACAACTGCCGCAGGATCTGCGCCCTCATTATGAGAGATCATCTCTACACCTGCACGATCCGCCCAGGTCTTTAACTGATCGATTGCGGCTGCACGGAATGTATCAGCGGCTGCGATCAGAACCTTTTTACCGCTCTTCTTATACTGGGCTGCCAGCTTACCGATCGTAGTTGTCTTACCGACACCATTTACACCGATCACAAGTATAACTGATTTTTTCTTTTCAAAATCATATGCACTTTCATCCACCATCATCTGATCTCTTATGATATTGATGATCAGTTCCTTGCATGCCGCAGGTTCTTTGATCCTGGCCTCCTTGACACGTTCTTTCAGGTTCTCGATCACCTTTTCCGTTGTCTCATATCCCATATCAGCCATGATGAATGTCTCTTCCAGTTCTTCATAAAAATCATCATCAATATGGGATGCTCCGAACACGGAAGAAAAACTGTCTACGATACTATTTCTTGTCTTACTGAGTCCTTCTTTTAATCGTTTGAAAAATCCCTTCTTTTCCTCAGCCATAGCTTATACCTCCTTATTTGTCCAGATCGTTCTCGATCAGATTTACGGATACCAGAGTGGATACACCCTTTTCCTGCATCGTAATACCATACAGGATATCGGCTGCTTCCATGGTTCCCTTTCTATGTGAAATGACAATAAACTGTGTGTCCTTTGTCAATCGGTTCAGATACTGTGCAAATCGTCTTACATTTGAATCATCCAGTGCTGCTTCGATCTCGTCCAGCAAACAGAATGGTGATGGTTTCAGACTCTGGATCGCAAATAACAGTGCAATCGCTGTCAGTGACTTTTCACCACCGGAAAGCTGCATCATGTTCTGTAATTTCTTTCCCGGCGGCTGTGCAATGATACGGATACCGGTCTCTAAAAGATTGGTATCATCGACCAGTTCCAGTGCACCTCGTCCACCACCGAACAGCTCTTTAAAGACCTTGTCGAACATAACCTGGATCTCTTTGAACTTCGTATTGAACTGTTCCTGCATGGATACATTCAATTTCTCGATCACATCTAACAGATTCTTCTCTGCAAGAACGATATCATCATGCTGTCCCTTTAAAAACTCATATCGTTCTGATACTTCTTTATAGTCCTCGATCGCATTGACATTGACATCACCAAGTGATTTGATCTTTGCTTTTACTGCGGTGATCTCTTTCTTTAAGGATGAAAGATCGTTTAATTCCTCATCCCGGAACTCTGCCGCCATATTTAATGTCAATTCATATTCTGCCCACATATAATTTGACAGCTCATCCGACTTCTCCGTATTCTTCTCAATCGCTGAATCAAGCTTGAATACTGCCTTTTCCAGACCTGCGATCTTCTCGGATAATTCTTCCCGGATCGCAAAGAATTCTTTATGACTGGCTGTCATATCATCCCGTTCTTTATGATATGCTGCAAGCTGTTCTTCCTGATCAGATACTTCATCGGAATCTTTCTCGATCGTCTTACGGATCGCCTCTGCCTGTTCTTCTAACTTCGTGATATCTGTGCCTGTCGCCTGTACCTGTGTTATATAGGATGCCAGTTCTTCCTGTAATTTCTCATCATCCAGACGGATACGTCTTATATTCTCCTGAATAAAGTCATCCTTCTGTTTTACTGAGTTATATTCGATCAGTAATTCAGATACCTTCGTATTTGCCGCTGCAAGCTTGCTCTGTGCTTCGATAGCCTTGGCTTCCAGTTCCTTGATCATTTCTTCACACTGAACCTTGGCAGCTTCATGCTTCTTATTATTATCAGCAAGCTGATCTTTATTTGTATTGATCTCCGCTATCTGACTGTTCAACTCATTGATTTCTTTCTGGATCGATGCAAATGCTTTCTCAGACTCTGCAAGCTTGGATGCTACCTGCTCCATATTTAAAGACAACGTATTCTTCTCAAGATATGCCTGCTGAAGTCTTGTGTTTAAGCTCTCAATCTGCGCGCGGAGTGCATCTCTTGACGTTTTTAATTCTTCATCCAGTCCGGCTGCATCCTTTGCGATCAGATTTAACTCATCGATCTTTTTCCTGATCTCATCCAATTCTCTCTTTCGTCCAAGAAGATTACTGGAATTACGGAAAGCACCACCTGTCATTGATCCGCCCGGATTGATCAGTTCACCTTCGATCGTAACCAGTCTCAGAGACTGATTGTATTTTCTCGCAACTGCAAGTGCATGGTCGATGTTATCTACAACCACGATCCTGCCAAGCAGATTCTTAACGAGTCGATCAAATTTTGCATCTGCCTTTACCAGAGAAGAAGCGATACCGATCACACCCTGTTCTGACAGAACTTCATTTCGAACCTGTCCACGGTCTGTGATCGTATTTAACGGAAGAAAAGTTGCACGACCATATTTGTTCTGTTTTAAGAACTGAATGATCTTCTTTGCCGTGCTGTCATCCTCCGTAACAATATTCTGAATGCTTCCGCCGAGTGCAGTCTCGACAGCAACCTCATACTTCTTATCTACATCGATTATATCAGCAACAACTCCAATAATGCCCGGATTGTTCTTTTTCTGCTCCATAACACGACGGATGCTGTTGCCATAGCCATCATAGCGTTCTGTAATATTCCGGAGTGCTTCCATCTTGGATCTGGTCGCTGATAATTCTTCGTTTGTATTATGTATCCGCTCACGATTGACTTTATTTCTGCTCTGATTTTCTTCCAGATCCTTTTCTGCAGTTTCGAGTTCCTTGATAATGCCGGATACATTCTGATCCAATACAGATAGCTTTGCCTGTAACTCATCATGTTCCTTCCGGTCGTTATTATCATCACTTTTAAATTGCAGATATCTCTGATTTAACTGGGTCTTACGGAAGTTGATGTTCTCAAGCATCGCATCATATCTTCCGACCTTCGCCTGAAGATTTCCACTCTCATGGATATATTCGATGATGTCGGATTTACATTCTTCGATCTTATCCTGGCATTCATGGATATAGGCATCCAAGCGGCTGCTTTCTCCTTTTGCAGTATCCAGAGAACCGGAAATGGTTGAAACCTGATCTCCAAGGGCATCCTTTTGTCCTTGATAATTCTCCATCTCTTTCCGATCAGTTTCCCGCTGACGGTTGATCCTGTCGATCTGTTCCTGTATATTCTTATCATTCTGTCGGGAGTTCAAGATCTGCTGGTTGATAACGTTGATCTCACCTTCCAGACGTTCATTTTTTAACCGGAGCTCATGCACCTGATTCTTGGATGCATCGATTGCCTGATTGATCTCCTCTAACGCCTGCTCGATACGCTCATATTCTTCCTTTGTATGCTCCAGTTCTTCTTTATTCTGCGTGAGATCATTATTTAAGATTTCCCGATTCTCTGTATCTTTATCAAGAATCTCTTTTAAATGCTCCATTTCAAGGAAAAAAGCATTGATATCCAGTTTCTTCAGTTCGTCCTTAAATAACAGATATTTTCTCGCTGTTTCTGACTGCTTCTGTAATGGACCGACCTGCTTTTCCAACTCATATAAAATATCATTGACACGACTTAGATTGTCACGCTCTGCCTCTAATGATTTCTCGGCTGCCGCTTTGTTCTTTTTAAATTTTACAATTCCTGCCGCTTCATCGAACAGTTCCCGTCGTTCCTCCGGTTTACCATTTAAGATCTTCTCAATCTGACCCTGTCCGATAATGGAATATCCCTCTTTACCGATACCGGTATCAAAGAACAGCGAATTTACATCCTTTAAACGACTGACTGTACCATTAATAAGATATTCACTTTCTCCCGAACGATACACACGTCTGGCAACCGTTACTTCATTATAATCAATCGGCAGATGATGATCACTGTTATCTAACGTGATCGCTACATAAGCAGAACCCTGTGGCTTACGAAGCTGTGTACCGGAGAAGATTACATCCTCCATCTTAGAGCCTCGGAGACTCTTTGCACTCTGTTCACCAAGTACCCAGCGGACAGCATCCGCTACGTTACTCTTCCCCGAACCATTCGGTCCAACGATACAGGTTATTCCATGATTGAATTTGAATACGATTTTATTTGCAAATGATTTGAAGCCGTTTACTTCAATACTTTTTAAATACATATATTAACCCTGCTTTTTCTTTATTTGTAACAGTGCATTATATGCTGCCGTCTGCTCCGAAGCCTTTCTGGATGCTCCTTCACCTGTTGCAACATGCTCCCCGTTAATGCACACCTCGGATATATAAGATTTATTATGATCCGGCCCCTTCTCCTCTAACAAGGCATAAGTAAGGGTTTTTTCTTCTTTCTGCGCAAGCTCCTGCAAGGTTGACTTGGCATCATAAAACAGTGAATGTGTCTCAACATCATCAAGTAAAAACCGGTGGACAAATTTCTTTGCCTCATCTAAGCCGCCATCCAGATAGATCGCACCGAGAACTGCCTCAAACAGATCACACATGATCGAGTTCCGATTTCTCCCTCCGGTCAGATCTTCTCCCCTGCTTAACAGAACATAATGTCCAAACTTTAGTTCCTTGGATATCTGAGACAAGGTAAATTCACATACCAGACTTGCTCGGAGCTTTGTTAATTTTCCTTCCGGGTAATCCGGATAATTTTTATAAAGATATTCACTTACAACGAATTCCAGGATTGCATCCCCAAGGAATTCCGACCGTTCATAGGATTCTACTTTATTGATCTTCCGCTCATTTGCATAGGACTTATGTGTTAACGCTGTTACAAGCAGTTCCAGATCATGAAAGGTATACCCAATGATATCTTCTATATTATGAAATCGTTCTGTGTTCATAATTACTTCGCCACTTCTTTTCCAATATTCTCGGCAATTTTTTCATTTACACCATTTTCCTTGAAATTAATACACTGGAAAATAGCGCTCTTAACCTCTTCGTTATGAGAATTACCGTGGATCTTTACAACAAGGCCCTTTAAGCCAAGCAACGGTGCACCACCTTTGTTCTTCGCATTAAAACGTTCCTTCAAGCCGTTCAATGAACTCTTGATCAGAAGTCCTCCGATCTTGGTTTTAAATGAAGACATGATCGTATTCTTGATCTCACCTAAAAGCATCTTTGCAAGGCCTTCATACAACTTTAAGATAACATTTCCGACAAATGCTTCACAGACAATGACATCTGCTGCACCATTTGGAATCTCTCTTGCCTCGATACTTCCAACAAAATTAATGTCCTTACATTCTTTTAATAACGGATATGTCTCTTTTACAAGAGCATTTCCCTTTTCTTCTTCATCACCGATATTTACGATCGCAACTCTTGGATTCTTTACATGCTCGATATTCTCCATATAGATAGAACCCATCTTTGCAAACTGTAACAGATGTTCCGGTCTGGCATCGACATTCGCTCCACAGTCGATCAGAAGGGAATAACCCTTTGATGTAGGAAGTAATGGAGCAAGCGGTGAACGCTTTACACCTTTGGAACGTCCGACTACCAACTGTCCACCTGCAAGGATCGCACCTGAGCTTCCGGCTGAAATAATCGCATCAGCTTCTCCGTTCTTTACCATATTCAGACCAACCACCAGTGAAGAATCCTTCTTGCTTCTGACAGCCTGTACCGGGGCTTCATGACAGGTGATCTCCTCTGTTGCATTTACAACCTCGATCTTTGACTGATCGTAAGTATATTTTGCAAGTTCCTTCTTTATTACATCTTCTTTACCGGTCAGTATTATCTGTGCCTTTGCGCCTTCATTGATCGCTTCTACTGCACCTCTTATGATCCACTCCGGTGCATAATCTCCACCCATGGCATCTACGACTACTCTTGTTACTTCGCTCATCTTATTCCTGTTTCCTTTCTATACCGGAACTATTCCGGCATTTCCATATTTCTTATTATACGAATCGGAGTCCAGACTCCTACGCAGACCAACCCCAGGGTTTGTCAGAATAGGACTCTGCTCTGACCGTATAAATGCACAAAGCTATTATATATTTTGCCTTTCTTAAAGTCAACAGGGGATATCGGTGCAAAAAAATAAAGCCTTCCGATCGCTCGGAAAGCTCTATTTATAATTACTCACCTACTGAGATAATCTCTTTCTTGTTGTATGAACCACAATTCTTACATACTCTATGTGGAACCATTAATTCGCCACACTTGCTGCACTTTACTAATGCAGGAGCAGTCATCTTCCAGTTAGCTCTACGCTTATCTCTTCTGGCCTTTGAACTCTTATTCTTTGGACAAATTGACATTAATCACACCTCCTCAACCTTTCAAGATGTTTGCAAAAACTGATAATCTTGGATCCGGAACAAAATCATCACAATCACATGTTTCATGATTCAGATTTGCTCCACACACTTTGCACAGACCTTTGCAATCATCTTTGCATAATATCTGCATCGGGACTAAAGTCATTAGTTCCTTCTGTAAAAGCATGTCCATATTAATAATGTGATCTTCCAGATAATCTAATTCCTCGATCTCATCAACTTTATCTGTTTCAAAGATAGCCATATCGATCATCTCGTCTATGTCCACTTCAAAATCCTCTGTAATTTCATCCAGACAACGGTCACATAGCATCTTAAGTGTGACAACACAGCCGCCCTTAAGACTTGCTTTTCTCTTACCTTCATTTCTGGCGGTAAGATGAAAATCCTTTACATTATCGACTACATATACATTTCCGTTGAAAGAAAATTCCTTCAATTCAGATATAATATCGTAGTCTTTTACCTGTCCTTCTGTCGATAAAATCTCTGATAAATCAATTAACATAATATCTCCTAAAAATCGCACATTGGTTATTATACATATTTGAATACTCTTTGTCAACGATAAAATCACATATTTTTTGCCATATTTTCTTTTTCGTTACACTAAAGCAACAGTCTCTCTGGCAATCGCAAGCTCCTCATTTGTAGGAACTACAAATACCTTTACCTTGGAATCCGGTGTGGAGATCAGCTTTTCATCTCCCATAACCTTGTTTGCTTCCTGATCGATCGTGATACCCATGTATTCCATATCTGACATCGCAAGGTTTCTGACATATGGATTATTCTCACCGATACCGGCTGTAAATGCAATCGCATCTACTCCACCCATTGCTGCGGCATATGCACCGATATACTTCTTGACACCATATGCAAATACATCAAGTGCAAGACGACATCTGTCATTTCCTTCTTCCATACCCTTGCCGAGATCTCTGAAATCACTGAATCCACCGGAGAGACCATAAACACCGGACTTTTTATTTAAGATCGTATTGATCTCTTCGATATTCTTTCCTGTCTTGTTTGCAAGGAATTCGATAATGGCAGGATCGATATCACCGGATCTTGTTCCCATGATCACACCTGCAAGCGGTGTCAGACCCATGGTTGTATCTACTGATTTTCCACCCTTAACCGCTGTAATACTGGAACCATTGCCAAGATGACATACGATGATCTTTGTATCTTCGATATTTTTTCCAAGAAGCTCTGCTGTTCTCTTTGATACAAAGCTGTGGCTTGTGCCGTGGAAGCCATATCTTCTAATCTTATAGTCTGTATAATATTCATAAGGAATACCGTAGATATATGCTTTATCCGGCATTGTCTGATGAAACGCTGTATCAAATACACCGACATTCGGAACACCCGGCATCAGCTTCTGGCATGCACGAATCCCGATCAGGTTTGCCGGATTATGTAATGGCGCAAGATCGTTACATTCTTCAATCGCAGCAATTACTTCATCTGTAATCACAACAGACTTGGCAAATTTCTCACCACCATGTACGATTCTGTGGCCTACCGCATCGATCTCGGACAGATCAGTGATCGCACCTGTCTCTTTATCTGTTAATGCTTCTAATACATAACTGACTGCTGCATTATGATCCGGCATAGGAAGATCCTTTGTATATTTCTCTTTTCCTGTCGTTGTATGGGTAAGTCTTCCATCTACAGCGATACGTTCACATAAGCCCTTTGCAAGAAGTTCTTCTGTATCAGAATCGATCAACTGATACTTCAACGATGAACTGCCACAGTTAATAACTAAAACCTTCATATTAAATATCCTCACTTTATATATTTTGTTCTGACCGGCACAACGCCTGTCGTATATAACATAATTTATTTATACAGTTATCTGCTTGAATCTTTATGTGTCAGACAACACATTATATTCTACATTCATCTAATATGTGCTTCAAGTCTTTTTTCGTATTTTCAAGCGACCCGGAATTATCAATCTTATAGTCGCAGGCTTCCAGATAAAAAGCTTCCGACTCCTGTGAATCGATAACCGCCTGCGCTCGTTCTTTGGTAAAGCCACGATATTCGCAGAGTCTGGATATCCGGACATCCAAGTCTGCATAGACATAGCACATCTTATCACAGATACTCTTATATCCATCCTGAATCAGCAAAGCAGCTTCAATCACGAACAGCTTTTTTCCGGCATCCTTCTGTTCCTCAATCCGGCGCAGGATTTCTTCTTTCACTAACGGATGTGAGATACTGTTCAGCAAAGCCAGCTTATCTTTATCGTGGAATACGATATCTCCAAGCTTCTTTCTGTCAATCGAGCGGTTAACCGTTGATTGACCGTTGTCTGTCACTGCATTTCCTTCAGCAGGTACAGATATATCTATATCAGTATCCATCAAAACCTCCATACCAAATGCATCCACAATTCCCTGATAAACCGTTTTCCCGGGTTCCATCAACTCATGTGCCAGACGGTCTGCTTCTATTATATATGCATCATATTCTTCCTTTAATATCGTAAGAACTGCTGTCTTTCCGCAACCAATGCCTCCTGTTAGTCCAAGGATCAGCATCTCATCTTTATTTCGCATCATACCAGTTATCTCCTTCACTGATACCGATCTCAAGCGGTACTGCCATGTCGGCTGCACCCATCATTTCCTTTTCCATGATCTCTTTTACAATGTCAATCTCATCCTTTGCAGTCTCTACCAGAAGTTCATCATGGATCTGTAAGATCAGGCGGGATTTCAATCCTCGTCTTTTCAGTTCCATATTCACACGGAACATAGCAATCTTAATAATATCTGCCGCCGTTCCCTGAATCGGCGAATTCATTGCAACACGTTCACCAAAGCTTTTGGTCATGAAGTTTGAAGACCGAAGCTCCGGTACAGGACGGATACGACCGAACATCGTCCGCACAACACCATCTGCTTTTGCTTCTTCCACCTGACGGTCAAGGAATGACTTTATATTCTTATAGGTTGCAAAATATTTCTCAATATAATCAGCCGCTTCTTTTCTGGATATTCCAAGATCCTCCGACAAACCAAATGCACTGATCCCATAAACAATACCGAAGTTAACTGCCTTTGCATTTCTTCTCTGCAAGGATGTTACCTGATCGATCGGAACATCGAACACCTCAGAAGCTGTCGTTGCATGGATATCTACATGATTCAGAAAGGCATTCTGCATAACCTGATCTCCGGACAAATGAGCAAGTACACGAAGTTCAATCTGAGAATAATCAGCATCTACAAATACATATCCATCCTCCGGAATAAATGCCTTTCGAATCAGTCTGCCAAGTTCCAGTTTCATAGGAATATTCTGGAGGTTCGGATCAGTCGAACTGATACGGCCGGTCGCTGTGATCGTCTGGTTAAAGGTTCCGTGAATCCTGCCATCTTCTGATATATATGCCGTCAATCCCTGCGCATAAGTGGAATTCAGCTTTGTAAGCTGACGATATTCCAGTATCGCAGGTATGATTGGATGGTCATTCTTTATCTTTTCCAGCACATCAACGCTGGTGCTGTATCCGGTCTTGGTCTTCTTGCCACCGGAAAGTCCCATATCTTCAAATAAAATAACACCTAACTGTTTTGGCGAATTAATATTAAACTCTTTTCCTGCATAACCGATGATATCAGTATGCAGTTCGTCGATCCTGCTCTGCAGCTTTACGCTGTAATCATCCAAAGCTTTTCGGTCAACCCTGATTCCCCGGTGCTCCATATCATAAAGTGTATATACCGTTGGCATCTCGATCTCATTATAGAGGGTAAACATCTCCTGTTTTTCCAGATGTTCCATCAGAAGATCACCTACAAGATATGGGATCAACGCCTTATATGCAAATAATTTCTGAAAAGTTTCATTTGCAAAAGAAAACAGATTCAGTTCATCTTTTCCAACCAGTTCTTTTTCAGACGGCAGTGTTGCACCAAGATAATTCCTTGCGACCGCATCATAGGAATATACATCCTCCATCGGATTTAAGAGATATGCCGCTACACCGATATCATGCACCTTTGTATCACTCTCATCAAACGGAAAGACTGACAATGCTTCCTTTAAATCCAGAATATCGATCTGCATACCGTTCCTGGTGGCTGATACTATATTCTCTGTCAGTCTGTCATGCTCCATTCCATTCAGATTCGACAAAATATAGACCTCTTTATCAGATGTGGCAGCAGACAGCCCGAATAAGGTTCCATCCTTCCAGATTGGATATAAACCGATCTTATCTATATTTTTCATCTTATCGGCAAGAAAACCATCTATCTGCTCCGTTGTTTCAAGCAAGGTGATAACCGGATTGATCTCCGCCGTCTCTGTCACTGTGCCAAACTTTTTTAACAGACTGTTAAAGCCTAATCTTTTAAAAATCTTATATGAATCATCATTGAATAATGATTCGATCGTCATTTCATCCAGAGAAACATCCAGCTCGCAGTCCAGTTTGATCGTTGCAAGATCCTTTGACATAACTGCAAGATCCATGTTCTCGGTCAGATTCTTCTGAACACGCGGAGGCTTTACCGTATCCAGATGATCCAGAATATTCTCCATGCTTCCGTATTCAATCATCAGCTTTGCCGCTGTCTTTTCTCCGATTCCCGGAACTCCGGGAATATTATCAGAGGTATCGCCCATAAGCCCCTTCATATCTATAAACTGAACCGGTGTAACACCATATGCCTCAACAACATCCTTTGCATAATAATTTTCTATCGTTGTGCCGCTTGCTTTTGTTTTTGGGATCCGCACAAGGATCGTATCTGTTGCAAGCTGCAGAAGATCTCTGTCACCCGACACAATCACAGTTGCATAGCCATTTCGTTCTGCCATCCTTGATATCGTACCAATGATATCATCTGCCTCATAACCGCCTTTTTCCACAATCGTGACATGCATAGCTGTAAGCACTTCTTTCATAAGCGGAACTTGTTCACGAAGTTCCTCCGGCATCGGCTTTCTGGTTCCTTTATATGCGCTGTATTTCAGATGACGGAATGTCGGTTCATGCACATCAAATGCTACACACATATGATCCGGCTTTTCCTCGTCCATGATCTTAAATATAATATTAAGAAAACCAAGAACTGCATTTGTATGCAGTCCTTCATAGTTTGTGAGATCCGGCAGACCATAGAATGCACGGTTTAATATACTGTGTCCATCAATTAATAATATTTTCTTCATTTTCCAAATTGTCCTTCTCTGCCGTTTCTTCGGCGACTTCCAGATAGTTTTTGTGTGTCTGGTTATATCTCTTTATTTTATCCATAAACTGTACGTTTTTATCACTAGTTCCGGGAAGATCATCCTTTTTATATAAAATTTTCTCCAGATATTCGATCATATATTTATTGTCAAAAAACAGCTTTTCTCCAAAAGTATCACTATAATAATATTCTGTCTGCGATTTCTGTTTGGCATTCTGCTCATAATGATATACTTTTTCCAGAACTCCACTATATACCCATACAAGTCCGATCACAATTGCAGCCAGAACCAGAACGATTGTAGAGGTTGCAATTCGTTTAACGGCTGTCATACGTGTCATTTCTTCATCCAGCTTATCATCCAGTTCCTTTTTGAAGTTCGTGGAAAGATTTTCTTCATTGTCCAATTCTTTCATACCAACGATCAAGGTATAGTAGATTTCCAATTCTTCCGAACAGTTTTCACAATTTTTGACATGCTTAATAAACTCCTTCAATTCATCGTCCGGGAGTTTGTTCTCTATGAATGCCATGATCTTTGATTGTGCTTCCAAACATGTCATCTGACTGTCACCTTCTTCATCCTGTCCGTATATTTTTATCTTCTATCGAATATGATCCTGGGATTCATCGGTTGTCTTAACAATCTCCCGTATCACAATATGGAAAGGGTCGCCCTTTCCCGGAACAACCTCTACACGGTCACCGACTTTATGACCAAGCAATGCTTTCCCCATCGGAGATATATTGCTGATAATACCATTTAATACATCTTCGCGGACTGTCGTTACGATACGATAAGTATCTTCTTCATCATCTTCTTCAAAATAAACACGAACAGTATTATTCAAACCTACTTCATCATCCGCTGACTCATCTTTTATGATCTCAGCAGTTCTTACCATACGATCCAGATAACGGATTCTTTTTTCATTCGCATTCTTATCCTTCTTCGCTGCATAATACTCGAAATTCTCACTCAGGTCGCCCTGTGCTCTTGCTTCCTTTACAGCTTCCAGCTTTTCTTTTCGAACTACTACTTTTCTATATTCGATTTCTTCTTCCATCTTCTTGATGTCAGATTCTGTTAACTGATTAAACATAAAACCAACCACCCTGTTCACATTTTTGCTAACAGTATAGCACAAAACATTTTTGGATACAACAAAAGCAGATTTTACGTCCGAAAACATAAAATCTGCTCCTGTTATTATATAAAATAAAATATATTTACTTCAGATTAGTTGTTGATGAGCTTGTCTTCACCATTCCAGCTGTACAGCTTTCTGATGCTCTCGCCAACGATCTCTGATGGATGCTCAGCAGCTTTCTTTCTCATAGCCTTGAAGTGAACCTGACGTCCTGCAGGTGACATATCAAGTAAGAATTCCTTAGCAAATGTACCATCCTGAATATCAGAAAGAACTTTCTTCATAGCCTTCTTTGTATCTTCTGTAATGATCTTAGGACCTGTTACATAATCACCATACTCAGCAGTATTTGAGATAGAATATCTCATTCCCTTGAAGCCTGACTGGTAGATCAGATCTACGATCAGCTTCATCTCATGAATACACTCAAAGTATGCATTTCTTGGATCGTAACCGGCTTCGCAAAGTGTCTCGAAACCAGCCTGCATAAGTGCACATACACCACCGCAAAGAACTGCCTGCTCACCAAAGAGGTCTGTCTCTGTCTCTGTTCTGAATGTTGTCTCAAGAACGCCAGCACGAGCTCCGCCGATACCAAGTGCATAAGCTAATGCTCTGTCAAGAGCCTTTCCTGTGTAATCCTGCTCTACAGCTACAAGACAAGGTGTACCCTTTCCTGCCTGATACTCAGAACGTACTGTGTGACCAGGTGCCTTAGGAGCGATCATGGTTACATCAACATTCTTAGGTGGAACAATTGTTCCGAAGTGGATATTGAAACCATGAGCAAACATTAACATATTGCCTTCTTCAAGGTTTGGCTCGATATCGTTCTTGTACATATCAGCCTGTAACTCATCATTAATAAGAATCATGATAATGTCTGCTTTCTTAGCAGCTTCTGCAGCTGTATATACTTCAAATCCCTGTGCTTCAGCCTTTGCCCAAGACTTGCTTCCTTCATAAAGACCGATAATTACGTTACAGCCTGATTCCTTTAAGTTAAGTGCATGTGCATGTCCCTGTGAACCATAACCGATAATAGCGATTGTCTGTCCGTCCAGTAATGATAAATTACAGTCTTCCTGATAATAAATTTTTGCTTCTGCCATTATTTTGTCCTCCTGATATAAATGACTTCTTTATAATAATTAACTGCATAATTGCAATCAATCTATCAATAGTTAACTAAGGTGCACTTGATTAATCCTGACGCTGACCTCTCACCAGTCCTGTCAGACCGGTACGAACCAGTTCAATGATCTCAAATCCATCTAACAGTCCGAGAAATGCTTCACACTTCGAGGTTGCACCTGTTAGCTCAATGATCATGGAACCTTTTGAAACATCAACGATGTTTGCTCGGAATATATTTGCAATGGACATGATATCCTGACGGGTATCCTTATCACTTCTCACCTTTACGAGTACAAGCTCTCTGCATACTGATTTGCCCGGCTCCAGTTCAACGATCTCTACGACATCCTCGAGCTTATTCAACTGTTTCTTGATCTGGCTCAGACTTGCATTATCTCCGCTTACTGCTACAGTCATTCTGGAATATGCAGGATTCTCCGTAACACCTACCGTAACGCTGTCGATATTATAACCTCTGCGGCTGAATAAACCTGAAACTCTGCTCAGTACACCTGATGTGTTATCTACAAGAAGTGACAAAACTATATTATCCATCAATAAGTACCACCTTTCAAACCTATGAAACGGCTGTATAATCAATACAGCACAAATCCTTGTTTTATTATAGTTATCTTGTCAATTATTGTCAACGAAGAATTACTCAATATCAAGCAATCTTTTTACAACCTGAACACATTCTGCCGCATCCTCTGAATAACCATCTGCATGAATCTCTTCAGCAAAGCTCTCTGTGATAACAGCTCCGCCGATAACGACCTTAATATCCAGATTTTTTGCTTTTACCAGTTCCACGACATCCACCATTTTCATCATAGTTGTTGTCATCAGTGCCGAAAGTCCGATGACCTTGGCATCATTTTCTATGGCTGCATCAACAATCACATCCGCAGGTACATCTTTTCCAAGATCGATAACCGGGAATCCATAGTTTCGAAGCATCAGGACAACCAGATTCTTTCCGATATCATGGATATCTCCCTCTACGGTAGCAACCACGATCGCAGGCATTGACTTTCCATCATCCTCCCGTACGATAAGTGGTGTGATATGATTGATCGCAAGCTCCATCGTCTCTGCGCTGGCGATTAACTGTGGCAGAAAGTATTTTTTCTGTTCAAATAATTTTCCAACACGGTTAATTGCCGGAATCAGCTCATCATCAATAATCTTCTGCGGATCTATCCCCTGTTCCAGTTCTTTTTTGACATCTTCTGTAATATTTCTTTTATTTCCTTTTACAACATCTGTGTAGATAACACTTCTTTCTTTTTCATCCTCCTGACTGCCTCCATTCTGTACAGGTGCAGCCGTTGTGATCCCGAGAGGTTTTACATTCTGGATATACCGGATATCTCCTTCGTCTTTGTTAAGAAGCATATCCGATGCATATGCCATATTCATAAGCATGGTCTGTGACGGATTTGCAATTGCCATCGTAAGACCATTCTGGATCGCCATCGTAAGAAAAGCTGCATTTACAAACATACGCTCCGGCAATCCAAATGAGATATTCGAAAGTCCGCATATCGTAGCAAGCCCCATATCATGACAATAACGGATTGTTTTCAGACAGTTGACAGCAGCAGCTTTCTCTGCTCCGACTGTTGCAACCAGACCATCGACCACAACATCCTCTTTCTGAAAGCCCATCTTATAAGCAGCATCCAGAACTGTATGTATAATGCTTTCTTTTTCATCACTGTCCTTTGGAAGTCCCTCATCAGAAAGCGGAAGAAGAATGAACATCGCACCATATTTTCTGACCAACGGAAGGATCTCCTGCATTTTTACCTTTTCCAGAGATACAGAATTCACAAGTGCACGTCCCGGATAGATACGAAGTGCTGCTTCGATAACAGCAGGGTTACTGGAATCAATACATAACGGAAGATTCACTGCCTGTGACACCTCATATACAACCCTTACCATCATTTCTTTCTCATCAATACCATTCATGCCGACATTGATATCAAGAATTGATGCACCCTTTTCCATCTGTTCTTCTGCCATCGTCATAACAGTATCGAGAACTCCTTCCCGAAGCTCCGCCTGCAGTTTCTTCTTACCGGTTGGATTGATTCGTTCTCCAACTACCATAAAAGAACCATCTAAGTTGATCTGTCTTGTCATGCGTTCTGATGATAGCAAACGTTCTTTCTTGTCTGATATCTCAGGAATATCCATTGTCTTTGCCATATCGGAAAGTGCTTTGATATGGGCAGGAGTTGTTCCGCAGCAGCCGCCGACCATACCGGCTCCTGCTTCTATGATCATCTTCATATCTTCTGCAAAGGTTTCCGGTGTCATGGCATATACACTTTTACCATCCACAAGTTCAGGCATACCGGCATTCGGCTTCGCAAATACGGGGACAAATGCTACCTCTTTCATGGCAGCCACAAGCTCTGTCATCTTGTCCGGTCCTGTGGAACAGTTTACACCTATTGCATCCACGCCAAGATTCTGTAATACATTGACCGCGGTTACCGGATCCGTTCCATACAAGGTTCTTCCGTCCTCGTTAAATGTAAGGCTCGCCATGATAGGGAGATCACAGATCTCATTTGCAGCGATCACAGCAGCTCTGGTTTCGGCAAGGCTCATCATTGTTTCTACAACAAGAAGATCACAACCCGCCTCAACAAGAACTTTGATCTGTTCTTTATAGATATCAACCAGCTCTTCAAACTGAAGTTTTCCCATCGGATACAGCATCTCACCTGTCATGGTAAGATCACCTGCGACATAACCATGCCCGCACTCGGCAACGGCCTGCTTTGACAGAGCTACCAGATCCATATTCATCTGATAGAGATCAGTTTCCAATCCATATTCACGAAGTTTTAAACGATTACAGGTAAATGTCGGAGCATATAAGATATCTGTGCCTGCATTCAGATACGACGTCTGAAGTTCCAGCATAACTTTCTTATGCTCAAGGATGTATTTTTCCGGACATACACCAAGCGGCATGCCTGCATTCATCAGATTTGTTCCGGTTGCTCCATCTAAGATCAGTATTTTCTCATTGAACAGTTGTCTAAATTCGTGTTTATTCATTCGTTATCACACCTTCGTCGTCTATTTTGTTATCTCCGTCTGCCGCTGTCGTTGCAAGCATATCACATCGTTCATTCATCGGATGTCCTGCATGTCCCTTTACCCAGTGAAAGGTTACTGTATGCGGCTCTTTTGCTTTTAACAGCCGTTCCCACAGATCCCGGTTCTTTACCGGTTCATTCTTGCCACGTTTCCAGCCCTTCTTGATCCAACCCCATATCCAGCCTTCATTAAATGCCTTTACAAGATACTGGGAATCTGAATATAATTCCACATTACAGGGTTTTATCAATGCTTCTAAACCAACAATAGCTGCCATAAGCTCCATGCGGTTATTTGTAGTCTTATTATAGCCCTGTGAAAATTCCCGTTCATGGAGCGTTCCTTTTCCATCTATAAACTGGATAACCGTACCATATCCGCCCGGTCCGTCCGGATTTCCTCTCGCTGCACCATCTGTATATATCTTTACATCCATTCTTTTCGCACCTCATATCTATTCTAATTAATCCATATCCGCTTATAAATGACTGATTATCACTTTTCATCAAATGATCGGAATATTTTATTCTATGCCATCACTATAACTTTCGATCAATTCTGTAAGGAGTCTGCTCATTTTATCAGACATCTCCTTACTGCGATCCAGAATATCCTCATGCTTTAATTCAGCACCAAGTCCTGCCGCTTTATTTGAAATTGCCGAAAAACCGGATACCCGGATTCCCATATGGCAGGCCGCGATTGCCTCACATGCTGTACTCATACCAACCGCATCTGCGCCAAGCATATGAAACATCCGTATCTCGGCCGGCGTCTCATATTGAGGTCCTGATGCCTGAAGATAAGTACCTTCCACAGTATGAAGTCCCATTCTCTCAAATATTTTCCTGCTTATCTGTATTTTTTCTTCGTCATATATATGACTCATATCCGGAAATCTGACACCAAACTTGTCTATATTTCTTCCAATCAATGGAGATGGAACAAAGCTTGATATCTGATCCGAAATGATCATGATATCTCCCGGTACCAGTTCTTCACTGATTCCTCCTGCCGCATTGGTAAGGATCAGCCACCGTATTCCAAGAAGCCCCATCAGCCGGATTGGTTTCACGACATCCTGCATGGAATATCCCTCATAGTAATGAACTCTGCCCTGCATGACAACAATCGGCTTTCCGCAGGAATAACCAAATATAAACCGTCCCTTATGACCGGCAACTGTCGAAACAGGAAAGCCCGGAATCTCTTTATAATAAACATACACCGGATCATCTACGGTAAATGCATCACCCAGTCCGCTTCCAAGTACGATCCCTATCTCCGGCTTCATCTTTATTTTGTCAGTGATATAACGAACAGCCTCATCATACATAAATAACATCTCCTTATCCCAATGCCGCAGCTCACCTGTACCAAGTCTCTGAAATACATAATTCCGATTATCCACATATATCCATATGGTAAAAAAGCTGACACCCATCTGAATGTCAGCTTATTTTCATAAAACGGAGATAGAGAGATTTGAACTCTCGCGCCGGTTGCCCGACCTACCGCTTTTCGAGAGCGGACCCTTCAGCCACTTGGGTATATCTCCTTTTTCCTATGACTTTGCTATAATACCATTAATACACAAAATATACAACTATTTTTTGTTTGTAAAAAACGATTTCGCCTGTATTAAATGAGTTGTGCTCACAATATCAACCTGCTTTTTTCTGATAAGCTGAACATCTTAATAATAACAGATCACAGGCATACCTGCGTATATATTTTCATAAATAACCGCTGCTTTTTTATATGGAAGATTTACGCATCCATGTGAACCGCTGGAATAATAAATATCTCCTCCAAATTCACTACGCCAGGTTGCATCATGGAGTCCTATACCACGATTAAACGGCATCCAGAAATTTACCTTTGTCTCGTAATCTTCACCTCTTAGAACCGATGGTGATTCCTTATATGTAACCGAATATAATCCATCCGGTGTGCCATGACCGTTCTTCACGCATCCGGTAACGCAAGGGGAATCTGTGACCAGTTTTCCACTTACAATCAGATAAACATGCTGATTCGTCAGATCTACTTCTACATAAGAATATCCAATGTCATCCGATTTTGTATATGCTGCTCCTGTCTGAGAAAATTCAGGGATTCGTTCCTGCGATCTGCCACTTGCAAGAGTTTCCCGAAGTCCTTTTGTCTCAGCTTCTACATCGATCTTCCAGCCATATCGGCTTCCGGTTTCTTCTACATATCTTCCGGTATAGGTCTGAAAGGTTCTCGTTGTTCCGACAGTATCATATATCTCTGCAAGCTGCTCGACATATGCCTGGACCGATTTCTTCTTGAATTTCCATTTGCCTGCATCATAATACAACCAATCTCCAAATGTTGATGCATCAAGCGTCCATGATACACGATCAATGCTGTAGTTGATCTGAACCGCAAGATATGTTTCCAGTGCTTTTTTCCGGTCTGCGATCTCCTTACTGTCTGCCGTGATCTCTGCATTCTCATAACACGCTTCTTTATCAAGGTCTGTAGTAGCTTTCACTTGTTCAAGTGCCGTTTCTATCACTTTCTGAACCTTATCTGTATCCAGATAACTGCCTTCTGTCTCTGGTATGATAACCGCCTCGCTCTTTTCAACTGCTACATAGGCATCCTTTGGCTTTTCCATATTCTTTTCCTGCATACAGTCCTGATCTTTTAAGAACTGATACAGCTTTTCTTTATCATAGGTTACTTCATAACTGGTTTTATAATCTTTCCGATTATCATTCAAATACAGAAACCATAAAAATCCATTTTGTTTCTTCTTGATGCTTTTCTCATTGGAAACTGCCTGTATCGTCATATCGATATCTTCCGGACAGATCACAAATGATGCATGTTCCCTGCCATTTACAGTCAACGTATATTCCCTCATATATGTATCGATCGTATTTTTCACGGATCTCACTGTATGATAAGATACATTCTGTCCGTCAATATATGTATTCTTATTAAAATGAAAGCTGAACCAGATCGATAATATAAGATAACAAAGAAAAATAACTCCGCCCACAGAAATTGATATAATAGCAACGATCTTTTTTCCTTTTTTCCGTTTATTGATCTGTTCATAGACACTTTTATCGATATAGACATCTGCCGGCATGGCAGCAGCCGTTTCCGTGGCAGCAACCTCTGTCTGCTCTACTTCTTTGTTTTCCTCACTCATAATCTTCCCCTGTTATTCTCCTTCCAGATGGATCACGCATATCTCGGGTTTATTATTGACCCGAAACTTTAAAGTATGACCACCAAGTCCACCTGTTAAGATCATTTTTTTATTACGACATTCATACATACCCCGATAATATTTTGGAAACAACCGTACCATCGGTGATACCACACCTCCAAGAACAGGAAGTATGACCATGCCCCCGTGCACATGACCGGATAATACCAGATCTGCTCCCCATTCTGCATAAACCGGAAAATAATCCGGGTTATGTGCCAGTAGAATCGTATATGCATCCTGATGCCTTGTTGGAAGAAGCTTCACCAGATAGTCCGTCTCCATCTTCTGAAGCCGGAATCTTCTGTAATAAGCTGCATCTATGTCAAGCCCCACGATCTGAATGTTGTCAGATGCCAGAGTAGCTTTCTCATTTATGAGCCAATGAGCGTAATCCTTTGTCTGTTCATACAGGCATTCCCAGATATCTCCATACTGCTCTGTATATAAACCGGTTCGCATCTCATGATTTCCCTTTGAAATATAAACAGGAAATTCGCTTCCAAGCTTTTGCAGAAGGTCTATCGCAACACCTGGACTGACATCTTTCTTTCCGACTATAACATCTCCTGCGATCAAAACTGCATCAGGAGCAATCTTTTTTATCTCTTTGATGAGCTTCTCATTTTTATCTCCGTATTCTGCATTATGAAGATCTGCGATCATCGCAAATGTAGCAGACTTTTTTATCCTTTTATCCGTGATTGTATAATGAGATACCGAAAGCATATGATTCTCCCGTCTGCTTTCGATCAGAACTGCGCACAGACAGATAATCGCAAATATACAGACGATACTGATAATATCGAATAACATTTTCTCTTCCTCTAGGAACGAAAGGCAAGATATAATACTTTTTTAAAGCTGTAGCCAAACGTCATTTTCTTTATATTTTCTGCTGCAACGACCTCGACTGAACCAAGGATACGACCATTGATTGAATATTCTATATGACCGACAACATTTCCTTTTTTTATCGGTGCTGTAAGCGGTTCACCCTGAACCAGTATCTTCTTTACATCATCTGCCTTTTCCCCGCGAAGCAGAACGGATGAGAAGTCCGATGCACTGTCAATCGTCAGTTCGTCACTGATACCATTTTCTATAGAAACGCTGCGGGTGTCAAGTACATTTTCATCTTTATACAGATTACAATTTGCATATCCATAATCTAATAGCTTGCAGGCCTCTTTATTTCTGATATCCTTTGTTTCAGCTCCCATGATGACTGCGATCAATGTAATGCCGTTTCTGTTCGCCGTCGCCGACATACAGTATTTAGCTGTCGCCGTATATCCGGTTTTAAGCCCGGTTGCCCCGGTATACATATTTAGGAATTTATTTGTATTAGCAAGGTCAAATCTTGACTCTCCCCTTGCGGTTTTATGTACGATTGAATCCATCCAGATACCGGAATAATTCAGGATCTCAGGATGTTCGTCAATCAACTGTCTGGACATGATCGCAATGTCTTTTGCCGATGTCTCATGTCCATCTGCATCCAGTCCACATGCATTGACGAAATGTGTATGCTCCATTCCAAGTTCCTTTGCCCGGTCATTCATTCTCTGAACAAAGGCTTCCTCGCTTCCTGCCGTGAATTCTGCCATAGCAACTGCCGCATCGTTCCCTGATGCAATAATGATACATTTTATCATATCTTCAACCGTCTGCTGTTCCCCGGTCTCAAAGAAGCATTGTGAACCACCCATAGAAGCTGCATGTTCACTCACAGTTACAATATCAGACATCTGATAATCACCTGCCTTCATTGCCTCAAAAATCAGAAGCAGCGTCATTACCTTTGTGACGGATGCAGGTTTCCTTGCTTCGTCTGCATTTTTCTCATATAATACCGTTCCTGTCGTTGCTTCCATAAGGATACATGATTGTGATTCCAATTGAAGTCCGGACTGATCTGTCGCTATTTCATCTGTTGCTGTTCCATCTGTTACAGCAACACTATATATTACCGATTGGCCGATATGTCCGACTACAAGTGCTATTCCAAGAACCGTACCTGCAAATGCTCTGCCTATCCTCTTTCCCATTTTTACCCGTTTCAATAACATCCCTCTAATTTGTTCATTTATACAATTTATGCTTAAAAAAATGAATAAAGAATGTTTGTGTTGATATTTTTCTTTCATAATTAATTATATTCTGCTATAATACTACAGAATTATGCGCAATATGCGGTAATTTAAGAAAGAATGACACTTTCGTCATTTATTAACTGGACAAATTATAACAGGAGGAAAAATCAATGAGTATGAAATTGGTCAAACGAGTACCAACCGGTGAAGAGATCAAAGAGTTATATCCTCTCTCACAGGAACTCAAAGACATTAAAGCAAAACGAGATGAAGAGATCAGAAAAATTTTTACCGGAGAAGACAAGCGATTTATATTTATAATTGGTCCATGTTCCGCTGATAACGAAGATGCTGTATGCGACTATCAGAACAGACTGGCAAAGGTTGCAGAACAGGTCAAAGATAAAATTCTTGTAATTCCACGTATATATACGAACAAACCAAGAACAACGGGTGATGGATACAAAGGGATGTTGCATCAGCCGGATCCGAATAAGGCTTCTGATATGTTAGAAGGTTTATATGCAATCCGTAAAATGCATATCCGCGCGATCAAAGAAACCGGACTCACAGCAGCAGACGAAATGCTCTATTCCGAGAACTGGCAATATGTTGACGACATCTTATCCTATGTAGCGATCGGTGCACGTTCCGTTGAGGATCAGCAGCACAGATTAACGGCAAGTGGAATGGACATTCCGGTTGGCATGAAGAACCCAACCAGTGGGGATTATACTGTTATGATGAATTCTTGTCTTGCTGGACAGCATCCGCATACTTTCTTATATTCCGGATGGGAAGCCCACACAGACGGAAACCCACTGACCCATTGTATATTAAGAGGTGCATTAAACAAACATGGTCGTTCCATCTCAAACTACCACTACGAAGATCTTCGTCTTTTATATGAATCATACCAGAAGTTCAATTTAGTAAATCATTCATGTATCGTTGATGCAAATCATAACAATTCAGGCAAAAAATTTGATGAGCAGCCACGAATCGTAAAAGAAGTTATCCACAGCCGCAATTACGATCCTGATATCAAAGAACTTGTAAAAGGTGTTATGGTTGAAAGTTATATCGAAGACGGTAATCAGCCGGTTGGTGGAGGATGCTATGGCAAATCCATCACAGACCCTTGTCTCGGATGGGATAAGACAGAACGTCTCTTAAAGGAAGTTGCTGATCTGTTATAAAAATCTGATACCGTGTAATGCAATGATATCAAACATCTTTTAAGTTGAGATGTAATGCAACAATATCCAAGCTTCTTTTATAAATAAAGATGTAACACATCGTTTATAGCTATAAAGGCAAAAAGAAACCTGCCAGTTAATATCTGACAGGTTTCTTCTTTTTTACTCTTTGATGATGCGTGACAGGAAATTTCTTCCCAACGACACATCACCAGCAATATTTAATTTTCCTGTAGCATATGCATAAATCGGATCCATTACTCCATTTATCACCCGTTCCAGACTGGATATTGTAACGATAAACTGAACATTTCGTTGTTTATATTCCCCCGAAATGACCTCAAGTGTACCATCTTTCAAATGAATATAAAAATGTCCACTGTCACGTCCAATAACATCAAACTGGAAATAGGTATCATCCTGTAATCCATCTATGTTCCTATGTACTGATAATTCATGAAAATAATCGAGGCATTCCCTATATGTCATACAAATCAGCCTGCTTTATAAGAATTCGAAATCGTCATCCTCATCGCCATCACCGATCAGAACCTGATTGCGTTTAACGCCTTCTTCGATTTCTCCTACGATTACTTCGTCTTCTTCATCCTCTGTTACAGCACTCTTCCCTGCAAATGCCTGTGGCTTGCTTTCCTCTTTTGGCTCTTCCTTTGGCTTCATCTTCAGCTTCTGAGGTTCTGCTGTTGTCTGAGACTTCATCTTCAGCTTTGTAATCGGATCAGCTTCTAACGTATCTTCATTGATTGATGAAGCTGTCGTGCTGGCTGTTGCTGTTACAGTACCGCCATTTGCCTTAAGCTCTTCCATCTCCGCTTTTAACTTTGCAAGTTCTGCCTTTGCATTGGAAAGGACTTCATTTGCACGTTTCTTTGCATCGTTAATGATTTTGTTTGCTTCACTGTTTGCCGCATTCTGTTCCTTTTTGGAACCCGGAGCAGCCTGCTCTAACTGTTTCTCTAATTCATAGATCTTTACACTATTATCTCTGAGAGAATTCTGAGCCAGTTCATTTTCTGCTACAGCGGCATCATATTTTGCCTGTAATGAAGCAAACTCATCCGATACTTCTCTCATAAATGAATTTACTTCATCTTTATTATAACCAAAAAGCCCCTTTTTAAAGGTCTTTTCTTCAATGCTTTCCTTTGTTAACATTATAGCGCTTCTCCTTTACGTGTTTATTTAACATAACCTAAACTCAATTATATTAATTCTTTGTATGTTTTTCAAGAAATAATCGTATGTTTTTGAAAAAAATTTACAATTTTTCATGCAAGATATTCAATTTGGATCCATTCCCATGTATTTTTTTACATTTCACGGCTATCAAACAGGATCGTAAACGGTCCATCATTGGACAGATCCACTCTCATATCCGCACCAAAAATACCGCTTTCTGTAACTGCGATTTTTTCCCTGCAAGCAGACAGGACATATTCATATAACGCATTTGCTTTTTCAGGGTTGCCTGCCTTTGTAAAAGATGGGCGGTTTCCTTTCTTACAGTCTGCACATAAGGTAAACTGTGATACGATCAGAAGCTCACCGTTTACATCTGTAAGAGAAAGATTTGTCTTGCCATTTTCATCCGCAAATATACGAAGTCCCAGCAGTTTACGGATTAATTTGTCTGCAACTTCTTCTGTATCTTCTTCGAATACACCTACAAATACCAACAGACCTTTTCCGATCTTTCCTACCTTTTTATCATCTACTGTTACACTTGCATGATTCACTCTCTGAATCAAAAATCTCATAATTTTTATCCCCTTTAGCGCTCCGACATGCTGATTGCTTCTACTGCAACGCTTCCTCCACGGACAACCTCGATCCGATTTGGAAAACTCTGCTTGAATAACTTGATCGCATCATTGTTCTGATTTTCTGTCTGTAAACATTCCACCAGAATATTCTTTCTGTCATAGTCCGTGATCTTGAAGTTAAATGCATTTGCAATACGGAATACTTCATCCTTATCATCGGTATTACATTCTTTTACCTTGATGAATAAGATCTCTTTATTATGAATCGGAATATCCGTATAATCAACCACCTTGATTACTTCCACGCTGCGGTTCAACTGCTTCTTTACCTGTTCAAAAGTACGGTCATCACTGGTAAAACTGATCGTCATTCTGGATACCGTCGTATCCTCTGTTTCTCCTACAGTCAGACTGTTCAGGTTATAGGATTTACCGGAAAACAGACCGGAGATTCTTGCAAGTACACCTATTTCATTTTCAACATATAAACATATCCATCTTTTCTTTTCACTCATCTGTCTATCCTCCTTAACAATCCATGATCATATCATTTAATGACTTGCCACCCGGAACCATAGGGAATACATTTGCAGTTGGATCAATATAGAACTCTATAACTGTAGGTCCCTTTGTATTTGCCTTTGCCTGCTCAAATGCTGCTTTGATCTCTTCTTCCTTTGTAACACGGATTCCAAGCGCCTCATAGCTTTCCGCCAGTTTTACAAAATCCGGTGTATATTTCGGACAGCATTTGTCAGGATTCTGGCAGTCATGATTACAGCTCTTTCTGTATCTCAGACAGGTACTGCTGTAACGCTTGTTGAAGAACAGCTCCTGCCACTGACGTACATTTCCAAGATAACCATTGTTTAAGATACAGATCGTGATCGGAAGCTCCTGTGCAACCGCAGTCGCCATCTCCTGAATATTCATCTGTATACCACCATCACCGGAAATGCAAATAACATTCTTATCCGGGTTACCGATCTTTGCCCCGATGGCAGCAGGAAGTCCATATCCCATCGTACCAAGACCGCCGGAGGTTAAGAGCTGGTTTTCTCCTCCAAGAGCGATATACTGGGTTGTCCACAGCTGATTCTGGCCAACGTCCGTTGTAATAATGAGATCGTCATACATCTCATTAATGGTCTTAATGATCTTCTCAGGTGTAACACCTTTATAAGAATTCATGTTGATCGGATACTGTTTCTTCACTTCCATGATCTCAGCTACCCAATCGGATATATCTAATTTCTTTGCATATTTTAACATCTTCGTGATCGCAAGCTTTGCATCTGCTACGATTGGGATGTCTACCTCGATATTTCTGGAGATTGATGCTGCATCGATATCGATATGTATGATCTTTGCATTCTTTGCAAATGTGTCAATCGTACCGGTGATACGGTCGTTAAATCTGGTTCCGATCGAGAATAAGACATCACATTCCATGATTGCTTTATTGGATGCGAGATTACCATGCATTCCGATATTACCAACATATAAAGGATGGTCCGTCGGAATTGCTCCCTTACCCATGATCGTAGTAACAACAGGGATTCCTGTTAATTCACATAATTCCTGCATTTCTTTTCTTGCATGTGCGATATTCACACCGCCACCGATCAGAAATACCGGTTTCTTTGCATGATTTAATTCTGCCAGAGCCTTCTTAAGCTGACCAGAATGTACACCCTCTGATGGCTTATATCCTCTGATATTTACTTCATCCGGATATTCATCCGAACCCATTGCAAGCTGGATATCTTTTGGTATATCAACCAGTACAGGACCCGGCTTACCGGTTCTTGCGATATAGAATGCATTCTTGATAATTCTTGCCAGATCTTCTCTCTTTCTGACTGTTACTGCATATTTGCAGATGTTTCTGGTGATACCTACGATATCGACCTCCTGAAAGGCGTCGTTACCGATCAGATTCATCGGTACCTGTCCGGTAAAACATACCAGAGGAACACTGTCATAATTTGCTGTTGCAATTCCTGTAACCAGATTCGTTGCACCAGGCCCGCTTGTAACCAGACATACACCAACCTTTCCGGTTGATCTTGCATATCCATCTGCTGCATGAACAAGTGCCTGCTCATGTCTTGGAAGAATCATATCGATTCCCTCTGCATCGTATAATGCGTCAAATAAGTCGATCGCTGTTCCACCCGGATAGGCAAACAGTGTATCAACGTGTTCTTCCTGTAATGCCTTTACAAACATCTGTGCTCCATTAATCTCCATAACCTATATCCTCCTTTAATTGTCATCCATATAAATTTCCAAAAAGAGCGTTTCCCATCCACTAAAAAAGCCCTAAGCCGTATATCAGCTTAGGGCGAATAATCATATCCGTGGTACCACCTAAATTCAGGTTCTTCCTGCTCTCATCCAATACTTACAAATCTTATCTGCGTTATATTGTATTCCTGTAACGGGGAAATCCGTTGAATCCTACTCAGCACTTCTTACGAAGTCATGCTTTTCAGTCCACTGCTCGAAGGCTACTTCCATACATCCTAGCTGAAGATTCTCACCACCATCTTCTCTCTGGGAGCCGGTCCTGTATGTACTCCTCCTTGTCATTGCATTTGACATATAAACTGTTGTTACTTTAGCATAAATGAGAAAAAAAGTCAATGCGTTTTCTGGGAAAAATCACCAAAATACCTGCATCAAACATACAGGACAATCCCCTTTTCTAAACGTTCGATCTCAAAGGCTGCATCCCGGTTGGCATCATATGTAATAAAGATCACCTTTGCAAACCGATGAATAATTCCACGCTCCAAAATATAATCCAGAACACGGTACTCACTCTTATCCGCTACCGTTTCCAGAACCTCCTGAAGCATAACATCATATTCCGTAAGTTCAAATACCCCACGGTGAACAACACGATTTTCTTTTGTATCCATATGATAGATCGTATGACCTGTTGACAGACGGATCAGCTCATGACTGACAGATGCAAGTGCTTCGATCAGCTTCTGATTCGTCTTCCTGTCTTCCTTAGGAGCATAATCAAAAAATATCATGACGGAATTATCATTTGGTGTATCCAGTTCTTTTACCATGGTCTTTCCCAGCTTAGCTGACATTTTCCAATGAATATTTTTGATACTGTCACCTTTCATATATTCCTTGATCTGAAGGATCTCTGAAATATCATTTCCTTTTACATGCTTGTAATTCACATCATTCTCGCTCACAAGACTGCCTTCTACATCATACAGATCCATGGAACGCTCTTTCGGATATTGATAAAACATACAATCCTTATGTGAACGGATCTCCGCTTTCGTCAAACCGAAATAGTCATAAATATAGATTTTATATATTTCAACATTAATCTGTCCGCAGTACTTACTCTCTATCGGAAACTGGTATTTCTCTCTGCTTTTTCTTGCCGCCGAACATTCAATATAAGTAGGGAATTCTGTTCCAAATACAACATTTTCACAGTTAAACTCTATCCTGATCTTTGGAACCGGAAAAAAAGATGAATTCTCTATTTCAAGAAGTAAGGCAGGATTTTCCTTTAACTCATTGATAATATCAAACTTCACTGCAATCTTCCCCGCATTATACCGATTGATAAAAAACATCGGAAGCCAGATAATCCCAAACATTCCAAACAGCCATAAGGTCTGCAGTTTGTTTGTCCAGATAAATAAAAGCAACAAGATAACGATAAAAATAATATATGCAATTTTTTTCTTCATATCGTTTTCTCTCCTCCTATATCAGACATTTGACAAACCGCATCCTGCATCTGCCCCAGAGATTACTGGAATGATAAACCTCTTGTTTTACCGTTTGTGCATAGTCTCTTACAACCGCAACATCCGTATAGTCAAGTTCTTCTCTACTGAATCTGTTTTTCTGTAAAACCGTAATAACTTCTGACGGAAGGGATTCTTCCATCTTCTTACCGGCATATTTGTACAAGGCTTCTATATACAGACTGGCTGCTGCAACTGCTTTTTCCCGGTTTTCACTCTTCATTGCTTTTTTTCGTTTGCTGCAGACCACTGCACGTCTGACAATAACAACGATCAGGAATAATACGAGCAGTGAAACAATTGCGATCAGAATATATAACAGATTGATCTCCGTTGAATCATCATTATCATTATTGTCCTGATCACTGCTGGAATCTTCTGATTCCGAATCCTGATTATCGGAACCACTGACCGCACCGTTACCAATGGTACTGTTATCATCCTCAGAATAGAAGCCCGGTGTAACTTCAACCGGAATAAATCCAAGCCCATTTACATAAATCTCTACCCATGCATGTGCATCCTGATCCAGAACATCAATCGATGTCTCTCCCTCTTCCGGAGCAACCAGATATCCTTCTACATATCTTGCCGGAATATTATAATATCGGAACATCATAGCAGCGGCTGTTGCAAAATGAACGGAATATCCTTCTTTTTTATTCTCGATCAGATTCTTTACAAAATCTGTTCCGGGATCATTAGCTGTTACATCTTCACTGTAAGTTATAGTGTCCCGCAGATAATGTCTGACTACATCAATCGCATCAAACGGATTTAGTTTTTTCCCGGCTTCCGGCAGAGTCCGGTCAAAATACTGCTTCATTTCATCCGAAACCTCTGTATAATTCTTGCTTGCAAAATAAGCATATGTCTGTTCACAGTCAATAAAATCCGTATCACCGGTGCCTTCCGTATACCAGCTTTCATTATAGATACTCTCATAGTCATTCTTCGAAAGTGTATCCATATAAAATCTATACGGCTTTCTGTTTCCAAATCCCTGTGCTACAAAATTTACATCCTTCTTTGGTGCATAAAGATCTGGAAGAGAATCGTAGGTCATATTTTCAGGCAGATATTGATATTTACTGCTTGCAGCCAGGTTTTCAACCTCAACCGATATAATATCTGACAACGGCATATCTGCATCATTGATCTTTGTAATATCCATATAACTTGCAAGTGTTGCTAAAGGATAATAATTAAATTTTGCAAAGTATTCAAATACACCTTCATAATCTCCGCCGTAAATATCCTTATCGTTTTCTGTCCAGCCGTCTTCCGTGTATTTGGAACCGACATAGCCCCGAAGATACATCACAGCAGGCTCTGACATCTCGATATGGAGTTTTTTGCTTCCATTTGTTTCAACTGTATGAAACCGTTTGAACGATCCCTCCGGATAATCATTTTTGCCATAGATCAGATTGCCGCCGTTATATACAATTGAATCTTTTATATCATCAACCACCGGGATCGGTATGTATGTGAGCAGTATAAAGATCAGACATGCAGCTCCTGCCAGAACTCCTGCAAATACAAGCATTCCTGCATACATGTCCTTCGTGATCCGTCCTTTGATATTGCCAGCAAGCAAAATTCCCACCATCGTAACTCCGGCAAGTACGAGCGTCCATACTGACGGAATACATTTATACATGAATCCGGATGCACAAAGCAGGAATTGGAGCAGCACTACCCAGGCATTCAGATGAAACCGAATGAAAATTGCAAATACAAATGTTACGAGCAGAGAAAGAATTATGGATGCAATATATTCATCTGCAACCAGACTGTCCTCATTCACAACAAACATCAGATTTGCCATCGCCATATTCTTATTGACCGATCTGAGTACATCATTTGCGATTGCTGAAAAACCATTTGAAACACTGTTCAACAGGATCACAGACAGGACAGCGATCACAATAGCCATCCCTGTACCGCCGATCCAGCCTGACTTTTTCCTGAGAAAAAGGATCTGGGAAATAACTGCCATAACAAGTGCCGGAACCGCTGTCACAATCAGTGAAACTTTAACCTGAAATGCACTGAAGCAGCAAAATAATACACTCACCGATGCCAAAAAGGTAAGCACTATACGAATTGCAAGATAATTGGATTCTTTTACGGAAAGTGCCTGCAGATCGAGCCGGATCTCCTGTCTGTTATTTTGCAGCTTTAATCCATTTTGCAGCTTACGTTTTGGAATCATTCGTTTTTTTCTGTCTTTTTTATGTTCTTTCTCTATCTGTGTCTTTTTGTTTTTCATAATTATTCAACCAAATCTACATCTATATCCGGAGCATCCAGATCTTCATCATCGTCGTCTGATCCCTTTTTATTGCCGGATCCACTTCCGCCGCCATCGCCGTTACCGTCATCGTCGCCAAAATCATCTCCGTCACCAAAATCATCTCCACCATCACCGCCATTGCCATCATTATTATGCTTATTACCGTCTTTTTTTGATGAATCACCGTCGTCTGATGTTTTTTTACTATCCTTTTTCGGGTCATCCTTTGGCTTTTCAGTATTAGCTTCCGTATTCTGTGCCGGTGCATCGGTTTTAGGCTCAGATGTCTTTTCTTCTGTTGTCTGCGCCTGTTCTGTAGATTCTGTCGTCATTTCAGTCGTCGTTTCTGTACTTGATTCCGTTGTAGACTCTGTTGTGATCTCGAGCATAGCATTGCCACCCTGCATTTCCGTCGTCGCATCACTCTCAGTCGTAGTATCTTCCGTATTCTCTGTATCGTCTTCTGAACGGTCCTGTCCGGATAACTTAGCCGCCTGCTCCTTATCTGCCTCCTGATTTTTCATATAATCCTCACGTTCGAATTCCGAACGGTCACGCTTACATGCAGTCAGGGAACATCCAAGAGTCAGACACAATGCAAATAACAAGATTTTTCTTTTTCTCATTTCATCAGGTCCTTTCTCGCATCTTCTTACCTTAACTCAGCTTCTGTTTTAATTGGATCTTTCTCCCGCCATAGAAGGAGCTTCTGTCGTCTGACAGATATCGTAAATAATATTTTCTGCTCCATTCTTCTCTCTGCGTGCAGAAGGGGTCAAGATCAGACGATGTTTGAATATATCATAAATAACATACATAACATCCTCCGGAATCACATAGTTACGATCATACATATAGGCACATGCTTTTGCCATATTAGCGAATGCCTTTGTGCCTCGTGGACTGATACCACACTCAATCTTATCATGATGTCTGGTTGCATCAACCAGTCTGGAAATGTAATCTGCAATCTCATAAGAAATATATACATTCGCTACATCTGTACGCATTTGTATCAGATCCTCTACACTCATGACAGGCTGTACTGCATCAATCGGATTCTGACCATGATCCTCCATCAGCATCTCTACCTGACTCTGTACATCAGGATATCCCATACTTAAGCGCACCATAAAACGGTCAAGCTGGGAGTCCGGAAGTGCCTGAGTACCACCACTGGTGATAGGATTCTGTGTAGCGATCGTTATAAATGGTTTTGGAAGCTGATACGTAACATTATCAACCGTTGCTGTTGCTTCTGCCATAGCCTCAAGCAATGCCGCCTGTGTCTTACTGGAAGTACGGTTAATCTCATCAGCTAACAGCAGATTCGTGAATACCGGTCCTTTCACAAACTCCATCTTTCCTTCCCGCTGATTATACATGGAATATCCAAGAATATCACTTGGCATTGTGTCCGGTGTAAACTGGATACGATTATCCTGCATAGAAGTTGCTTTTGAAAATGTCTTTGCAAGTGTTGTCTTGCCAAGTCCCGGATTATCCTCCAAGAGGATATGTCCGGATGCAAGAACGGTCATAATGATCTTAACAATGATATCATCCTTGCCTTTAATGACTTTGTTCATTTCCATTCTAAGATCTGCAATTTTTTTATTCATCTTTTTCTACCCCGTATGTTATTTCTTCTTCCATTTTGCATAAATCACAATGTTTTTATCTTTAATCTTTGTGCTGTTCTTTACCTTAACTTTTTTGTTGTCCTTATTGATGTAATACCAGCCGACCAGTTTATAACCTGCCCTCTTTGGCTTTAATGCAGCAAGTTTTCCCTTTAAGAATCCGGTCGCTACACTCTGATTTCTTACTACTTTTACTTTCTTTGTACTCTTACTGCCAAATTTTCCTTTATTCGCATCGAAGGTTACACTGACTTTATCTGCTCCGACATCATAGATCTTTGTCCATTTGCTGTAAATCTTTGCCCCGGTCGAATCATAACGATAACTTCTGACTTCAAAAATTGCATAGGTCTGCAGGCTGATCGCAGGAAGGATCTTTTCTTTCTTATTTCTGATATCAAAGGTCGTTGCATTGCTTAACTTTTTAGCAGTTGGTGCATACCGATATTCATATCCATCGGCTTTTTCACATTTCCAGGTTAATGTAACTTTATATTTTCCTTTATTTCTGCCTCTTGTTATCTTGTTAAAGGTAGTCTTTTTCGCTGTAACCTTTTTCGCTTTGACCTTTGTCCATTCTGCAGTCGCTGTGACATTCTGTTTGATCGCCGTTCCCTGCATCAGAGTATAAGTCTTTGTTCCTGATTTATAAGTCCACCGGGAGAACAGGTATCCGGCACGTTTTGGTACAGGAAGTGTTCCATTTTTAAATCCGGTATTGGCAGAATCTTCAAATTGATAAGTTTTCACATAAGATGACTTGTTGTTTATTTTTCCACCGTTTGCATTATAGGTTACTTTATATGTATTCTTTTTCCAGAATGCATACAATGTAACATTATCCAGTATCGTTACACGATCTGTGCTCTTTCGCACCTTTAACTGCTTTTCATCTGTTGACCAGCCCTGAAAAGTATATCCGGTTCTGGTTGGATTTTTAAGATTATTATATGTAGAACCATAGGTTACATAAATCGTTCCTGAAGTATTCGCCTCTCCATCGTTATAGATCAGAGTGACCTTATACCGGTTTGCCGTCCATTTTGGATACAATGTGATCGTCACATGGTTATCTTCCGTTTTTGTATCCTTTAATATCTGATTCAGATTTTTCTTTCGGATGATATCCCCGGCAAAAAAGTCCGTTCCGGTTCCATCTTCCCTTGTATTCCATCTGTCAAAGGTATATCCGGCTTTGTAATATTGTTCATCCACATCTGATATGGTTACATTCTCACCATACAGGAAATCCTTTGGTGCGATCACCTGATTACCAAGCTTATATTCCAGACGATAATTAAATGCCACCCATTTAGGAACCAGTACAACATCCTTTCCTGCTTTTGTTGTCAGGTTTTTCTTATATGTTTCGCCCGGCTCAAAAACAGTATTCCTTATATCCTCGGTCACATTCTTTGTATCATCCAGAACCCAGCCCGCAAATACATATCCCTCTTTACTGAACTGGGAAATATCATATGCAGGGATCGTATATTCCGCATCATATGTACATGCTATGGATTCCGGTGCTGTTCCGATTACATCATCATCCGAATTCTCCAGACTGAATGTGATCGTATAATTAATCGGCTCCCATAACGCATATAATGGAATGGTATCTGATGTATCAATAAAGTTTGTAACATCCGCACCATCTGGCAGCACCTGTTTGGATGGAAGCTCTGTATACCAGCCGGCAAATGTATAACCAGCTCTCTTGTATACACATTTATCTAATTTTGCCGCTGTATCATAATAACATTTTTTATCCGGCTGTACGCCACTTACGGTATAGCCCGGATCATCGTTTGTGCCATATTCTTTATACGGATAAAATGTAAATGTATATGACTTTTTCTCCCAGACCGCATACAGTGTCACATTTGCTTTATTTGTAGTTGTAAGATTGATCATATTGGCTCTTGGCGCATAATCAACTGTTGATCTGTCCGCCTTTCTGGACCATCCCATAAATGTATAGCCGGTACGCCCCGGAATATTCTTTGGCAGGCTCTGATCATAAGTTGCATTTACAACCTCCGGAGTCTTGTCATCTCTTTCCACAAAAGTAACTGTATATGTGATCGGTGTCCAGACAGGGAATAAACATATGATCTCTGTTTTCGTTGTCAGGTTCTTTACACTTGCCTGATCTGCATATACAACTTTATCCGGATTGCCATTGACCGCCCATCCTTTAAATATATAACCATCTCTGGTAAACTTACACGGATCTAATTTTGCTGCTTTATCATAGGTTAATGTCATATCCGACATAGCACCCTTTTCTGTTGAATATCGATGCTGAAAACGAATATTATACTGGATCGGTGTCCACTTAGCATATAATGTGATCACGCCAGTCTTTGTAATTCCCTTAACAGACTGTCCTGCCTTGTAGTTGGTGCCGGTTCCATCTGCTTTTGTATTCCAGCCGCCGAATGTATATCCGGTTCGTGTCAACGCATTGGAAGACAATGTAATGTTTGTTGTATATACAGCACTTGCCGCAGCAGGTACTGTTCCACCGGTTTTTCCATTTCCATTATAAGTAATCGTATAGTTATATGCTACAGGTGAAGAAACTAACGTACCACTTGCCTTAACTTTATTATATGATCCGCTGTTCTTTACCCAGATATTTGTAGTACTCTTTCCTGCCTTTGAAAATGCATTTGCTGCAACTCCGGTCAGGTTTGAATTTTTAAAATTGAATTTCGTAACTGCAGTACAGTTTGCAAATGCAGTACCGTAAATCTTTGTCAGAGAATTTGACATACTGAAATCCACATTTGTAAGTGCTGTACAATTCTGGAATGCATTTACATTGATCTGAACCAGAGAGCTTCCGGATACCGTTTTTACAGATGTGATCGTTTTATTATTTGCATATGCAGATCCTGCGATCATAGTTACCTTATACGTTTTACTATTCACTACAACTGTATTAGGAATTGTGATTGCACCCTTGCTGACACCTGCTACTCCTGTTTTTGCAGGTTTGATCGATACTGTCTTTGCCGTCTCATCTACGATTGTACAGGTCCATTTGCCCGACTTATCGGTATATGTTGCTGCAGATGCATTCCCTGATATACTGAAAATACAGATTCCGCAGCAAAGAACTGCTGCAACTGCCAGGATCAGCTTTTTAAATCTTATACTATTACTCATCTTACTTGCCCTCCTTATGGTATTTTTTTACTGATCGTACTTCCAAATTTTCCATATTTCTTCTTGCCATTCTTTACTTTGTACTGTCTGGCTCTGAAATAATATTTTGTTCCATTTTCAAGTCCGCTGATCATCGTTGATAATGATGTCTTTGAACTCTGTATCTTAACAGATTTTGCATTTGAGAAATCACTGTATTTTGAATAATAAATAATACAGCCTTCCGCACCTGCATATTTCCGGATCGTCAACCGGACATTTACCTTGCCGGTTGATTTGGATTTCCAATGCGCATAAATCTGTGTATCTTTTGCAAATGTCGTTCCTGCCGTTACCTTGGAGCCTCCGGTATAATCCGTCCACCATCCATCAAAGGTATAATTCTCTTTTTTTGCTCCAGGAAGTCCCGTAATTCCTGTTCCGGTATCAATTGAAAATTTGCTCTTATTTCCATTGATCTTGCCACCTGCAGCATTCAATGTAACCGTTATCTTCTTTGCCTGCCATCTTGCATATAACGTCAGACTGCCTTCCAGATCCACAACTGTTGAACTGGTATACTGAATTTTTCCGGACTTGCTTGTAAACCAGCCTTTAAATTCATATCCATCCCTTACCGGTGTTGGAAGCGTGCCACAGGTATCCCCATAGCCTACAACCTTGCTGGTCCGTCCAACGGTTCCGCCATTTGGATTAAATGTGATCGTAACATCATTTTCTGTCCATCTTGCATATAACGTCACGGTTCCTTCATAAGGAAGCAGATTCTTTACAGTTGCCTGATCTTTATAGACCTTTCCACCTGTCTTATCGGTACTCCAGCCATGGAAGGTATATCCCGGTCTCCGATATGCTGATGCTGCAAGTTTAATGGATTCTCCATATGTAACAGTCTCACCCTTCATGCTTCCATATCCTCCGTTCGCATTATAAACGATACGATAGGTTACCGGGCTCCATACTGCATATAACGCAATACCATCTTCCGTATTATGCAGGATCTCTGCTTCATCTTCATATACAACAACATTCTTATCTGATTCCTCTGCCCATCCGATGAACTGATATCCATCCTTTTCATATGTACACTTTGGAAGCTTTGCTGTTTCTCCACATTTAAAGACAACTGCTTCCATATATCCTTCACCATCTGTTTCGTCGAAAACAATACTGTATGTTTTCTGTTCCCAGACAGCATTTATCCGAACTTCTGTATTAGCCCCATATAATTCCCTGAGGTAGGAATACAGTTTGCTCAATCTCCAGGATTGTATGGTTTTGACCGGATAGATTGTTTCATCCTTATCAAACTGGAAACCGATCAAAGAGCTTCCCTCTTTCTGAAAATCCGTTGAGAAAATTTCATATGCTGTTTTAGAATCATCCAGATTATCTGCTGAGAGCACAATTTTCTTTTCCGTACCAGTTCCGCCATTCGGAACAAGTGTCAGATTATATCCGGAGGCATCACTCCACACCGCCAGAAATTCATAATATCCGGATGCCGTTGCATAAATATTCTGTGTATCACTGAATTCTGCCTCATCCTCGTAGGTTCCGACAATAAAGCTATGGGAATCATCCGGATTCGTATATATCCATTGCCATCTGTAAAATTTCTTTCCAGGACAGGTAAATGTACACTTTGGAAGCTTCAAGGTTTCGCCCTGCTTTACGGTAGCCTCCTGCATGGTTCCCTGACCTTCACCGGCAGAGAAACGGATCTTAATGCTTCTCTTTTCCCAGATCGCATAAAGTGTAATAGAGCTTTCGGCTGTCAGTTTTGTGACCTTCTGACCTTCTTTATAAGATGTTCCTGTTCCATCCGGCTTTGTATTCCAGCATTTGAAGACAGAATCGCTCTTCATAAAATTATTCTGTCGCAATTCTATATACTGGTTATACACAACCCCATCCTGAATGTTCATAGAACCAATACCACCGTTTGCATTGTAGCGGATCTGATATGTATTTGGAACAGCCGATGCATATAATACGACATCTCCCTGTCCGGAAGGATCCACCTTCTGACCATACTTATAAGTTACTGTATATTGTTCTCCATCACTGTCTGTCAAAGTACCGGTAAACTTTAAACTGTATCCTTTATATACATTTTTATCATATGATGGATTCAGTGTTACCTGCGTATTATATCGAAGGTTCGTCTGTTCTACTTTATTATAAGTCTTAGAGCCTACTGTCTTTGGTATCATATATGTAATCTTATATGGTCCGGTGTAGACCGCCTTATAATCAACATTTCCATAATTTTCTTCATTCTGCAGCTCTTTTATCATTCTTTGATATGTCGCTTTATTGGCAGTATAAATTGTTTTATTACCCGTACCAAACGCACTTCCCATTTCCAGATCAGCGGTATCAAAGGTAATATTGTTATTTGGCAGATATACATTTCCAAGATCACATTCATCGAATGCCAGTCCACCAATAAACTTTAATTTAGAACCACTTTCAAATGTAATCTTTCTCAAACCAGAATAAGCGAACGCTGTTACACCTATCCTTTCTACAAGCTTTGGTATAACAATTTCTTTTAAATTCACACAGCTATAAAATGCAGCCTCATCTATCTCTTTCAAACATGAACCTTTTTCAAATATAACCTTTTTTAATTCACAACTCATAAATGCATTTTCACCAATGATGACACAGTTCTTTGGAATCGTGATATTGGAAATCGATTCATCACATGCGAAGCAATCCTCACCAATCGAATATAAACTATACTTCTTATTCGCAGGGTTTGTAATTACATTAGGGATTGTATATGATGCTATTTTCTTTGTTGATTTTGGATCATACATTATCAGTTCTGCTTTACCGGGATTATTACCGTTCGGTTCTGAAATTATACGATAATTATAGATTTCATCGGCGGTCCACCATTCATTCACCCACCAATAACTGCCCTTTTTCATTTTTGATATATCTTTGAATTTCGATCCTTTTTCAAAATTAACTTTTAATACTCCGGCATTAAATGCTCCGGCACCAATTGAAACTACAGACTTGGGAATGGTAATTGTAGATATCGTTTTTTTGGTAGAAAATGCTTCTTCTCCTATTTTTTTTAATTTCGAGCCTGATTCAAATGTTACTTTTTTTATATTCATATCTTCAAATGCATAATCACTTATTGTTTCGCAATTTTTTGGAATTGTGATCTCGGTGATTTTTTCTTCTACATTTGAATAATCGTTCTCGTCAACTGACATACCATCAATCTCTACAACAGTATATTTCTTTTTATTTTTACCTATGATCGTATTTGGGTAAACTATCTTATTGCCAAAATGCCCACCTGATACTTCAGCAGAAATTGAAACCTTTCCAGGTGTCTTTCCCTTTGGATCGGTAATCACTTCATACCAGAACTTTCCATCTGAAGTATTACCACAATCCCCTTCCTTTGCATTTGCTGTACCAGAACAGAATAAACTTCCTGTCAGGATCAGGATGCCCGTTATCATCATGATCATAAAATGTCTGAATGCCTTTGAATGATTCCTCATATTCTTCTCTCCCTTTACAATATTTAATCGTTATACCTCTGTATTCAAAATAATTTTTTATGTAAAAAAAGTGCTGTAAAAAACATATGCCTTCTCCATATGCTTTTTACAACACTATTCGGTTCAGATATAGAATTGTCTGTTGTCCATCTATGTTCCCCCTGCCGGATCTTTCCGGCTTTCATGAATCTATTTCCAATCTCTTCCTTATGTTTTGTTAATTTCTATGTCGCACCTCGTATATTATAGCAATCTGACCAATTTTTGTAAATAGTTTTGTATATATATTATATTTTACTTTTATCAATCCCGCAAACATCCAATCGAAACAACTTTATTTTGTATTTTTCGGCACTTTTGTTTTGTATTTTTCGGATTTCTTTTTCTGCATATTTTACTGCCCTGTTTCATACAATTATACGACGAAACCGAAACGAGTTATCTATGTGTTCTATTTCTGGATTTTATAATGTACATGGCAGATACCTGGAAACGCCCGGACATTTTCGTGATATTCTGTCTGCCATGAATGCAAAGCAAAAGCATCGCGGGCCGGATGATGATGGTATTCTTCTGACGGATACATGCGGACTGTCTCATACAAGATTATCCATCCGGGATATCAAAGCCGGACTTCAACCCATGTCCCGCACAGTACAGGGAAGAACGTTCACGATCGTATTCAATGGAGAAATCTATAATACAGATGAACTGAAAAGGGAACTGATCTTACGCGGTTATTCCTTTTCCACAACATCCGATACCGAGGTACTGCTGTTTTCATACATATACTATGGGCCTGACTTTGTAAAACATATCAATGGTATATTTTCTTTTGCAATCTACGATCATACAGAAGAAGCCATTTTCCTTTACCGGGATCCATTCGGTGTAAAGCCTTTATATTATACCTTTTTATCTGACCGGACACTTGTCTTTGCATCAGAGCGAAAGGCACTGTTCTGTTATCCCGGCACATTTCCAAGACTGGATAAAAAAGGCTTATGTGAGATTTTCGCCATCGGGCCGTCCAAAACGCCCGGTTGCGGTGTCTTCAAAGGAATCGACGAACTAAAACCCGGTCATTATATACGATATGACCGATTCGGCTGTTCCACCACCTGCTATTTCCGGATCCAAAGCATACCTCATACCGATGACTATCAGACAACCGTGGAAAAGACCTCTGATCTGTTAAACGCTGCAGTAAAACGACAGATCGTATCCGATGTTCCGATCTGTACCTTTCTGTCCGGCGGTATCGATTCCTCGATCGTCAGTGCCATCTGTGCGGAAGAACTGAAGAAACAGGGGCAGATATTAGATACCTATTCCTTTGATTTTACCGATAATTCACGCTATTTTAAATCAAATGCTTTTCAGCCGGAACAGGATCGGCCATATGTAGATCAGATGGTCTCTTTCCTCGGAACGAAACATCACTACCTGACCTGCAATATGGAAGAGCTTGCCGACCTGCTTTATGATTCCGTTCTTTCCAGAGACCAGCCGACCATGGCAGACGTTGATTCATCCCTGCTGTATTTCTGTAAGCTGGTATCTGAAAACAATAAGGTTGTGCTGACCGGGGAATGTGCCGATGAAATATTTGGCGGATATCCATGGTTCTACCGGGAAGATCTGCTTGCATCCGATACTTTTCCATGGATGACCGATCTTACACCAAGAAAGCAACTGTTGGATCCGGAATTTGCAGATGCTCTGCAGATGGATGACTATGTAAAAAATCTTTACCATCAGATCATCTCCGAGATTCCGGTGCTGCCGGAAGAATCCGATATCGAGAAATCCCGTCGCCGGATCGGTTACATGAATATCCGGATGTTCATGCAGACCCTGCTTGACCGTATGGATCGTACCAGTATGTATCATGGTCTGGAGGCAAGAGTCCCATTTGCTGACATCCATCTTCTGCAGTATGTCTTTAATGTGCCATGGAAATACAAATACCGAAACCAGACAGAGAAAAGCCTGCTCCGTCATGCCGCTGTAAATCTGGTTCCAAATGAAATCCTGTTCCGGAAGAAAAGCCCGTATCCTAAGACCTATAACCCGCTTTATGAAACGATCCTTGCCGACCGGTTAAGAGAAGTGATCCACGATGTTGCAAGCCCTGTCAACCGGTTTCTGGATAAAAAAGCGGTTCTGCAGTTCCTGGAATCTCCGAAGGATTATGGCAAACCGTGGTACGGCCAGTTAATGGCAGGCCCACAGATGATGGCATATTTATTACAGATCAACTTCTGGCTGAAAGAATACCAGATCTCCATCGAACTCTGACCAAAACACCCACCAGCCGGTGGGTGTTTATATCTTATATACCAGAACCAAAACACACCCCGATACTCTTTCCACCCTCTGACAACAGATTATTTATCTTATAAAAACGAACCTTCTTATAAAGTAAATAAAGAGCCTGTAACCTGTAATTCAATATGATGCCCTATATAAATTACTGACATTTGCGTAATTTCGTTATGAGACTTGCACTAGCTGTCAACACCAAGCCCATGTCTGAACCCGTTAGGGTGAGTTTGGGCGACTGCTGACAAATAGGTGTGCGAGTCGAATAGAAATGAAGCAAGTCATGTAATTATATAGGGCATCAAATGAAATTAAGGTTACAGGCTCTCAATTCTTTTTATTTGTCACATAACACCGGCTGAAGCTGCTTCCCCTTTAAAGCCTCCTCTATCGTCTCCGGTATCATGGACAGTTTTCCGATCAGGGAATTCGGCTTCTTTACCGGATCATCCTGATAAAATGGAACAAAATAAATATTCTTCATATTCATCAACATTCCGATATTCTTAAAATTCATCCCCATCGCATCATTTGTTGAAATGCTGATGATCAGCGGTTTATTATTTCTGATATGCGCCTTCGCTGCCATCAGCACCGGAGAATCCGTGATACCGTTACATAACTTTGCAAGTGTGTTGCCTGTACATGGAGCGATCACCAGTACATCCAGATATGCTTTTGGTCCGATCGGTTCTGCCTCCTGGATGGTAAAAATCCCTTTCTTCCCTGTTATCCTCTGAATGTCTTTTACAAAATCATCCCCTCTGCCAAATCTGGTATCGTACGTTGCAGACCGTTCGGAGAAGATCGGATATACCGATATTCCAAGCTTTGTCATTTCCTCTATCTCTATCTTTACTTTATCAAAAGTACAAAACGAACCGGTTATTGCAACGCCGCAATTGCACCCTGATAAACTCATATCTATAATCCTTTCCATTCAATACAATCCATAAAATCATTCTGATCCATACTGTTTTATCAATTCCAAGCTGTTGTGTCTGGTTCCAACTATTTAACAGAACCAGACAAATACTACTGCCTGACAATGATTTTATGTTTATTATAGTATATGCAGGATCATAAATTATGTGACTGTTTTATCAAAGATACGACAAAACGGCCTCGCCCAGAATCTCACCGGAAGTTTTTGGTGAATACCGTCCCGGAATCCCCAGACTATGTTTATAACAGATTCCCTGCTCATCCAGATATGCAAAATCCGTTCCGCCCGGTTTGGATGCTATATCCAAGATAACAACATCCGGACGAAGCTTTGACAAGACTGCCCGATCAAGCACAGGCGCCGGTATCGTATTGTAACAGAAATCAAATGTATCCAGCTTTTCACAGGAAGCCAACTGATTCAACAATATCGTATGGCAGTCTCCCATGGCTGCCTTAATACAGGCTTCCACACTTCTGGCTGTAACCGTCACCTCCGCTCCCATACGAAGCAGCTTCTGTGCAAGGACACGCCCGCATCTTCCATAACCGGTAACCAGACATTTGCTGTTTTCTATATTGATATCACTCATCATAAAGCTTTCCGTGATCGCACCTTCTGCCGTTGCAACCGCATTTTTTAGTGCAACACAGTCATCTTTCATATAATCATGACATGGTATACCTGATTCTGCACAGGCTTTTGTCAGTTCCTGTGAGATCACGCCCCCACATACCAGACCAAAGTCCCCCACCATGAAAGCAAGTGCTTCTGCCGTAAGCCCTGAGCAGCCATTGATATGGATACCGTCCTTTGTAACCGGAACCGGAAGCAACAGCCCGGTTTCTTTTAAAGTATCATCGGTCTTGAGATTTCCAATTATATCCTGTAATTTTTCTCCGGTATCTGCAAGTTCCGGCACCTTCCATGTAAAAACCGGATAGCCCTGTTCTTTTAAATATAAAACCAGATAGTGGCAACGCAGGTCACCACCCACTACAACAAACTGTTTCAAATAATAACCTCCCTGTTTCTTTTCATCAATCTTATGCTCCATATTATATAGTAACCTGTCATCTGTTGCCCGTATAATACAACTATAATTCAACGATCAGGAATAATTTCTGTCAATATAATACTTTATGTACCCACTTATAAAATCCTTCCATGTCATTTCGGATATTGTTTCTGTAATAAATACCGGATAAATAGCATAGACCTTACCGTTAATTGACAGAACAACGGAACCAATCTGCATCCCGGTTTGCAACGGAAGTCCAAGTTTCTCCGGCAGAATATACCGGACAGTGATCTGCTCATCTTCCCGCAGTAACAATGTTTCTGAAAAGCTGCAGTCCCATGCGATCGTGGCCTTTTCTGCATCCTGCTGTCTTCTGTAATTGGGATCATACTGAATAGGAATGTCCGTTTTTTGCAGGATATCATCTTTTATGGTATGTTCCTGATAATGATCCAGTCCATAGTTCATAAGCTTTTTCGTATCTGCCCATTTATAAGTTTTATTCCCCGGCCAGCCGCATCCAAGCAAAGCTACGATGAACAGTTTTCCATCCCTTTCTAACGCTCCAACATAACAGTAACCGGCTGTTCCTGTAAAACCGGTTTTACCTGTCAGTGCTCCATCCATCATATTCAAAAATGCATTATGATTATTGCAGGTAAAACTTCTGGTTCCTGCAAGATTGGTAAAAGAATAGACAGACGTTCTTGTGATCGTAAGAAATGTATCCTTTTCAGGCGACTCTTTGATACAATACCGCAGGATCCGAGCCAGGTCAGCAGCCGTTGTTCCATGTATTCCATGTTTATCCTTTGCATCTAAGCCATTTGGCGTAATAAAATGTGTCTTCATGCAGCCAATATCCACTGCCTTCTGATTCATCAGCTCCGCAAATTGTTCCACACTTCCGCCAATATGCTCTGCGATCGCAACCGCACTGTCATTATGGCTTTCCAGCATCAGCGAATACAGAAGATCTTTTAACTTATATTCCTCTCCCTCTCTGATATTAAGCTGTACATCCGGCATCTTTGCTGCATAGGAAGATATGACCACCGTATCGTCCAGATCACCATATTCAAGTGCCAGGATACAGGTAAGGATCTTCGTCGTACTGGCATTTGCACGAACTTCTTCACCTGCTTTATCATACAGGATCCTGCCGTTTTCTCCATCCATAAGAACAGCCGACAGTGCATGAAGATCATTGTCTGTGATCTTTTGCTCTCTATCTACCTGAAGGGTATTACTGTTCTGTTTGCTGCGGTTATTCCAATGAACTATCCTTTGCTGCTGCGGCGGCATCACAAATGCTTTCGCAGGAATCACAGAACAGAGCAATACTACAGTGACAAGGATCCATACAAACAGAAAACCTGCGGGAATCTTCTGTCGCCTTCTTCCTGCAGGTTTCTGTTTTCTTTTATGATATTTGAAATATAACCCTAACATACGATCACCGGATATATTCTTTCTTCATAAAAATATATTCCGGATCTGTCGGTTTTATGACTCATTATCCAGCCCGAGTGTGATCTCATTTGCCTCTTCCTGTGCTTCCTTCTTAAAGTCCTCGATCTTATCCGGACTGATCATCGGAAGCTCCTCTGTCGATGCAACGCCGAAGCTTCGCAGGAATTCCTCTGTCGTTCCAAACAGGATCGGTCGTCCCGGAGCATCCAGTCGTCCAACCTCATCTACCAGTCCGTATTCCATCAGCTTATTGATCGCATGTGCACAGGAAACTCCACGGATGGCTTCAATCTCCGGTCTGGTGATCGGCTGCTTATAGGCAACGATCGACAGGGTTTCAAGCAGTACATCCGTAAGATTTGGTTTCTTCGGTGTACAGACAACCTTTGTCAGCACATCGTAGTACTCATTTCTGGTACACAACTGATATGCATTTTCAAGCTCGACCATCTTAATGCCCCGGTCAGACTGATTATAAATTTCCAGCACCTCTTCCATCTGCTTGGACAGCTTCTTTGTCTCCATCTCCAGTGCCTTAGCCAGTCGATCTACTGACACAGACTCCCCAATGGAAAACAATATTGCTTCAACTGCAGAAACCAGATATTCTGTACTGTATTCTTTATAAACTACCGGCTGTTCTTCTATATTTTCCTGTGTTATCTCATTTACTGTTGCTTCGTTCTCTTTTATCTCACCCATACCCATCTTATCCTCGTTCTGTCTCATTGGCTTCACCATCTGCCTGATGAATGGTTTCTGCATTTGTCTCTATTGAATCCGGCACATCTGCATCTGTTTTATCTGTATCAGTATTCTGGCTGTTCAACTCATATGCAGCAATGTCATCTCTGGAATCAATGATGATCTCTCCAAATATCTCTTCCTGCCGGATCTGAATGGCTCCAATCTTCATAAGCTCTAATATTGCAAGAAATGTTACGATAATATTCGATCTCGATGCCTGCATTTCAAGCAGTGTCCGGAAATTGATGCCTGCAAGTCCGCGGACCTGTTCCCGTACCTCCGCCATCTTTGCTTCCAGTGAGATCTCCTCTCTCTCGATATTTTTGAACTTACTACGGATCGGATCTACCTTTTCAACCTGTTTCCGCATCACGGATTTGAAGATCTCATTCAGTTTTTCCAGATTCATATCATATTCCGAGATCAGTGCAACCGGATCCACGACCGGCTTGAAATTTTTCACCTCTGCAGGAATGCTTTCTTTTTTATAAAATGCCTTTGCACCGTCAAACTCCAGATCTTTCAGCTCACTTGCTGCATATTTGTACATCTTATACTCCAGCAATCTGCGGACAAGCTCTTCTCTCGGATCCTCTCCCTCCTCATCCTCTTCTGTTACCTTCGGAAGAAGCATCTTGGATTTGATACGGATCAGAGTCGCCGCCATGACCAAGAATTCACTCATAACATCCAGGTCTTCCTCTTCCATATGATTCACATAATCCAGATATTGCTCTGTGATCGTTACAATCGGTATATCATAAATATTTACTTTATTCTTTTCGATCAGATGAAGGAGCAGATCAAGTGGTCCTTCAAATACATTCAGTTTTACATCGATTGCCGACATATTGTCTCCCTTTATCCCATACAGACGCCATCAAGGTTTTTTCGCATCTGTTCTCTGTATGCCTATATAATAATGCAGACCAGTCCGCCATTTCCATCATTTACGATCTTCTCCATGGTATCCTGAAGCTTCTGCTTGCTTTCTACATTCATCTTATTTGTCTTTGTATTTAATCCATCCTCTACAAGCTGCTCGATCGACTTGCCAAAGATATTCACATCCCAGATATCTTCTCCATTCTCTCCGGTGCTTGTTTTGATATATTCGACCAGATCCTCCGCCTGCTCCTTCGTACCAACGATCGGTGCGATCTCCGTTGTAATATTCGCTTTGATCATATGAACCGATGGTGCCTCTGCCTTGATCTTTACTCCATATTTGTTGCCTGCCTTGATCAGCTCCGGTGTTTCCAGTGTAATATCCTTCTTTTCCGGCATTACCAGACCATAACCGCCATTTTTCACACTGTCAAGTGCATTTATAACCCCATTGCAGAACTTTTTCTTTTCTGCCATATCTTTGATCTCTGTAATAAAATCATACTCATTATGGATTTCTGTCCCAAGCATATCGGAAAGCATCTCATAATAATATCTTCCATAGATCGTAACCTGAACACTCAGCGAACCGTCTGCAAGATTTACATTGTTATATGTATACTTTTCCACATATTCATTTTCCGGAAAAGCAAAATGAACCATATCATATATGTGCTGATTGCTGTTCATGATGTCCATGGCATTCTCGATCACACTCTTTTTGATCTTATTGTCATTCTCGGACACCTCCAGCCACTTTGGTATCACAAAATTAATACAGGTGATAGGAAAACTATACAGCATCGAAGTAAAGATCGCATTGATATCATTTCTGCTCAACTGATCACAGTTTACGGGAAGAACCGCAACACCATATTTATCTACCATCGTTGCTGCAAGCTCTTTTGTTTCTTTTGCTCCCGGTCGATTTGAATTCAACAGGATCACAAACGGCTTTCCAATAGCTTTTAATTCCGCTATCGTTTTCTCTTCTGCTGCAAGATAGTTTTCTCTTGCCAGATCGCCAAAGCTACCATCACAGGTCACCACGATCCCGATCGTTGAATGACTGTTGATCACCTTCCTGGTTCCGATCTCTGCCGCTTTTGCAAATGGAATATCATAATCAAACCATGGAGTCTTGACCATCCGTTCTTTTCCATCCTCCATCTGACCTTCCGCTCCATCTACAACATAGCCAACGCAGTCGATCAGCCGGACACGCATATCGATCTCATCATCTACCCGGATCTCGACGCCTTCTTTGGGTATGAATTTGGGTTCTGTCGTCATGATTGTCTTACCGGACGCAGACTGTGGCATTTCATCCAGCGCAATCTCACGGTCATTCTCATCTTTTATATTTGGAATGACCATCATTTCCATAAACCGTTTGATAAATGTTGATTTTCCGGTTCGTACCGGACCTACAACACCTATGTAAATTTCACCATTTGTTCTGGCATTGATGTCGTTGTACACATTAAAGCCTCCCATATATACCTCCTGCATTTCTTACACATTTTCCGTTTCTGCTCCTGTATTTGTATCATAAAAAATGGAAATACAAAATCTGTTTCCTATGTAAAGATTATCATATAAGTAATATATGAAAGAGCTTTTACAAGTATGTCAAAAACTTACTCCTCTACAGATATCTCTGCCTTTCTGTCTCTGGTAAGCAGATCCACAACTGCTTCACGGGCAGGCTTGCCCTCGAATAATACCTTATTTACCTCTTCAACGATCGGCATATCGACTCCGTACTTCTTTGCAAGCTTCAGTGTCGCCTTTGCGGAATATACCCCTTCTACTACCATCTTGACCTCAGCCATTGCTTCTTTGTAGCTCTTGCCCTGTCCGATCAGATAACCGGCATTCCGGTTACGGCTGTGCTTGGACGTACAGGTAACGATCAGATCACCCATACCGGATAAACCGGCAAGTGTCTCTACATGTGCTCCCATCGCAGTTCCGAGTCGTAAGATCTCTGCCATTCCTCTGGTCATTAACGCTGCCTTCGTATTATCTCCAAAACCAAGACCATCCGTAATTCCTGCAGCCAGCGCAATAACATTCTTAACAGATCCGCCAAGTTCGATTCCGGTTACATCTGTACTGGTATACACACGGAATACATCATTCATAAACGTATTCTGGATCAGCTTAGCAGTATCCATATCGCGTGCTCCGGCTACTACTGTTGTCGGAATACCAATACCAACCTCCTCTGCATGGCTTGGTCCGGAAAGAACTGCAACCTTTGCTCCAGGGATCTCACTCTCGATGATCTCTACGATCGGAGTCAGGGTTGCCTCCTCAATGCCCTTGCTGACATTGACGATCAACTGATCGTTTGTAATGTAAGGCGCGATCTTCTTTGCTGTGCTCCGGATAAATGGGGACGGAACTGCACAGACGATCATTTTTTTCCCTTTTATCGTCTGTTCCAAATCTGTTGTAAATGTGATTGTTTCATTCAGATGAACACCTGGAAGACGATCCCTCTGCTCCCTGTATGTGTTCAGCATTTCAATCTCTTTTTCATCAATGGACCAGACGGTAACATCATGCCCATTCCCCGCCAGCAGGTTTGCAAGTGCAGATCCCCAGCTCCCTGCTCCTAAAATACCTATTATCATACTAAATACCTCTCCATCTTTATAACTTTGTGGTCGATATAATTTAACATACTATGCCTGTTCTTCTGTTGTCTTATTTCTTCCCTTTAAAGAGAATTTATTCTCTGTTCCTTTGATCAGTCTGACAATATTCTGTTTATGACGATAGATTGCAAGCAAGGTAATAAGTCCTAAAACAATGCAGCTTTCAAGTTTCATCGAATCGGATGTAAAACCATAAGAACCTGTATATGCAAATATTGTATAGGAAACTAAAAGTCCCAGGACAAGGCAGATAGAACCTACGGATACATATTTAGTTACAACCACACAGAATACGAATAATCCTAGTTCAATAAGCGCAACTCTCCAATCCAGTAAACCGATTGCGATTCCGGATGTCGCTGCAATTCCTTTACCACCTTTAAACTGCATGTAAAACGGAAAATTATGTCCAAGTACAACGCCTGCCGCTGTATAGATTACAAACAAATATACGTTTTCAATGCCAAGAGCATTCATGATAATATGTGTGACGCTGCATGCGATCACTGATTTAAACAGATCACCAAGGAATACAACTGCTCCAGCCTTCTTTCCAAGTACACGAAGTGCATTTGTCGTTCCTGCATTACCACTTCCATATTCCCTTATATCAATACCATGTAATTTACCGTAAATATAGCTTGTCTGGATGATACCAAAGAAATATCCTCCAATCAGACATATGATTCTCGCCAGTACTAACATTATTTTTCTTTTCTCTCCCTGATAATAAATTTTAAAGGTGTTCCCCGGAAACCAAATGCTTCTCTGATCTTGTTTTCAATATAACGTGTATAAGAGAAATGCATCAGTTCTTTATCATTTACGAATATAACAAATGTAGGCGGCTTAACAGCTACCTGCGTAATATAAAACAGCTTCAGACGTTTACCTTTATCTGTAGGCGGCTGCTGCATCGCAACTGCTTCTGTCATGATCTCGTTCAATACACCAGTCGCAACACGAAGCGAGTGATTCTCGATGACAGCATCGATTGTTTCAAATAATTTCGGAAGTCTCTGTCCGGTCGCTGCCGATACGAATAACAGCTCTGCATAAGGCATATAAGACAGCTTTTCCCGGATCTCCTTTGTAAACTTATAAATGGTCTTGTCGTCTTTTTCCACAGCATCCCATTTGTTTACAACGATGATCATACCTTTTCCACGTTCATGTGCAATACCTGCGATCTTCGCATCCTGATCTGTGATACCCTCTGTTGCATCAATGACCAGAACCGCTACATTACATCGTTCAACAGCCGATACAGTACGGATGATACTGTAACGCTCAATATCTTCTTTGATCTTGCTCTTTCTTCGAAGTCCTGCAGTATCAATAAACACATACTCCGTTCCATTTCTGACGATTTCGGTATCGATCGCATCTCTTGTCGTTCCGGCAATATCAGATACGATCACACGGTTTTCACCCAAAAGCTTATTGATGATCGATGACTTACCTACATTCGGCTTACCGATAATGGCAATTCTAGGTCTGTCATCTTCCTCTTCATTTTTTGATTCTTCATCAAAATGAGACACAACTTCATCTAACATATCTCCGATTCCAAGTCTGGATGCACCGGATATTGGAACAGGATCGCCCAGTCCGAGATTATAGAACTCATATACATCATTCATATATTTCTCAAAGCTGTCCACCTTGTTTACAACAAGGATCACCGGCTTCTTCGATTTACGGAGCATCTGGACTACCTTATGATCATCGTCCACAAGTCCCTGTCTGACATCTGTCATAAATATGATAACATCAGCAGTCTCAATGGCGATCTCTGCCTGCTCCCGCATACTTTTTAAAATAATATTGTCGCTTTCCGGCTCAATTCCACCGGTATCTATGATCGTAAAATTATAATCGAGCCAGCTCACATCTGCATAGATTCTGTCTCTGGTTACGCCAGGCGTATCTTTTACAATTGAAATTTTCTCTCCTGCCAGTGCATTGAACAGGGTAGATTTACCTACATTTGGGCGTCCAACGATGGCTACTATCGGTTTACTCATTTACGTTTCCTCCGTCTGCTGTCGATTTCAGCATGATAACAGCTCCCAGATTGCCACGTTTCCCATGGCTCGCCCTGTGTGAAAACAGGAAATCCGGATTGCAGCATGTACATATGTCGGTTACATTTATATGGTCAGGCAATATACCTGCACCAGTCAGATTATAATAATTTGCCCGGTGTAAATCAAGCAAATACTTACCATTTCCAATTTTTTTTGTCATTTTATCATACTGTTCCGGTAAATAAGCATCCTGAAATGCCTCAGCTACATCCTCGCTTACCTCATAACAGTTCTGACAAATAGACGGTCCGACCGCACAGATCAGATCCGAAGCCTCACATCCATACTCCTTATTCAAGGCTTCGACCATATGGAGGCTGATATTCTTAACGGTTCCGCGCCAGCCGGAATGATTCATGGCTACAACCTCTTTTACAGGATCATAGAAAAAGACCGGTACACAGTCCGCATAAAACGTGATCAATGGCAAATCCTTTACATTCGTCATCAGACCATCTGTTTCCGTTATATCCGATTCTCTTGTGATACCTTTTCCGGCATCTTCCTCTGTTATTTTACGGATCACAGTTTCATGTACCTGATCAGAAAATACCAGTCTTCTGTAATCATATCCGACTGCCTGTGCCAGCCTCCTGTGATTCTCCATAACTGCATCCATATCATCTCCACGATGAAAGCTCAGGTTCATCGTAGAATATATTCCTTCACTGACCCCACCAAGTCTCGTTGAAAATCCATGAACTATCCCCGGCAGTTCCAGATTCTTAAATACAATATACGGAACTCCGTTTTCCTCTTTTATCTCTGTTGTCTTATCCTGATTGATATATGTTATGTTATACATTTTCATACCTCATAACCTTAATAATATCCCTGATAAGGGAAGGCATCTTTCATATGATGGATCTCATTCTCCGCCACCGCAACCACATCGAATCGTACCGGTGTATTGTAAGGATCATATCCATACCGTTTCATATAATACAGGGCTACCCTGCTGATCTGACGCTGTTTGACAGGTGTTACCGCCGCCTCCGGCGATCCGTATCTGCTGTTGCTCCGATATTTTACTTCTACAAATATCAGATACCCATCTTTTGATACGATCAGGTCGATCTCTCCGGATGCGACCCGGTAATTTCTCGCAAGTATCCGGTAACCTGCATCTTTCAGATATGATGCAGCCATCTCTTCATATTCTGTTCCCTTTTTTCTTGTATTATAATGGTCGATACAGTTGTTCTCCTTTTTCTGTCTATCTTCTATTCTTTCCAGAAATGTGTGATAAAAGATCTTCTGTGGATCTCACATGGTCCAAGTAATTTTAATGCTTCTATATGCTCCTTAGATCCATACCCCTTATTCTTTGCAAATCCGTATCCCGGATAGATCTCATCATAAGAAACCATCAGACGGTCTCTTGTTACCTTCGCTATAATACTAGCGGCAGCGATCGAAGCAGATTTTGCATCTCCTTTTATGATCGAAACCTGTGGGATCTCTACCTCCGGTATCTTAACCGCATCGTTTAATAACAAATCTGGCTGAACCGTAAGCTTACGGATTGCGATCCGCATGGCTTCATAATCTGCATTTAAAATATTGATCTGATCGATCAGCTTCTCATCTGCCATACCGATTCCGTAAGCAACCGCTTTTTCTATAATCTCATCATATAATTCTTCACGCTTCTTTTCAGAGAGCTGCTTGGAATCATTCAGGTATAGAATATCGCAATTCTCCGGCAGAATGACAGCCGCAGCTACTACCGGACCTGCAAGCGGGCCACGGCCTACCTCATCAATTCCACAGATATACTGACAGTCCGCATGCTGTCTCTCATATTCAAACATATGCTCCATCCGGTCAAGCTCTTTTTGATGTGCTGTAAGCTTCTTTTCAGCAGAAAGGATCAGTTTTTTTACACCTTCCCTGTCATCCTCTGCATATCTTTCCATCACATGTCTGACTGAATGTATATCTGCATTTGCAAATTCGGATTTAATCTCTGTTATACTTTTTCTTTTATTTTCCATCTCATCCTCATATAAGCATAAATGGCTGTTGTTTCTTACACGACAGCCATTTATCTGTACTTATTGTTCTTCTTTATTTAAAAAACCGAATCCACCGGTAAACCGGAATACTGCTTTCCCCACAAATTTATTCTTATGGATATTACCGACATCCGACAACCGGCTGTCCCGGCTGTTATTCCGGTTATCACCCATAACAAAATACTCATCATCACCAAGTGTGACCGGTTCTGCCGCAAGCCCTCTGTGATTTTCTTCTATGACTTCTTTTCCATAATCTTCCTCCAATGGTTCATCATTGATATAGATCACACCATCTTCATCAATATATACGGTTTCACCCGGAAGTCCAATGATACGTTTGATATAATAGGTATCATCTTCTTCCTCGTATGGAAATACAACAATATCAAAACGTTCCGGATCTTTAAAATGATAGGACAGTTTATCGATCCAAAGGCTGTCACCATTATGAAGGGTATCATTCATGGAGTCTCCGCTCACCTCTGTACGCTGTCCAACATATGTAAGGATCAACCAGCATATTGCAACGATCGCCAGAATATATAAAGCGAGACTGATTAAATCTTTTACGATATTGATCTCTTCTTTCTCCTGTTTCTTCTTTTTCTTGTCTTTTTTCTTCTTTTTTCCCGGCTGTTCTTCTTCCTCCAGTACATGAGTATTGGAGGATGCATCTGAATCAGCAAAATAATTCGTTACTGTTTCTCCGGCTTCATTTACAACATCAGACGCTGCTTCATTCTTTTCTTCCGTCTCTGCCTGCTCCGAAGGAATTGTTTCTGTTTCTTCCTTCTTCTGCTCCGGATCTATTCCCTTTTTCTTTAACTTTGCAAGCTGCTTTTCACGCTTCTTTTCAAGCTTTTCAATCTCTTTTTCCCGTGCTTTTTTTGCGGGATCATCGTCAAATATAGCATTCAGTGCTTCCACACGTTCGTTATCATCTTTCATATCAACTACTTATCCTTTACAACAGCCGGTCGTTCCAGTGATATCCTGCCAAGCTTTCCTGCCCGGAAATCATCCAGTAGCTGCGCTGCAGCTTTATCGATATCCAGTTCGCCGCCTTTTTTTATACATGCCCTTTTTTCTGCGATCTGTTCCAGAATATGAACAGAATCGGCATCCTCATTAATATTATACCTATCAACAAGGCTCTGACAATAGTTTAATTGTAAAAATTTGATCAATTCATACGCAAGGTCGGTAATACTTAAAATCTCATCATTGATCGAACCGATAAAAGCAAGTCGTAATCCAACCTCTTTATCATCAAATTTGGGCCACAATATTCCTGGGGTATCCAATAATTCAATATCTTTTCCAAGACGTATCCATTGCTTTCCCTTTGTAACACCCGGCTTATTTCCAACCTTTGTACATGCTTTTCTGGCATAAGAATTGATAAATGTAGATTTACCGACATTTGGAATACCAACAATCATCGCACGAAGCGGACGGTTAATGATACCACGCTTTCTGTCCCGCTCGATCTTTTCTTTACAAGCTTCCTTTACCACATTACTGATATTCTTCATGCCATCACCGGATCTTGCATTGATCTTTGCTACAAAAAATCCTTTTTCTTTATAATAATTTTCCCATTCTGCTGTTGCTGATGCATCTGCCAGATCTGTCTTATTCAACAGAATCAGGCGGTATTTGTTCGCTGCAAGTGCATCAATATCCGGATTCTTGCTGCTATATGGCACTCTGGCATCGATCAGCTCGATCACAACATCGATCAGCTTGATGTCTTCCTGCATCATACGTTTTGCTTTTGTCATATGTCCGGGATACCATTGTATATTCATCGTGTCTTTATCCTTCCTAATATCTCTGCTTTTTTCACATTTCCCACTTTCAGGAATCTGGAATCTTCACTGTTATTGACATTATCACCAAGCAGGAAATACTCATCATCCCCCAGCTTTACTTCATTCTCTGCCAGTCCTGCTGTAAATATATAATCATCAAATGGCAGATCCGTCCGTTCACTGCCATCAATATATAATTTTCCATCTCTGATCTGAACGGTCTCTCCCGGCAATCCGATCACACGTTTAATATCATAATAAGCATCCGGCGTATCAACACTTCGGTATGCAACAATGTCATATCGATCCGGAGAGCTAAGAAGGTAACATAACTTATTTACTGTAACCTTCTCCTGATTAGTACACACCGGATTCATGGAATCACCAACGACATACACAGACTGAAAACAATAAGAAACCATTCCATATCCCAGCACAACTGCGATCAGAACGGACAACAGCCAGCCAAATATCGTTCTGACCGTACGCCTAAAGCTTCTTTCTTTTCTTCTCTGCCGACGTTTCTCCCGCCGTATTCTTTTTCTGCGTTCACTTTTATCGCTCATATCTCTACTCCGATAGATTCATATTACAAAAATGGCTGGAGCTATCAACCCCAGCCACTTTTTCATGTAACCTGTAAAAATTATTTAACAAGCTCTTTAACCTTTGCAGCTTTACCAACTCTTGAACGTAAGTAGTAAATCTTAGCTCGTCTTACTTTACCATGTCTAACTACTTCAATCTTCTCAACAAATGGTGAATGTACTGGCCATGTCTTTTCTACGCCAACACCGTTTGAGAACTTTCTAACTGTGAAAGTCTCTCTGTTGCTTCCACCCTGTCTCTTAATAACAGTTCCTTCGAAAATCTGGATTCTCTCTCTGTTACCTTCTTTGATCTTGTTGTGTACTTTAACAGTATCACCTACTGCAAAGTCAGCAACTTCTGTCTTCATCTGAGAAGCTTCAAGATTCTTAATGTAATCGCTATTCATTTGTGTGACCTCCTTGATATTTAGATGTTCTTACTACCACACCGGTACAGAGGACCATCGATTTTTTTCACAACTCGTTCAGTTTACCATACAAATAAAAAGAATGCAAGAAAAATCTACACCTTTTTGGGTGTACGACCTTGCATCCTTTTTGCCATAGTTCATGCTATGGAGCTGGTGGGATTCGAACCCACGTCCAAAAGCTCATTCATCACGGCATCTCCCATCACATTCCGTATTTTAACATTTCCTCAGTACCACGCCTACGGACAGGCTGGATACATCAGTAGCTTCATGAATTTTCCGATACCGCAAAGCTTAAGCACCGGAGTTTCCCGTTGGATGATACCAGATCTGAAAGGTACGGGGGACCTTAAAGCTGGCAGTTGCCTTTAATTAGGCAGCGTAAGCTAAATTATCGTTAGCGTTTATATTTAATCTAAGTTTTAACGTGGTCCTAGTCCACGGATGGCTTCCGTGACTGCAAAACCCCTGTCGAAACCAGTCAACCCCTGGTTTGTAAAGGAAAGCTCTGTTGTCAGGTGCTTTCTTATATATTACTCAGCAGCTTCTGTTGTGTCAGTCTCTGCTGTAGTTGTCGTTTCAGATGAAGTATCTGCTTCAGAAGCTGTATCTTCAGAAGTATCACTGTCAGTATCCTCTGCATCGGATGCTGTAGCTGTACTGCTGTTCTCAAAATAGCTTCCATATCCCTGTTCTGCCCATGTCTGGCTGACATATGCGCCAAGCTTCTCAGCTTCTACATACTTTGGAATCGCTTTGTATATCTTTACACCCAGTGTAGCTGCAAGAATACATCCAACTAACACGCCAAATATGCACCATCCAAGGATTTTCTTTCTCTTTTCACGCTTCATGATCGCTGCGCGGTTCTTCTTCTCATATTTTCTTTTATCTACTTTACTCTGGCTCACTTACCTGACCTCCCAGTAAAAATCTTATTGGAGTATATCACATCTGTATGAAATATTCCAGTATTTCACAAAATCTTTAAAACTTCATATGAAATATCGGGAATTATCCAGTCCATCAGCCTCGGATATTCTGGAAATCCTGTATCAACTCTTACAAATTACGGATCTTGAACTCACGCTCATTCTCACGCTTGACATCCTTCTTCGCAATGTCCTGACGTTTGTCGTATAATTTCTTACCTTTTGCCAGTCCGATCTCCATCTTAACCAGACCGTCACGGATATAAACCTTTAAAGGAACGATCGCGTATCCCTTCACCTGCTGGGCTCCCATCAGCTTATTGATCTCGTATTTGTGAAGTAGCAGCTTTCTGGTACGAAGCGGGTCTTTATTAAATATATTACCCTTTTCATATGGGCTGATATTCATACGGTAAATGTAGATTTCTCCCTTATCGATACTGATAAAGGATTCTTTGATGCTACAATGTCCCTGTCTGACTGATTTTACTTCTGTTCCGGCCAGTGCGATCCCTGCCTCGTACTTTTCTTCTATGAAATAATCAAAATATGCCTTTTTGTTATTTGCGATGAGTTTGTTGCCTCTTTCCTTTGCCATGTCCTGTTTCATCTCCTTCTTTGGCATCTGACCGGATCACGAATTCGATCCGTCTGCTCTGTTTGTCTGCCAGCTTTACTTTTACCTTAACGGTATCACCGATCGAATATTTCTTTCCGGTTGATTCTCCGATCATAGCATATTCATCCTGCGAATACACATAAAAATCGTCATAAAGTGTCGACACATCTACAAATCCCTCAATAGTATTTGGAAGCTCTACAAAGATACCACGGTTAATGACTCCTGATATGATACCTTCAAATTCTTCTCCGATATGATGCTCCATGTATTCCACTTTCTTTAAACGCTCTACCTGACGTTCTGCTTCTTCTGCGCGGCGTTCTTTTCTGGAATTATCATCGCATACCTTTGGAAGGATCGCATCATAATGCGAAAGTCTTCTGTCATCCAATCTTCCATGAATATTATCCTTAATGATCCTGTGAATCTGAAGATCCGGATATCTTCGGATCGGCGATGTAAAATGGCAGTAATATTTACAAGACAATCCAAAATGTCCTTCACATTCCGTCGAATATCTCGCCTGCCGCATCGTACGAAGTGTCATACGGCTGATCAGATTCTCACATGGCTCACCCTCGATCTTTGATAACAGCTTCTGGAACTCCTTCGGATGAATATTCTCTTTGGATGCCTTAAAGTAATATCCAAACTTGCTGATCAGAATGGATAACTGCTTTACACGCTCCGTATCCGGTGCTTCATGGATACGATATTCAAATGGAATCTGTTGCCAGAAATAGTCCTCAGCGATTGTCTCATTTGCAGCCAGCATAAAGTCTTCAATGATCTGATTCGAACGTCTTCTCTCATACACTCCGATATAAGATACCTGACCGTCTTCATCAACTGTGATCTTAGACTCATCAAAATCAAAATCAATCGAACCTCGCTCATGTCGGATCGTTCTTAACAACTCTGACACATGAAGCATTAATTCAAACATCGGAACCAGTTCTTTATATTTTTCTGTTTCTGTCGTATCATGATCCTCTACGATCGCAGATACACTTGTATATGACATTCTGCGGTCAACATTGATCACCGATTCACAGATCTTATGATTGATGATCTTGCCGTTTGCATCTATATCCATCAGGCAGCTAAGCGTCAAACGGTCTTTTCCCTCATTCAGTGAACAGATACCGTTTGACAGCTTATGCGGCAGCATCGGTATGACCTTATCAATCAGATAACAGCTTGTTCCACGCTTCAACGCTTCTTTATCAAGTGGAGAATTCTCCCTTACATAATGTGTAACATCTGCAATATGAACGCCAAGCTTATATAACCCGTTTTCCTCATAGAGTGTGATCGCATCATCCAGATCCTTTGCATCCTCTCCATCGATCGTAACGGTCTGCAACTGTCTGAGATCGGTTCTTCCTGCCATCTCTTTCGTTGTTACCTCATCCGGTATATTCTTCACCTCTGCCATAACAACATCCGGAAAATCAACCGGAATATCAAGATCTCTTACAACCGATAATACATCCGTCTCCGGATCATTAATATGTCCAAGTATCTCAACGACACGTCCCTCTGCAGATTTAGACTTTTCTCCATAATTTGTGATCTCCACAACAACCTTATGTCCGGTTACTGCTCCCATGGATTTCTTCTCCGGTATAAAGATGTCACTGTCTAATTTACCGTTATCCGGAATCACAAAACCAAAGTTCCGGTTCTTCTGATAGGTTCCGACCAACTGTTTTAAACCTCGTTCCAGAATCCGTTCTACATGCGCTTCTGTTGATCTGCCCCGGTTGCCGGATGCAACACGGATCAGCACCTTATCATTATGGAATGCTCCCATCGTATACTTCTGTGGTACAAAGAAATCTTCCTTATATCCTTCCACACGGACAAATCCAAATCCTCTCTGATTGCTGATGAATGTACCGACAAGGACACCCTTTCCAAGCTTCTGATACTTACCTTTGGAGGTTTTCTCGATCCTGCCCTCATCGACAAGCTCATTTAAGATTTCTAACAGATCATCCTTATCACGCCCTCCGATCTGAAGCAGATAACAAAGCTCTTTAAATTTCAACGGTCTGTAATCATCGTCATTGATCAGGGTATATATATTCTCTTTTCTTTCATTCTTTAATTCTTCTGTCATAAATACCTCTCTGTATATCTAAAAAGTGCTTACATATAGGATATATGTAAGCACTGATAAATTCTGTATATGAACTAGAACAGCTTAGAATCAAGAAGCAATGCAATTATTATAAAAAGAATACCAAGCACAGTTGTTATCTTTCTGAGAACCGCATCTTTTGAACTTCCTTTATTCTTGCCCCAGTATGAATTATCATAATTACCGCCGGTAATTGAACTTGTCAGACTGGCTGATTTACCTTCCTGTGACAGGACAATAATTGTTAATGCTATACATATAATTACATATACGACCATGATAATTGTCTTTACCATATTGCCACCTCCATTCCAAGTGTTCTGGTGTCAAATGCGCTTTTACACCAACTTTGTCCATGATAACATAGTCATTTGAGATTCGCAACCACTTTTTTCATAATTCTGCAAATCTGCTTTTCAGATCAAAGCCATGATTCATAGGTCCGCTTCCATGTCCCAGATCCATGCCATCCGCAAGCGCACCGGATATATAATCTTTTGCGTTTCTTATCGCCTCATCGATCTTATACCCTTTTGCAAGATTTGATGCGATTGCACTTGATAGTGTGCATCCGGTTCCATGAGTATTCGGATTATCGATCCGTTTTCCATAATACCAGTTGACTTTTCCGTCCGAATATAAGACATCATTTGCATCGTTGATACTGTGTCCTCCCTTGCAGAGAACCGCACAGCCATAGACTTTTGATATTTTTTCAGCTGCACGAACCATATCCTGTTCATCACGGATCGTCATTTCGGCCAATACCTCTGCTTCTGGAATATTCGGAGTAATGACCTCTGCGATCGGAAGCAGACATTCTTTTAAAGCACCGATCGCATCTTCGTCGATCAGCCGGTGTCCACTGGTTGATACCATAACAGTATCCACTACCACATGTTCTGCCTGATATTTCTTTATTTCATCTGCAATCACACGGATCAGTTTCTCAGAAGCGACCATGCCGATCTTAATCGCATCCGGCCGGATATCCGTAAATACAGCGTCAAGCTGTAAGGAGAGCATCTCGGATGATGTTTCCTGAATTCCTGTTACTCCCATCGTATTCTGGGCAGTTAATGCCGTGATTGCGCTCATGGCATAACAACCATTTGCCATAATGGTCTTTATATCTGCCTGGATTCCCGCACCGCCGCTGGAATCACTTCCGGCTATTGTAAGAACTGTCTTCAACCCTTTCGTCTCCTTTACTTTTACAAATACTTTCGTTACCGGTCTGTTCCTGCCTGCTGTACATTTTATCAATTCTGTATCATGCCGGTTTTTTTAAAGAAAGAAAATATTATATAATTCCTTTGTATTGTCAACATACAGCGTACTGTATTTTTTCAACTCATTTATATGCTCCGCACTCGCAGCATCATAGATACCACATACTTTGAAGCCTGCATCAAATGCTGTCCTTGCGCCATGATAAGCATCTTCAAACACCCATGTATCAGCAATGTTCGTCTGCATATACTTTGCTGCCTGAATATAGATATCCGGATGTTCTTTTCCAATTCCTACCTCCGAGCAGGTAAGGATCTTTTTGAAAAAATGATCCATATGATTATGCTTCAGTACGGCTTCGATATGAACCCTGTCTGTCGCAGTCGCTACTGTCATTGGGATCTTCCGCTCCTGTAAGGCAGATAAGAACTCTATGATCCCCGGCTTTGGTTCTGCTTCATTTCTGTAAAATGCACCAATCGTTTCATTGATCCCATCTATGATTTCAAGAATCGTTTTTGATAAACTGTAATTCTTCTTAAGGTATTCTGCCGATTCTGTAATCGTAAAGGTATACAGTTTTTTCTGGAGATGGGGTTCTGCTTCGATACCCATTCCTGCCAGATACCGTTCTGCCGCATGTTCCCACATTTCCATAGAATCGATCAGTGTTCCGTCTATATCAAAGATCGCACCTTTTATCATCCTTATTCTCCTAACATCTTCTTTGTCTGTTTTTTTAGATCTGCCGTGGCAGCCTCAATATCTGTCTGACCAAAGATCGCGCTGATAACTGCGATACCACAAATTCCACTTTGATTTAATTTCACAACATTATCTCTGGTTATGCCGCCGATTGCAATAACCGGGATATGCACATGCTCACAGATTTCCTTTAACGTCTCAAAACTGACTTCTGTTGCATCATCCTTGGATCCGGTTGGAAATACCGCACCAACGCCCAGATAATCCGCTCCATGCTCTTCAGCCAGTTTTGCCTGTTCCACTGTCTGTGCAGATACACCGATGATCTTATCGTCTCCCAGCACCTTTCTGACATCTAAGGCCTCCATATCAGACTGTCCGACATGAACACCATCCGCTCCGATCTTCTTTGCAAGCTCTACATTGTCATTGATCACAAAAGGAACCTTATAGTTTCTACATAATTTCTGGATCTCAAGCGCTTCTTTATAAAATGCTTCATCATCCAGATTTTTCTCACGAAGCTGGATAAAGGTTGCTCCGCCTTTTAATGCTGCCTCTACCTGACTGATCAGAGTTGCACCGTTCAACCAGTGTCTGTCTGTTACTGCATATAACAGAAGCTCCTCCGGTTTTGTATTTGTCTGCTTACTCATAGCCTCATTCACTCCTTATCTGATCTCACACTTTGCCATACTGCAAAGCTTATCTGCATCCATATTATAGATTGCATCAATAATGCGGTTTCTATAAGTAGCATTACCATCTGTCGGTTCCATATTCGCATATCCGACTTCGCCCGCAACTCCCATCAGTATAACGGCAGTTGCAGCAGCTTCCAGCTTGTCATCCTGATTTGCTGTCAGATAAGCTGTCATAAGACCGGACAACTGACATCCGGTTCCTGTGATCTTACCCATCTCCGGTCTTCCGTTCCGGATCACATAACAAATATCTGCATCTGCTACCAGATCGATTGCACCTGTAACAGCGATGATACAGCCGAGCTTTCCCGCAAGCTTCTTCACAAAATCAACCGCCTGATCGAGAGTATCTTCTGTGACTGCATCAGCCACATCTGCATCTACGCCCTTTGTACTGCCGGAACCAAATGCAAGAGTCTTGATTTCTGATATATTTCCACGGATCACATCAAATTTTATCTCATTTAAAAGCATTAATGCTGTCTCTGTACGTAGTCTGCTGGCTCCTGCGCCCACCGGATCAAGCAATATGGCGTGTCCCAGCTCATTTGCCTTTTTGCCGGCAGCAAGCATAGATGGGATCGTATTCTTATTTAAGGTTCCAATATTAATATTTAAACCACCACAGATACCGGTGATATCTTCTACATCGTCAATATCATCTGCCATGATCGGACTTCCTCCACATGCCAGAAGCACATTTGCAACATCATTTACTGTTACATAATTCGTGATATTATGCACCAGTGGAGTTTTCGTCTTTACATTCTCAAAACATGTTTTTATCATTTTACCTACCTCCTGTAATAGCAGCTTAACTATACTCAGTTTTCTTCTCTTTTTCAACCATTTTTATTCGAAAAGATATTCTCTTATTTAAAATTCCTGCCACCAGCCTGCCCGGCTGATTTATATTAATTAATGTCTGCTTCTTTCTATTTATAATTCATAGTGATCACTCTTTTTTCATAAAATACTGATGAACACATGAACTGGAGTTTTCCTTATGAAGCATCCTTCTGTCTTATCGATCCGCTCATTCTGCTTATATCCGGCTTTCATCCTGCTTGTTATCGTCCTCTGCCTGAATTCTTCCTTTGTTTCCAAAAACTTCGCAGAGGGCCTAGTGTTGTGGTATAACAATCTTGTGCCCCTTCTGCTTCCTTTTCTTCTGATCTCGGGTTTCTTCCTGTCTATGATTGACTGGGAACATCCAAACCGGGCAGGCTGTCTGATCCTGTTATTCTTATGCGGGCTGTTCTGCGGCTACCCGGTCGGTGCGATAGCTATAGGCAGGCTCTACAAAAATCAAGTCATATCAAAAAATTTCGCCCATGCCATTATGCCCCTCTGTAACAACATCAGTCCTATGTTTCTGATTGGATATGTCTGTAACCAATATCTGAACGGCCAGATAAATACCATCAACGTACTGGCAGTCATCTACCTGCCACAGATCTGCTATGCTATCCTGTACTATCTGCTATCAAAAAATTCTTTACATATTTCGCTTTTTAAACAAAATAAAAAAACAGTTCACAGATCTCCTAATGATGCGAAAGATCTCCAAATACCTCTCTCTGAAACTACGGGCACTATGTCCGAATATGCTGCAGCACAGGATATCGGCAATTCACCATCTGTTATCGAAAACAGTATAACAACCATCACCGTTATAGGTATCTATGTCGCTGTTTTCTCCGTTTTGTATAACCTTGCGATTGCATGTGTAGGAAATATACCAACTTTCCATATTCTGGCATGCTACCTGGAGATAACAAAAGGTCTGTCCGAATTATCCGTTTTTCCACTTTCTTCCATACAAAAAACAGCTCTGATCCTTTCTGTTACATCGTTCGGAGGAGTCTCATCCCTCTTCCAGTCCATGCACATTTTAAAAGATACAAAGCTGTCTTTTGTACGCTATACATTCGGTAAATGTATCTGCGCTGTATTCAGTTATCTAATGACTCTTTTATTCTTAAATCACAGGATATAAATTCCTAATCATCTAAAAAATCATCGTCAAAATCATCATCCTCGTCATCTTCGTCATCATTGGAGTATTCTGTCTTACCATATACGTTATAATCCTGCTCATTTTCTACAGTTGTATTATTCTCCTCTGATGTTGTCTGTGTTGCTTCTTCAGGAGCTGCAGCCTGCTGTGCTGCTCCGGTCATATTTGCAATATCTCCATTAATCTCATTTGTATTATTCAATACAATATCCAGATTTGACTGTAAGGACTGAATCAGGTTATCGTAATTTGCCTTTTCAGCCTCTAATGTTGCATTAATATAATTGCTGACCTCTGTAAGCTTATCCTTAGTGTAATACATAGAACCCAGACGAATCTCGTTTGCATCTGCATTTGCTTCGTTTACAATCTGATCAGCCTGACTTCTTGCCATATCTAAAATCTCATTTGCACGGATATTTGCAAGTTCTACAATCTGACTCTGATCAACCAGCTTATTTGCCTCTGCAACAGATTCTGTAATAATAGAATCTGCCCTTGTTCTGGCATCTGCAAGTATGGCTTCCTTGTTGCGCATGATCTTCTTGCAACGCTCAATTTCATTTGGAAGCTTTAATTTTAATTCATTCAGCATCTGCTCCAGATCATCCTTTGGAACAATGATCATACTGGATGACAATGGCTTGTACTTACAATTATCTATAAAAATCTCAATCTCGGAAATCATTTCCTCAATGCCTTTTTTTGCCATGACTTATTTCCTCCTAAAACTATCTGATATATTTTTCTTTTATCCGATCGACAACTCCTGCTGGTACAAACTGTTCCACATCTACACCAAAGCTGGCATACTCTTTTACGATACTGGAACTCAGATATGCATAATCAATACTGGTTGTCAAAAATACGGTGTCTATCTCTGGAGCAACCTTGCGATTACTCTGCGCGATCTGTAATTCATATTCAAAATCGGTTACAGCCCTTAAGCCTCTGATGATCGTCTTCACCCCATTCTGTCTGGCGAAATCAATCAGCAGACCTCCAAAACTCTCAACACGAACATTCGGTATGTCTGACACCACTTCAGACAACATATTAACACGTTCTTCTACAGAAAACAATGGAGTTTTTGAAGTATTATTCAAAACACCGATTATAACTTCGTCAAACATCTCCGCAGAGCGTCTGATAATATCAAGATGTCCTAATGTTACGGGATCAAAGCTTCCCGGATATATTGCACTGCTCATTTTTATAGAATCTCCTGTATAAATGTATGCTTATTTGTCTTGTATTTCTTCACACGATCGATCTCATATCCTATATCGGTCAGATAATCGTATTCCGTATCCAGATCTGATTCTACAATGATCCAGGTATTCTTATCAACAATGCCGGATGATGCAAGACGGTTCAGCACCTGTTTTTCCAATAATTTTCCATATGGCGGATCCATAAATATAATATCAAACACAAGTCCTGACCGTTCCAGACTGTCGATCGCTGCAACACAGTCTCCTGTGATGACTCTTGCCTTATCTTTCAATTTCGTAAATTCCAGATTCCGGTTAATGCAGTCAACCGCTTTCCGGTTCTGTTCTACAAGGACTGCCTGTTTTGCTCCACGACTCAATGCTTCGATCGCAATCGCACCGCTTCCGCTGAACAGATCCAGGAATGTACAATCCGGCAATTCTCTCGATATGATATTAAATAAGGTCTCTTTGATCCGATCGGTTGTCGGTCTGGTATCCATCGTGTCGATCGTTTCCAGCCGAAGGCTTCTGGCAGTTCCCGCTATTACTCTCATAAATCATGATCTCCCATAGGTTGTTAAAATCTTTTTTTATTGTATATATTTCATCCCTTTTGTCAATAGAAACTCTCAATTTTTTCCTTAATATACCTTCCGCTGTCTGACAGATCATCATCTGTAAAACCGCTTGTCTTTGTACAGGAGGAATCAAATAATGATGACGTTTCAGCTTTGTTCGAGATATTCCATGCCGCATAGCTTAAGTTCCTATCATTGATCAGATCAAACCATGCATCAGACTGATTATAATCAATCGAACCGTTTCCTGATGCATCACACAAGCCAAACTCTGATACAAAAATCGGGAGTCCGGAATCAAGTGCCGACTGAACCTTATTTCTCAGATCATCCTTATGGGTTGCGGCATAGAAATGAACCGCATACATCAGATTGGTCTGATCTGTGATCGGATCTGCAGCTGCCACATCCACATCCTGACTCCAGGTTGGTGTTCCGACAATGATAATGGCATCCGGTGCATTTTTTCGTATGATCGGGATGATCGTTTCCGCATAGCTCTTTACAGAATCCCAGGTTGTACCACCATTTGGTTCATTTGCGATCTCATAGATCACATTTCCGTAAGAAGCATATTTCTTTGATATCCGGTCAAAGAAATCCTTTGCATCATCTATATGCATATTTGGATCATTGTCATTTAAAATATGCCAGTCAATTATCGCATACAATCCAAGATCCGTTGCTGCATCAACACCTTTTCCCAGAAGCTCCTCGATCTCTGATTTATTTCCGCCTGAACAATATCCATAGGAATCTCCTGTATCTGTATACATAGCAAAACGTACCAGATTGATACCAAAGGAATCTTTGAAATACTGATAAGTGTCCTTACTTACAAAATCAGCAAACCAGGTAAGTCCGTGTGTACTGACACCTTTTAACTGGAATTTACTGCCTGATGCATCCACCAGGTCCGTTCCTGATACCGCAAGCTTTCCATGTGCCTTATACGGATTATCTTCTTTTTTACCGTTTTTAGTATCTGTGACCTTATTACTTCCGGACTGATCTTTTTTATCACTGTCAACAGACTGCCCATCTGTCTGAGCTGCCTTCTCACCGGTGACAGTTGTTACTTCTTTTCCTGCGATCATCAATGTACAACGAACAGGCTTCACATCCGATGCTGATAAATTATATCCAAAATCAATGCTGCCACCAGCCGGTATCTCCTCATTATAACTTTCTGCGGTTACATGAACCACCGATCCATCTGCCGTATACTTTCCATTCCAGAGCTGGTCGATCGTTACTTTCCCGGAAAATTCCAGATCAACGCTCCAATCCGTTGCAGCTTTATCGGTCTTATTATAGATCGTGACCGTCTCTGTAGCGGCTGTCATTCCGTTATTTTCCCATGTACTTCCAACCGTTACTTCTGCATATAAGGTCTTCTTGTCATCTGTCGACTTCTGAGTATCGGATGCACCCTTTTCCTTCTTTTGATCAGCGCCATCCTCAGCCTTTTGCTCCGCATTCTGCCCGGATCCCTCTATCACAGCTTCTGTTCCGGCATTCTTCTGTCCGTCCGGATCATTATTTTTCCGACTTTTTGTCACCAGTATAACTGACAGTGTCACAACAGCCGCTGCAAGTACTATGATGACTCCCCATAATACGATCGTCTTTTTCTTCTGGTTCATTTTTGCACTACTCCCTTTTTATTTTCTTTTTTATTCACCCTTTTATTCTGTCCGGATGCTGCTTTCATTTCTCGTATAACATAGTTGTCCACTTCCCCTGCTCCATATCGGATCTGTTCATATATGGCAGAAATACCCTCTACATTTCCATCCTCCGTCTCTGTTATCTCCTGCCTGATATCTTCACAAGTCATCCGTTTGTTAAGTGTGATTACATCCTTATATCGCAGGATCGACTTCTTATAAATTTTTCTTGCCCGTTCTTCAGCTGTCAATCTGTGCATTATACGTCTATCTGTTATACGTTCTTTATATTGATCCGGTTCTTCGGAGATAAGCTCGATCACATCATCTGCATAGCTTCTCGGTTTCAAAAGGAAACGGATCACCTGCAACAATATCCGTACCAGAAAGAATATCAGAAGAAGAACTACACATACCTTTAATATCAAGGTAAATACATCATATCCCTTTACACTGTTCTGATAATATTCATTTAAAGTATCCTGATAATCGAGACTGGTTACTGCCGGTCCTCCCTTCGTAAGCAGCGTCAGCACAAATACCCATATGACCATGATCGCACCAAATACTGTCTGAACTACCTTTGCAAATGCACGCGCAAGTACATTTACAAACCCGGACAGATCAAGGAAACGACAGGCTCCCATTAATAACAACACAAGCACTGCAAGGAATAATACAACCCTGCCATTTATAAATGCGATATCCCGGATGGATTGCTCCGATACTTCTGTTGTCTGTGAGATATAGCGTTTCAACCCCTGTATATACCGGATCATCATATATATAGCCATAAGTAATGCAACTGCAATATAAGACAGGTTCGACAAAACAGGAAGTTCCATGCCGATACTTGCAAAATAAACAAAAATCCCTGCTAAGATCGATGGCCATGGTTCGCTCATATCTGTAAGTCTGGAACCTCTCTTTGCATAAGCTACCGCACACGGCAGCAGATACCCGATATCATAAATCCCTGTAACCGTTCGGATCCATACTGTGCCCGGCAAGATAACTAAAAGTCCCGCAAGCACCAGATGTCCAACGGTAAGTAATATATGATTCGGTGCAAAATCTCTGATCAGATAGGACAACAGAAATATTCCTGCGATCCAAATGGCATCCACAAACCGCGGATCTTGTCTCATAAATATCATGCTGAATGTATACATGAACAATTCCGCCGTTACCACCTCATAAAGATAACGCAATCCTCGCTCTGCCCAATATATCTTATGTGTCATTTAACTCTACCTCCATTCCATGAAGATAAGGTCTGATATCATCGCACCCCTGTATATTCAGATATGGAACTATCATATAAATATTCTTTCCTTTTTCAGCCATATGATCAAGCTCATCCAGCAAATCCTTTTTATGGTATGCAGATACGATGAGATATGTTGTATTGCTGTCTACATCTGTCACTTCCTGCTTCAAGACTTCAACAAATCTATCGATCCCGGCATTTTCCGTTATCCGTGCCAGATATTTATCAACCGTAAATCGATGTTCTCCGGAAGAACCAAAATCCACCCATTCCATCTCACCGGATAACAGATCATATCCATTTGCCCGTATCATGACAGGAATCCGGTTATCCAGAAAGTAAGATGCTGCCGTGGATGCTATACTGATACACATTTCCTGTATATAATGAACTCTTATCATGGTGTTCGGCTCCAGACAGACAAGTATCTTCACCCTCTGTTCTGCCGTGTGCTCATATACATTTACCATCAGGTCGTCGCATCTGGCTGTTGCTTTCCAGTTAATGCTCTTTCTCGGATCTCCCACGCTGTAAGTCCGCAGACCGGAAAAAGCAAACGGATCCGGAAAAAGACTTCTCCTTGATGTCAGATCACCCAACATACCATCTAAGACCGTATCAAGCTGTATATTAGAAAGTTTTTCAGGGAAAACATACAGAAATGCCTGATTTTCTACAGACAACGCAAATGTCTTCGACATCAAAAAATCCTTTGCCATCAGCTTTACAGCACTAATAAAAAACAATCCTCGTTCTTTCGCCGTAAATGAAAGCTTTCTGACTACCTTCCGGTTTCCCATAATCGAAAACGGATCATTTCTATGATAAAAATCCGTAACAACCGCATTCTCATTTTCCTGAAACTGCAAGGATCTCGCTGTGGAAAACTTCACATGTAAAGTTGTAAGAGGCAGCATCTTTCGATTTGTAATTGTCTCTGTTATCCCTGATTTATCGCCAATCTCCAGATACCTGTCATCAAAATCCAGATCAAGAGAAAGCCCCTGATCCCAGTATTTGCGGTAAATAACAGTCTGTCCGAGATAGATCACCAGAAAGCACAATACTGCTATCAGTATCTCCATATTAATTCTCCCAATCTTCAACCGGAACAGCGATCTGATCGACCAGTTCCCTGATCACTGTCTTTTCTTTTTTCTCATCCATGTGTCCTGCCATGATCACACGATGTGCAAGGACATATGGTGCCATATAACGGACATCATCCGGACGGACAAAGGTTCTGCCCTCCATAGCAGCATATGCCTGCGACAGACGAAGAAGCCCTATCGTGCCTCTGGAGCTTGCACCAACCTGTATCCGGCTGTTATTCCTGGTTGCAAGGATTATGTCTGCAATATATTCCTTTACGCAAGAATGAACAAAAACTTCTCTGACCGCTTCCTGCATCGTCTTTATATGATCTGTATCACAGACCGTCTGAAGTGTATCAAACGGATTCTCAGACATAAAACGATCCATGATTGAAACCTCTGTAGCCTTTGAATTATCTCCCATGGAGATCTTTATAAGAAAACGGTCAAGCTGGGCTTCCGGAAGCGGGTATGTACCGGTCGTCTCGATCGGATTCTCTGTTGCAATAACAAAAAACGGTGCTTCAAGCCTATGACTTTCTCCATCGATCGTCACCTGCTGCTCTTCCATTGCCTCAAGCAAACTGGATTGTGTTCTCGGTGTTGCACGGTTGATCTCATCTGCAAGCAGGATATTTGTAAATACCGGTCCCTTCACCAATACAAAATCTTCTGATTTACGATTATAGATACTTAAGCCTGTAATGTCGGATGGCATAAGATCAGGTGTGAACTGAACTCTCTTAAACTGCCCTCCGATGCTTTTGGCAAATGTCTTTGCTAAAAGTGTCTTGCCGGTTCCCGGTCTGTCCTCCACCAGTACATGACCTCCCGCAAAAAGTGCCGCCAGTATCACACGTATCTCCTTCTCTCTGCCGATCAGTACTCTCGATATATTCTCACAGATCTTATCTGCCTTTTCTTTTACCTCTGCTATCTCCATCGTTCTAATCTCCTTATAATATCGGTTTTCCATACATCTCATTTCTTGCTGCTACACTTCGGTCAAATTCTGTCCGTATGCGGTCACCATACTTCTCATAGACATCCGATGCTGCCTTTAACATGTCGGCATGTTTATAGATATCTCCCATCTTAAACAGCACATCTCCGCTCTGTCTGATACCAAAGAAATCTCCCGGTCCTCTCCGTTTCAGATCTTCTCCCGCAATATAAAAGCCATCGTTTGAATCTGCAAGTACATTTAACCGTTCCATCACTTCTTTATTTTTCTTTCCACTGATAAAGATACAATAAGACTGCAGATTTCCACGTCCCACACGCCCACGGAGCTGATGCAGAGCTGCCAGTCCAAACCGTTCTGCATTTTCTACCATCATAACCGTGGCATTCGGATTATTGATACCTACCTCGATAACCGTTGTCGATACCAGTACATCAACCTTTTTTTCATAAAAATCCGTCAGGATCCGGTTCTTCTCATCCCCTGTCATCTTGCCATGCAGATAGGCCACATGTATGCTGCTGTCAAGCTTCTGTGACAGTTCTTCCGAATACTCAACTACATTTGCCACATCATCTAAGGCTTCGCTTTCCTCCACCATCGGGCATACCACATAGACCTGATGTCCTTTCTTAACCTCTGTCCGGATAAACGCCTGAGCTTTCGGACGGTAGCTCTCATCCACTACACAGTTTTTGATCGGAATCCGTCCTGCCGGCAGTTCATTAATAACCGAAATATCAAGATCTCCGTACATAATGATCGCAAGGGTTCGCGGAATCGGTGTCGCACTCATAACAAGAACATGTGGCGTTCCCCCTTTTAACGATAATTTCTCTCTCTGTCTTACGCCAAACCGATGCTGCTCATCCGTTACAACAAGCGCCAGATTATCATATTCCACCTTGTCCTGTATCAACGCATGCGTTCCTACGATCACATCCGCACGATGCTCTGCAATCTCCTGATACGCTTCCCGTTTCTCCTTCGCCGTCATCGAACCGGTCAACAGCGCAACATGGATTCCATATGGCTCAAATAAGCCGGTCAGTTCTTTAAAGTGCTGATTTGCAAGTACCTCGGTCGGTGCCATGATCACACCTTGATACCCCTGCGTCGCACAGGCAAATAAAGCGATCGCAGCAACGATCGTTTTACCGGAACCAACATCCCCCTGCACAAGACGATTCATCACATGCTCTGAATCCATATCTGCCATGATATCCCGAACCGCATCCATCTGTGCCCCTGTCAGACGATACGGAAGGCTCTCGATAAACCCTGTCACCTGTTCCGTAAATGGAATTTTCGCCTGATTGTATTTCACCGTATCATGTTCTTTCAGACTATGCATATTCTCTATAAATTCATAAAATTCATCAAAGGCAACCCGCTTGATCGCAGCTCTTAAGTGATCCTCCGTATCCGGGAAATGGATATGGGTTACGGCTTCATTTGCCCGCATCAGATCATATTCATCCCGAATGTCCTCCGGTATATAATCTGAAAGCGTCTGAATCAGAGGAAGCGTTCCCTTTACCGCTTTCTGGATCGTCTTGCTTGTAATACCCGCCGTACAACCATATACAGGCTGCCATTCTTTTAAAATTTCCTGATATTGGGACACTGTATAGTACTCCGGCTGGCTCATCGTATACATGCCATTCTTATATTTCACTTCTCCGACAAAGATATAACGATCTCCAATATGAAAATAATTACGCAGAAAAGGACAATTAAACCATGTCAGTTTAATTGTCCCGGTATAATCTTTGGCATAGGCAGTCGCAATCGAGAATCCGCGAAGCTTCTTCACTTCCACCCGACTGTTGATCGTCACACTTACTGCCTGACGCTCATCTGCCTGTATATCCTGAATGTCAACAGGATCCATATATGTAATATAAGTTCTTGGATAATAATGGATAAGGTCACTCACTGTAGAGATACCAAGCTTTGCCAGATTACTGGCTGTTTTTTCTCCTATCCCTTTAATGCAAGTTACCCTATCCTTTAATTCCATGTAGTTTTTCTCCCTTTATTCTACAGAAACAATGTAATAATAGATTGGCTGACCACCATAGTAGTTCTGTACATCGCAGTCCGGGAAGCTTTCTTCCACTCTTGCCGCAAATGCCTCTGCATCCTCCTTCTTTACATCTGTTCCGTAATAAATACTGATCAGTTCGCTGTCTTCATCTACTGCATCTTTGATCAGATCGAATGTAACATCCGAAATGTCATTACCAACGGATACCAGTCCCTTATCACCGATACCCATGATATCTCCCTCATGGATGGCTTTTCCATCGATGGAGGTATCTCTGACCGCATATGTTACCTGTCCGCTCTTTACATTTGATACAGCTTCTAACATATTGTTTTTGTTATCCTCTAATGTCATCGTACTGTCAAACGCTATCATTGCACTGATACCCTGTGGCGCATTTGCCGTTGCAAGGACGATGATATTCTTATCTTCACATAAGCCGGCTGCCTGATTGGCTGCAAGAACAACATTTTTATTATTTGGGAATATAAATATATTCTCGGCATGAACCTTCTCGATCGCATTCAGCATATCCTCAGTGCTTGGATTCATCGTCTGACCACCTTCGATCACATAATCAACTCCAAGCTCCGTAAAGAACTCCTTTAATCCATCACCCATGGATACTGCGATGAAACCATATTGTTTCTTTGGCTGCTGTTTTTCTTTCTCTGCCTGTCTTGCAGCTTCCTGTCTGGCTGCTTCTTCCCGTTCTGCCTGCTTGATGACCTTCTCATGATGCTCCAGTCTCATATTATCAACCTTCATATTTGACAGATAACCAAGGGTAAGACCTTTTTCAAATGCCTGGCCCGGATGGTTTGTGTGAACATGGATCTTAACGATCTCATCATCTGATACGCAGACAATGGAATCACCGATCGACTCTAAGAACTGTTTCAGATCGTCTTCTTCTTTTATGCCGTATGGTTTTTCCAGATTAATAATAAATTCTGTACAATATCCGAACTTGATATCGGCTGACAGATCTTCAGAATACTTTGAATTGTCAACACCTGATACTCCTGCTCCGGAAGGCTTTGTATCTGCAATTACGACACGTCCGAGAATACAGTCAACTGCACCTTTTAATACTTCCATCAGACCCTGTCCACCGGAATCCACAACACCGGCTTCTTTTAATACCGGAAGCAGCTCCGGTGTGGAAGCAAGCACTTCATCTCCATGCTTAATGATGGTTTCGCAGAATTCCTCCAATGTAATATCTGTACCTGCACATTCTCTGGCCTTAGTAGCAATACCTCTGGCAACTGTAAGGATCGTTCCTTCCTTTGGCTTCATAACAGCCTTATAAGCTGTCTCAACCGCCTTCTGGAATGCATCAGCAATCTCGATTACTCCGATCTCTGTTTTATCCCCGATCTTCTTGCTGAAACCACGAAGAAGCTGAGAAAGGATTACACCTGAATTACCTCTGGCTCCACGAAGGGAACCGGTTGACATTGCCTTTGCGATATCACTCATTGTCTCCTTACAGGATTCAACTTCCCTTTTTGCTGACATAATCGTCATTGTCATATTTGTACCGGTATCTCCATCCGGTACAGGGAACACATTCAGCTCATTAATATAATCTTTTTTATTATCAAGGTTATTCGCACCGGCTATAAATGCTTTCTTCAGTGCAAGTGCATCAATCGTATTTTTCACTTCTACAGTTCCTCCGTCTAATCCAGAATCTTTACATCTTCAACAAATACATTTACCTGACTGACCTTAAGAGATGTAAAATCTTCTACTTTATATTTTACAGACTGCATCAGATTATCTGTTACAGCCTTGATGCTGACACCATATGCCACAACGATATGAAGCTCTACCACAATATCTCCATTCTCATCAAACGTAACATGAATTCCCTGCGTGATATTGTTTCCTTTTAACTGTTTTACGATTCCGTCTTTTACACTGACAATACCCATACCAACAATGCCAAAGCAATCGAGTGCTGTCATACCTGCTACCTGTGCAACCACATTCTCATCCAGACTGACGGTTCCATTATCATTATTTATATATTCGTTCATAGAAAACCTCCCATGCTTTTGTCCTGTTATATGATGTGCAGGAATCCCATCTCCTTGTCATTCTGAAAAGTATATTTAAAAATAGGCAAACCTGTCTCACCATAATTATAAACATATAGTTCTATTATAACAGAGAATATGCAAATTTCAAGACAACCGTTTATTGTCTATTCTTTTTAAAAAAATTAAAAATATGCTTGCATATAACAAAATTATCTGATATAGTAACATTTGTTGTGAACTTATGAGAGGATAAGTTTAATAAAAATAAGGAGGTGCTATCATGGCAAAATGTTCAGTTTGTAATAAAGGTGCTCATTTCGGTATCAAAGTGAGCCATTCACATAGAAGAGCAAATAAGATGTGGAAATCAAATGTTAAGTCTGTTAAGGCTATCGTAGATGGTTCTCCAAAGAAGATTTATGTTTGTACTTCATGTTTAAAATCTGGAAAGGTTGAGCGTGCATAATTCACCTCGTATTCTTTCTAAAAAAGACTGCCATAAAACAATGGCAGTCTTTTTTGTTTTCTTTTTTCAGACTGCCGGCCAAGCTTCTATCATAAATTCTCAAAATTTCTCCTGCCGTAACCCGGTCAGGTCATTGACTTTTAGCATCTGCAAAATAATATATATGCCATTAAAAAAAAGATTACAATAATCAAAAATTCCAGAAACCCTTCTACCAGATAGCTGAATATCATTCCGATCGCAACGAAAAAGAGGGCAAATCCAACTACACGCTTCAAACAACATCACCGCCAAAAAAAGACTTCACATACCATTATAAGATATGCAAAGTCTTTTTCTTTTATGTCTGTTTTATTCCTCTGCCGGTTTCGATGCTTCTTCTACCGCCTGTTCAATCTGCTCTTCTTCCTCTGTCTTTTCCTTCTTAAAGAAGCCGGTAATCCGGTCAACAATCTCAGGTGCCATATCAATGATCTTGCTGATGGCATCCTGATTCTTAATATTAACAAGTCTTGTCTTACCGTTTGAGATAACCAGAACCGCAGCCGGACTGAGCTTTGCTCCGATACCACCGGCCGCATTATTGCCGGTCTGTTTATTGAACGCACCGGCCGCCATACCGAAATTCACATCAAGAAGTGGAATAATGATCGTATCTCCTACCTTGATAGGATCTCCCACTACAGATTTGGATGAAACAAATCCATCCATTCCATGAAACAAAGTGCTGATCGTTCCGTCAATATTTGTATTTGCCATTACTTATTTCCTCCCGAAATCTTTTTTAAATATGCCATAGATCTTTTCACGTATTTATTAAAGTATACCTTGCAGCAATAATATAATATATTATAAACCCTGATTCTTCCTTTTATGAAAATATCCCCTTCCAATATCTTCTTGGAAAAATCCGGAGTTATATCTATTTTATTATAATATAACGGTAAAATCAAACTCAGATATCCAAGCTGTTTTCCGGTAGATGCCGGATCTCCTGAACCATATGTTACCTGCCCTTTGATCTTTGTCGGATTCAGATGCTTTAATAACAGGATCACGTTTCGCTTTAACACCTGAAATGCCTGCTTTGTTGTACCCGCCCGGACGAATTTCTTATACTGCTCCGCCTTATCTTTCATATGGTGCAGTTTTCTTACAACTGCTTCGATCTTATCCTTTACCGCAATAACAAATCGGTCGAACTTCTTACCGATACGGGTAAATATCGTCTCCGGACTTTTTTGAAATTCCGAATGATCTTCTGCAAATTCCCGGTTAGCATCTCTATCTTCTCTGTCGGGATCTGCATCCTGCATCATCTGATCTGACAAACCATCCTGCTGATCGGATTCAGCATCTTCTGCTTCCTGCTTTTCCGTTTTTTTCGTTTTTTCGGCTTCTGCCTGTTCGCGTTTTTCCTGTTTTTTTGCTTTTCGAGTCTCTGCCTTTTCCTGTTTTTTCAGTTTTTTTGCTTCTCTGACTTCAGCTTTTTCCCGCATACGAGTTTCTTTTTCACTTTCTGCGACTTCTGTCTCCGTATCTGTTTCTTCCTGGCTTTCTTCCGAAAATCCATCTTCATTGGATACCAGCGTTCCGCCAAATGACCGCAGCCAATATACAAAGCCGTTTTCATCATAATTTGCTTTGAAGCAGAATACAAAACCCAACCATGAGGCTTTTAATTTGCATATAAAATTGTCATGTTTTTCTGCATAAAACCGATACCGGACAGGAACGAATAATAATAAAAGCAACAGTACAAGTACAAGCCCTATCAGGATCAATACTGTAATCAACAGAATCTTTAATATCAATAAGAAAATATGTAACATATGCTCCCCTTATATCAGCACACTGTCATGTCATATAGAAAATAGTCCTTACAATCAAACTTTCCGGTCGTACCGTATACATCCCGGATAATATCCCGTATAAGAAAAAACGCTCCGGCCTTTGTCATCGACATTCCAACGATAACGATATCATCCGTTCGTTTCTTATAGTACGGCTGCAGGAATTCATTTGCCTCATAAACCTCTAACAGTCCGTCCTCAAACAATGGAAGTGTTATGACATAAACATCCGCACAAGGCTTCCGTTTTTTTATTCTTTTTATCAGTCGGGATGCCGTCTTATCCGGCATAACTCCGGTATAAAGCCGCTTTGCTATTGTCATTTTTTCACTCCCCTGCTCTGTCCGACCTCTCTCTAATCTTCCATAATTCCCTGAATGATCACATAGCATGCAAGAACCTCGCTGCGATTTGAACAGCGCACCAGTGCATTATCAATATAATCTTTGATCTCCTGCTGTGTATTAAAGAACACAGGAATTGTAGAAAGTATCTTCGCCATGACCGCACGATTAACTACCTGTGAGTTTCCGGTAAATACCTCTCCGAATTCTTCTATCAGTTTATCCTTTTTTGAAATAATATATTCAGAATCCGCAAGTGCGCCTGTCTCAATCTTCACATGATCGATATCTACAAACATACTGCCGGATAATAGTTTTTCCAGTGTATCAATACGATGATAAGCATCCTCCAGACCAAGGCGGATAATATCCGGCTGATTGGAAGATACGATATCATAGATCGGAGCTTCAAGCACCATCCGGTGTTCTCCCGCTTCCTCCTGCGCGCCTTCATTTGCAACCAGCATATCATATGCATCCGTCGGAAATTCATCTTCGTTCTCCATGGATTCATAGATGCGTCTGATAATAGATAATGCTCGCATACAGGATTCCGATACTCCTGACTTGCATTCAGCCGCAAGCATCATGCTGTACAGATCATTTACCAGCTCGATCAGCATCATATAATCGGATACGACATCATTGATAAAGCCTGCACTTTTATCCAGAACCGTTGACAGATTCCTGTATCCGTCAAAATCAAGATGTGCATAATCTCCCTCTTTAATAATCTCATACGCTTCATGCAGAGAAGAATATTCTGTCTCGAATTTCTCCGGAAGCTGTAATAAGGCAGTTTCTTCTACTGTCTCTATAAAATCATCCAATGAACTGATCTCACAACCATTATAAATTGATAAAGTCTGTCCGATAATATCGTAAAATCTTGCCTTTGTCATACGAAGCGGAAGCTGACCTACGATCTGCTGGATCTTCGCATTTACCGCTACCTTATCCTTATCTGCAAAGATGAAGTTAAAGACCTCCGCACTGAACTGCTCTGCATCAAATTCCTCAAACATCTTCTCAAGTTCTTCGTCCACATTTTCCTCGAATCCATATTCTTTTCGGTTCAGGATATATTCGTACAACTCAAACGCATCAGTATATGCAGTAAGTACCTTCATCTTCTCCGTGATCTTATTTCTCATTTCGGAGATAAGCGCCAGATCCTTGTCATCCAATTGATCCGCATCTCCTGCCAGATATGTTCCGACCAGCTTATTGATTCCCATAACACATTCATAAATATATGGATCCTCTGCAAAATCTTTGTCTGCCATCAGTTCACGGATCACAACATAGTTTAATGCAAATTTCTGACAGGCATATTCGAAATCTGCCGTCATGACTGCATCTGCAAATTTTGCAAGATTCTCATCCATATTGTTCTTACGGGTTATCTCTGTGATCAGTTTTTTATCTTCATTATACATAACTATCTATTTTCCTCTCATCCTTAATTAAATCCATCTCTTATTTATGCTCATGCGTAAACAAATGATCCTGGCAATATTCCTTGTTGCCTGTACATCTGGAGCAATAACGGAACTGCATGTCAGGTGCTTCCTTATCTGTGATGCCGCATACATAACATTTATGTGTCACATTCTCTGAATTGTTGACACGCACCTGCTTCGCATAATTCCTTCTTCGCTTGATCTGCTTTGGAGAAAGCCGTCTGAAATCTTTTGTGCTGAAATAGAAAATTACAAAGTTTAAAAGTGACATTACGATATTTACACGTCCCATCAGGTTTGCGTTCATAAAATAATATCCTATAAACACCAGATACAAAACAGATAACCACTTCATCTTAACCGGAATGATCATTGCATACAGTACCTGCATATCCGGATAACAAGCTGCAACTGCCAAAAATAAAGACAGGCAAATATAATAACTGGATACGATATAGATATGAGAATCCCATGACATTGGAATATGAAATACATACTGACAAAGTATATATGCGATCATCGTTCCTGCCATCGTGAGGAACATACCACCAAATATATACAGGTTGTACAAAAACGTACCGATTGAACGTTCTAACAGATTACCGATACTGTAATAAAAGAACAACATAATGATAGTAAAGATACTGACACTTAATTCCGGAGGAGTGATTACCCATGTAAGTAATCTCCAAACTTCTCCCTGCATAACAAATGCAGGAACAAGAATCAGTTTTGATAAAACCTGTGGTGCAAACATCAGAAGCAGATAGCCAATGACATATCCAAGGATCAGATACAGGGACAGATTCTTGATCGCATACCGACCAAACTTCCTTTCAAGCTTGTTTATCATCTTCATGAATGGATCTCCTTTTAATTTCATTCATACTATTTGTTTTCGGTATATAAACAGATTTTCCAACATCCGTTATATCCACAAATCAGGGAACTGCCATATTCCCATCCAATGAGAATATGGCTGATAGTATCCCGACATTATCAAATTATATAATAGAACGAAAAACTTTACAACAGCACAATCATGAAGAATTTCTAACTTTTATATATCTTAATCCACAACCAGCTCCAATCCTTCCGGCAAAACGACCTGATACAAGTTCTTATTGTTCTCAAATAATTCCTGTGGACCGACACCAAAATACATGAATACAGATTCAAAGGTATCTCCTTTTTTCACTGTATAATGCATCTTTCCATCTCCGGAGCCTTCCTGTTCTATCGGAATACAGATTTCTTCCCCTTCCTGCATATTATAGACATTTACATACGGATTTGCAGTTATGATGTCACAGAGATTACATTTGTAGTGTTTTGAAAGCTTATATAATGTATCCCCTTTTTCTACTACATGGATCACTCCATTGCAATGATCATAATTTTCCATTTCATACCATCCGGCTTTTTTATTATTATATTCGGAATCTGAAAAATGTTCCCTTTTCTTCTTATTAAAATACAAATCTTTCTCTGCCTTTTTCTAAAATAAAAATTAAATAATAAAAAATCAAGGAAAATCAATCCTAAAATAAATATTAAGTTCGTCAGAAAAGGGAAAAAATCATTGTTTTTTGTAAAACGTTCCACTATAATAGATTCGGTTCAATAAAGAGAAAATTTTGCAAAAAGATTAGGATGGTTTTTATGTACAAATTAGGAATTGACATCGGCTCAACAACCGTAAAAGTTGTTGTTCTTGATGATTCACACAAGATATTATTTTCTGATTACAGAAGACACTACGCAAACATAAAGGAGACATTACAGGCTCTTATAAATGATGCAAAAGCCAGGCTTGGTGATGTAGAAGTTACTCCGGCGATCACCGGCTCCGGCGGTCTTGCGCTGGCAGAGGTTATCGGTGTACCTTTTACCCAGGAGGTAGTCTGTGTTTCAGAAGCATTACAAGACTATGCTCCACAGACGGATGTTGCGATCGAGCTTGGTGGCGAAGATGCCAAGATCATATATTTTACAAATGGAATCGAACAGCGTATGAATGGTGTCTGTGCCGGTGGTACAGGTTCCTTCATCGACCAGATGGCTACTCTTCTTCAGACAGATGCCAGTGGTCTGAACGAATATGCAAAGGACTATGATACGATCTATCCGATTGCTGCCCGCTGTGGTGTATTTGCCAAGACAGATATCCAGCCTCTGATCAATGAAGGTGCAACCAAGCCGAATCTGGCTGCGTCTATCTTCCAGGCTGTTGTCAACCAGACAATTTCCGGTCTTGCATGTGGTAAGCCGATCAAAGGAAATGTTGCGTTCTTAGGCGGCCCGCTTCATTTCCTCCCGGAACTGAAAAATGCATTTATCCGTACTCTGAATCTGACCGGGGATGCGATCATCGATCCGGGTCATTCTCATCTTTTTGCTGCAACAGGTGCTGCCCTGAATTCCAAGCCGGAGGTATCCAGAACGCTCGGCGAACTCAGTCATTCCTTAGACGGTGAGTTACATATGGCTGAAAATGTACTCCGTCTCCCTCCATTATTTGAAGACGAAGCAGCCTATGAAACATTCAAGGAGGAGCACAATAAATATAAAGTAAAACGCGGTGACCTTGCTACATATAAAGGAAACTGCTTCATCGGTGTTGATGCCGGTTCTACAACCACCAAGGTAGCTCTTGTCGGTTCAAATGGTGAATTATTATACGACTTCTATAGCAGCAACAACGGAAGTCCGTTAAATACAACGATCAAAGCGATCAAAGATATCTATTCCAAGCTGCCGGAGGGTGCTGTCATCGCCGGTTCATGCTCTACCGGTTACGGCGAAGCCCTGATCAAGCAGGCACTTTCTCTTGATTTTGGCGAAGTAGAAACGATTGCCCACTATACAGCAGCAGCATTCTTTGATCCTGAGGTTGACTGTATCCTCGATATCGGTGGCCAGGATATGAAATGTATCAAGATCAAGAACAAAGTCGTAGATAATGTCATGTTAAATGAAGCATGTTCCTCCGGCTGTGGTTCTTTCATTGAAACATTTGCCAAATCCTTAAATTATGATATTGCTGATTTCGCAAAGATCGCTACAACTGCCAAGACTCCTATCGACCTTGGTTCCAGATGTACGGTATTCATGAATTCAAAAGTAAAACAGGCTCAGAAGGAAGGTGCATCCGTAGCTGATATCTCAGCCGGTCTTGCATATTCCGTTATTAAGAATGCACTTTTAAAGGTTATCAAGCTGACGGATCCAAAGGATCTCGGTAAGAACATCGTCGTACAGGGTGGTACCTTCTACAACGATGCTGTCTTAAAGAGCTTCGAGGTGATTTCCGGCAGAACCGCTATCCGACCGGATATCTCCGGTATCATGGGTGCTTTCGGTGCTGCCCTTATCGCCATGAATAAATATAAAGAGGGCTTTAAGACTTCTATGCTGTCGATTGATGAGATCAGCAAGCTGACTTACACCACAAATATGACCAGATGTAAGGGCTGTACCAACAACTGTCTGCTGACGATCAACCGTTTCTCAAACGGTAAGAATTTCATTACTGGAAATCGTTGTGAAAAGGGTGTCGGTCTTAAGAAGAATGCTGATAACATCCCGAATCTGTTCGAATATAAATTAAACAGGATCTTCGACTATACCCCGCTTACACCTGATATGGCAAAACGTGGTGTGATCGGTATCCCTCGTGTCCTGAATATGTATGAAAATTATCCATTCTGGTTCACTTTCCTGACAAAGCTAGGATTCTCGGTAGTACTTTCTCCAAAGTCATCCAGAGATATCTACAGTCTTGGTATCGAATCGATTCCAAGTGAATCCGAATGTTATCCGGCTAAGATCTCACACGGACATGTTATGTGGCTGTTAAAGAATGGTATCACATCCGTTTTCTATCCTTGTGTTCCATATGAAATGAACGAAACACCGGAAGCAAATAACCACTACAACTGCCCGATCGTTACATCCTATGCCGAAAATATCAAAAATAACATGGAAGAATTAAAGGATGACAAGATCACCTTTATCCGTCCGTTCGTCGCACTGGATAATGAACAGGCTCTTGTCGATCGTATGTATCGTGAAATGAAAAAATACTACGATGTTACAACCGATGAGATCGCATCTGCTGTCCGTGCTGCATATGAAGAAGCAGAAAAAGTAAAGACCGATATCCGTGAAAAGGGCGAAGAAACTCTTCGATATATCGATGAACACGACATCCTTGGAATCGTCCTTGCCGGTCGTCCATACCATATCGACCCTGAGATCAACCATGGTCTTCCGGAACTGATCAACTCATATAAGATCGCTGTTCTGACAGAGGATTCCGTTGCTCATCTGGGACAGGTAGATCGTCCGCTTATCGTATCTGACCAGTGGATGTACCACTCCAGATTATATAAGGCAGCAAACTATGTTAAGACATGTGACAATCTGGAACTGATCCAGTTGAACTCCTTCGGCTGTGGCCTGGATGCCGTAACAACCGACTGTGTAAATGATATCCTGACAAAATCAGGAAAGATCTATACCGTTTTGAAGATTGATGAAGTAAGTAACCTTGGTGCTGCCAGAATCCGTATCCGTTCACTGATCAGTGCAGTTAATTCCAGAAAGGAACAGAACTACAAGACCTGCCCGTCAAGCAGTGCGATCAACCGAATCGAATTTACCAAGGATATGATGAAGGACTACACCGTTCTTGCTCCACAGATGTCACCAATCCATTTCAATCTGCTGGAATCTGCATTCAAGGTTATGGGACTCAATATCGAGATCCTGCCGGATGCAACCAAGGAAACAATCGATGTCGGATTAAAATATGTAAATAACGATGCCTGTTATCCTTCTCTGATCGTCGTTGGTCAGTTGATGAGTGCCATTACATCCGGTAAATATGATGTAAATAAACTTGCAGTTATCATGAGCCAGACCGGTGGTGGCTGCCGTGCAACCAACTATGTCGGATTTATCAGACGTGCGCTTGCAAAAGCAGGTTACGGCCAGATCCCTGTAATTGCATTATCAGCTCAGGGATTTGAGAAGAACTCCGGTTTCCCTATCACCTTAAAGCTTGCAAAGCGGGCAATTCAGGCACTTGTCTATGGTGATGTCTTCATGCGTTGTCTTTACCATACAAGACCATACGAGAAAGAACCGGGATCTGCAAATGCGATCCATGAGAAATGGGAAAAGATCTGTAAGAAGACACTGGAAGAAACAGGAAGCACAGCAAGATTTAAAAAGAATATCAGTGGAATTGTACATGACTTCGATACTCTCCCACTTCTTGACATCAAGAAGCCAAGAGTCGGTATCGTTGGAGAGATCCTTGTAAAGTTCCTTCCATCTGCCAACAACCATCTGGTTGATCTGCTGGAATCGGAAGGTGCTGAAGCTGTTATGCCTGATCTGCTTGATTTCTTCATGTACTGCTTCTACAACAGTAATTATAAATATGAATATCTGGGCAAGACACACAAAGGCGCAATCATCGGAAATGCAGCCATCTCGCTCCTTGAGCATATGAGAAAGCCTGCAACTGATGCTTTAAAGGCAAGCAAACGTTTTGATCCACCTACACCGATCACGCATCTTGCAGAATATGCCAGACCTTTTGTATCCATCGGTAACCAAACCGGTGAAGGCTGGTTCTTAACAGGTGAAATGATCGAGCTGATCAACAGCGGTGCCGCAAATATTGTCTGTGCACAGCCATTTGCCTGTCTGCCAAACCACATTGTCGGCAAGGGTGTTATCAAGCATCTTCGTGAGGCTTATCCGGATGCTAACATTGTGGCAGTCGACTACGATCCAGGAGCATCCGAGGTTAACCAGATCAACCGTATTAAGCTGATGCTGGCAGCGGCCAACAAGAAGCTCCGGTAACAAAATACATGCAGTTATAGCTTGTGATATAAAAACAGCTACAATATCTTCTATTTCGCAGATCACTTGCGTTCTGTTTTTCACGTAACGGTACTAAATTCACCGCTCTTGCGGTTCATTAAGGACCGACGTGAAAAAAGGTCTGCTTCATAGAGATATTGTAGCTGTTTTCATTTACCTTTTTTCTGCATGTATTTTGTTCTTATAGTAAGATAATATCTTATATCATCCGCATAGGGATGCCACGTTCACTTAAATACTTCTTCAGATCAGAGATCTCAAGCTCTTTGTAATGGAATAATGATGCCGCAAGTGCAGCTTCTGCTTTTCCTTCTGTCAGTGCGTCGTAGAAGTGTTCTTTGGTTCCTGCTCCACCGGAAGCAATAACCGGTACATTTACATTCTCTGCAATCGTTCTGGTAAGGTCGATATCGTATCCGGCTTTCGTACCATCACAATCCATACTGGTAAGAAGGATTTCTCCTGCACCGAGTTCAACTGCTTTCATTGCCCATTCTACTGCATCGATACCGCAGTCAATTCTACCGCCATGTTTGAAGATATTCCAACCGCCATCCGGTCGTTTCTTTGCATCAATGGCAAGAACTACGCATTGACTTCCGAACTTATCGGCTGCTTCTGCGATCAGATTCGGATTGTCGATCGCTGCTGAATTAACCGATACCTTATCTGCACCTTCGCGGAGAATGGCCTTGAAATCATCAACGGTACGGATACCACCGCCAACCGTAAATGGAATAAAAATCGTCTCAGCCACACGTCTGACCATATCTACTACGATATTTCTCTGATCTGAGGATGCAGTGATATCTAAGAATACAAGCTCGTCCGCACCGGCTTTATCATAAGCTGAAGCAACCTGAACCGGATCTCCAGCATCTACCAGATTTACAAAATTAATACCCTTTACAACTCGTCCGTTTTTCACATCCAGACATGGAATAATTCTCTTTGTATGCATGATTACGCCTCCAATTCTATGAAATTCTTCAGGATCTGAAGTCCAACGGTTGAACTTTTCTCCGGATGGAACTGGCAGGCAAATACATTGCCATGTTCGATCGAAGCATGGATATTCGTTGAGTAAAATGTGGATGCAGCTACATCTTCCTCATGATCTGCCTTCAGATAATACGAATGAACGAAATATACATATGGATGTTCCGGAAGTCCTTTAAATAACCTTGCTTTCGGATTGATATCAAGTGAGTTCCATCCGATCTGTGGAATCTTAAGTCCCGGCGCATCTGGAATCCGAAGGATCTGTCCATCTACGATTCCCAATCCTGTTACTCCCGGTGTCTCCTCGCTTGTCTTAAATAATAACTGAAGTCCAAGACAGATACCCAGAAATGGTTTTCCCGAATCAACGACATCATAAATAACATTTTTCAATCCATATTCATTGATTTTTCCCATTGCATCGCCAAAACTTCCAACACCCGGAAGAATAACTCCGGAGCTGTCCATAATGACATCCCTGTCTCTTGTAATTATGGCTTCTTCGCCAAGAAATTGTACGGCTTTTTCGACGCTTTTGATGTTACCTGCATCGTAATCAATAATCGCTATCATTTGTTTTTCCGTTTTAACCTTTCTCTATGTTTTCTTCCCTACAACCGCAGCTTTGTTCCTTTACTGCCACGTTTACATGCTTTGATTCGTGTAAACAGGATCTCTGTATTGTCTACAAAGAAGCTATCCTTTGTGCTGCCGACTGCTACTTCTTCGATCTCGTCATCGTCGGTGATGTTCACCAGGCGGATGCAGCCTGCACCTTTTCCTTTGACCGGAATCTCGCTGATCTGGATTCTTGCATAGTAGCCAAGCATACTCTTTACAACGATGAAATCTTCCATCTCCGCATCATGGATAAAGATAATGTCTTCTTCCTGCTTGGATGCCGCGATCATCTTACGAAGTACATCGTAGTTATTGCCCGGAACCAGCTTTGCCTGACCATGCTTGGTCACAAATAACAGGTTCTTATCTATGATCTGCTCGATGCAGCACATATATAATATGTTTTCATTTCCATTCATATTGCAGAATTCAAAGATCTGAATACCCTTATCCGACAATCTGCCGATCAGACCGGAACCATTTCCCTTTTTACCGGTATTCTTCTTTGCCTGAAGCTTGATGATATCAGCAACCTTGATCATATACATCTGATTATTATCTGCAAATACACCAACACGTTCTGTGTTCTTACATTTGAATGAGAACCGGTAGTCTTTGTCGATCTGCGCTTTGTTTTTATCATAAAGATTGGCATCAACGACCTTGATATAGTAGAAACGATCGAGAAGTACAGCAACCTCTGTCTCAACTGCCTGTGCCTTCTTAACGACAACTTCGCCACAGTCTGCGATCACAGTCTTTCTTGGAATCGCATATTTCTCCTTGATCTCTAACATATCTGCGATCATCTGCTTCTTCATATTGCTCTTGCTTTCAAGCAGCTTTGAATACTTCTTGATCAGCTTCTCTGCATCTTCCAGTTCTTTCTTAAGGGCATTTACTTCCAGACCGATGAGCTTCTGTAAACGCATTGCAAGGATCGCATCTGCCTGCTTCTCGGTAAAGCATAAGAACTTTGCATCTGCCTCTGAACCTTTGAATCGGAATGTAATATTGGAGGTATCTCCATGCATCAGACATGCCTTTGCGTCCGCTACCTTCTTACTTCCACGCAGGATCTCTATGATCAGGTCGATACAGTCAACCGCTGTAAGAAGACCAGTCTTGATTTCCCGTACTTCCATCTGATTTTCTAACAACTTCGTGTATTTGGTATTGTATAGTCCGTATTTGAAATCCGTATAGATCGACAGAATCCGCTTCAGTCCCATGACCTCCGGCTTACCGTCATAAATACAGTTGATATTTACACCAAAGGTATCCTCAAGTCCTGCCTTTTTATATAAAATATTGATGATATTCCGGATTTCTTCATCTGTTGTACCCTTCTTTACATCGATACACAGACATTCTCCGTTCTTGTCTCCACGGTCAGCGATATCTACAACGGCCGGTAATTCACGGTTTCTGGTAAGCTCTGCAACCGTATCCAAGAACTTCGCTGTTCCACCGATCATCGTAAACGGGATCTCGGTTACACAGATACTCTTTCTTCCATGACCGATATCACGGATCTCCACCTTACCTCTGACCTTGATCCTGCCAAGTCCTGTTTCATAGACCTGCATCAGATCTTCCTTGGATGCATTGATGATACCGCCGGTTGCGAAATCCGGTCCTTTCATCACATCTAACAGATCCTCAAGCGGTACTTCCGGATCATTCAAATACATCACGGTTGCATCAATCACTTCTCCGAGATTATGTGTCGGAATATTGGTTGCCATACCAACTGCGATTCCTGTCGAACCACTGACTAAAATATTCGGAACCTGAAACGGAAGAAATGTAGGCTCTGTCTCTGTTCCATCGAAGTTTGGAATAAACTGATCCTTAAAGAAAGACAGATCCTTCATGCAGACATCCTCTGTATATTTGGATATTCTTGCCTCGGTATATCGCATTGCCGCTGCACCGGATCCATCTACCGAACCAAAGTTACCATGCGGATCTACAAGCGGGATCGGAAGCTTCCAGTTCTGCGCCATATTTACAAGACCTTCATAGATTGAACTGTCTCCATGTGGGTGATATTTACCCATCGTATCACCGACGATTCTCGCACATTTACGATGTGGCTTATCTGAACCTGCCAGACCATTTAATGAATACAGGATACGACGCTGTACCGGCTTTAAACCGTCCCTGACATCAGGGAGCGCACGTTCTGTTATAACGCTCATGGAATAATCTACATAGGATTGTCCCATTTCACTTTCATAATCAACATTTAAGATTTTTTCAGACATAGATTTCCTCTTTCCTTAGATATCAAGCACTGCATCTGTACTGTGTGTCTCAATATATTCTCGTCTCGGTGCCACTTCTGTTCCCATCAACGTCTGTGTCAGCTTATTTGCTTCCACGATACTGTTGATCGATACCTGCTTTAACACACGGCTCTCCGGGTTCATCGTTGTCTCATAGAGCTGGTCTGCATCCATTTCTCCAAGACCTTTGTAACGCTGGATCGTGAATTTACCGGTATGCTTCTTTCGATAACGGTTCAGTTCTTCATCTGAATACAGATACTGCATATGCTTGCCCTCGCCCACTCTGTAAAGCGGCGGGATCGCGATATAGATGTGACCCTCATTGATCAGATCCGGATAAAACCGATAGAAAAATGTCAGAAGCAATGTAGCGATATGCGCACCATCGACATCGGCATCGGTCATAATGATGATCTTGTCATAGTTTAATTTATTAATATCAAAATCGTTGCCATAGCCCTGCATAAAGCCGCATCCAAATGCATTAATAAGTGCTTTGATCTCGGCATTCTCAAGAACCTTGGCTACTGTTTTCTTCTCTACATTTAAGATCTTACCACGAAGTGGCAGGATTGCCTGATATTTACGGTTTCTGGCTGTTTTAGCAGAGCCGCCGGCAGAATCACCCTCGACTATGAAAATCTCGCATTTGGACGAATCATTAGATTCCTGCTTGGCAAGCTTTCCATTTCCTTCAAAGGAGAATTTATTCAGATTGATCTTGGATTTTTCCAGAGCCTTCTTCTTAGACAGGCTGACTGCACGATCACAGATATCCTTTAAGACATCGTAGTTACGATCAAAATAAACGGTAAGTTGTTCTTTTACAATATCATCGACTGCCTTTGTAACGTCTGTATTCGACAGCTTCGTCTTCGTCTGCCCTTCAAACTGCGGATCCGGATGCTTTACAGATATGATCGCCTGCATACCGGAACGGATGTCCGCACCACTTAAGTTCGCATCCTTTTCCTTTAATAACCCAAGCTCATTTCTTGCATACGAGTTGATCAGCTTTGCAAATCCTGACTTGAAACCTGTTACATGTGTTCCGCCTTCCGGATTCGTGATATTATTTGTAAAACCGATGATGTTTTCTTCCCCATCCTCTGTCATGACGAATACGATATCAGCAGTTATATTCTCTTTCTCTCCACTGATCGCAATGATCGGCGAAGTATGTGTAAGTCCTTCCGATATATCCTCTACAAATGCGGACAGACCGCCCGGCTGATGGAATACGACCGGTTCCTTGCCGTCTCTCTTATTATGAAATGTGATCGTAAGCTCCGGATTCAGATATGCCGTTTCCTTGATTCTCTGCATGATCGCATCGGCTTTGAATTTTACTGTTTCAAAGATCGTATCATCCGGATATAGGGTTACCTTTGTTCCGGTTCGTTTCTCTTTTAACCGGGTACGCGGCAGATTTCCTTCCGGAGTCAGCTCCGTTACCGGAACGCCATACTCATAGCTGTCCGTGTAGAGATATCCGTCTCTTGCGACCTCAACCAGCAGCTTCTTTGATAATGCATTTACAACAGCAGAACCTACACCATGAAGACCACCACTGATCTTATATGTGGAGCTGTTGAACTTACCACCAGCATGCAGTACGGTATATACGACACGTTCCGCAGGTATTCCCTCTGTCTCATGTATATCAACAGGAACACCCCGTCCATCATCTGACACGGTCGCTGAACCGTCTTCATTGATACTGACATATATATTTTTACAATAACCTGCAAGGTGCTCGTCCACGGAGTTATCGATCAGCTCCTGAATCAGATGGTTCAGACCGCTTCTTCCAGTGTTACCGATATACATACCCGGTCTGAGTCTTACAGGCTCTAGTCCCTTCAGCACCTCTATATTTTTTGCACTATACGACATAACATTTCCTCTCTATCCACATAATCATTGATTAGTATATTCTGTATTCCATTTTTTTGCAAAGAAATTATTCTGTTTCTTTCTTTTCAATACCGATTTTTTCTTCGATATCGTCTGTCTCCCCGATGATATCCAGATCAAAATAGAACACAACTCCATCTTTTACATTATACACACCATAACACTTCTTATGTGCCTGCATGGTAGCCGCAACAATGGACAGACCGATGCCGCTTCCGCCATATTCTCTGGTTCTTGCCTTATCTACCTTGTAGAACTTGATGAACAGCTTCTCCAGTTCGCCCTCCGGTACATTTGGTCCCTGATCATATACATAGACACGGAGATTTCCAAGGATCGATCCTTCTTCATATGTGGCTCCCGGTTTTTCATACATATATTTTTCTGTCCAGACACGGACTTCTTTCTCTTTATAGCAGTAATGGATCGCATTTGTCAGATAATTACGGAAGACTTCTTCGATCATGAATTCGTCCGCATAGACATTGATCGGATCTACATCATCATAAACGATCGTAACCTGACTCTGCTCTGCAAGGATTGCAGACGAATCGATGGAATTATGGATCAGATCAACGATATTGAACATTTCCTTATTCACTCGGTTCTGCCCGAATTCTATCTCATTCAGATCAAGTAACTGCTTTACCAGCTTATTCATCTTGTTTGCTTCATCAACAATGACATCACAGTAAAAATTCTTGCTTTCTTCATCATCATTGATATTATCCCGCAAGCCTTCTGCATAACCCTGTACCAGTGCGATCGGTGTCTTTAATTCATGTGATACATGTGACAGGAATTCCTTACGCATCTCGTCAATCTTGATCTTCTCATCAATCTCCACCTGAAGCTTCTGGTTTGTCTCCTTAAGCTCCGTCAGCGTCTCATTCAGCTTATACGACAGATCATTCATATAACAGGACAGCTCACCGATCTCATCATTGGACGGATGCTCGATCCTTGCATCAAAATCAAGAGTTGCCATTTGTTTTGCAACCCTGGTAAGCCGTTTGATCGGTCCGGCAAATATCTCACTGACAAAATACATCAGAATACAACTGATGATTGCTGTTGTAATCAGTACAGCCATAAAATATTTGATCGTTGTCTGGATCGTGGAATCCACTCTGGCAATTGTGGTACGCACGATAATAACAAATCCATTATCCAGAAATCCGAGCAGATCAAAATAACTCTGAGCTGTATCCTTATCCTTTGTGATCTGTATCTTATAATCCTTATGCTTCTCGACCTCTTCCCGTTCGATCTGGGAATTATTCGCATCTATACTGTCTGAGAACATCAGGAACTCACCGATACTTTTCAGATTGTTAAATACAGCCGTATCCTCATTTACCGTTGTATAGATCTTCATATGAACATCATCCACAATATAGATCATCGCATCGGATTTATTCTCGAGCAGGCTCTCCATGCTGTCAAGGTCATAGCTGCCATCTCTGTTCTTATTTGATGAATCTTTGAAAAAAGCATCACATTCCTGATAAGTCTGGATCAGATTATTTTTCAGTTCATTGTAATAATATTTTTTAATGAAGATAACGGACAAAATGCCTGACAGCAGGATCATCACAGTAATGATCGCCATCAGACAAAGTGTTATCTTACTCCTTATCGACCTTTTTCTCATCATCCACCTCGAACTTATATCCCATGCCCCAGATCGTCTTGATATAGTCACCTTTATCCTTCAACTTGCTTCTGAGCTTCTTTACATGGGTATCGATCGTTCTGGCATCTCCAAAATAATCATAATTCCATACATTATTCAGTATCTTCTCTCTGGATAATGCAACTCCTTTATTCACCATAAAATAATTCAACAGCTCAAATTCTTTATAACTGAGCTCGATCGGTTCTCCATCGATCGTTACGATATGGGCTGCAAGATCCATCGTGATACCGCCTGCTGAGATCACACTGTCAGCCGGTACATCACTGGTTCTTCTTAAGATTGCTTCTACTCTGGCAACCAGGATCTTCGGACTGAACGGCTTCGTGATATATTCATCAATACCAAGTTCAAATCCCAGAAGTTCATCTCTTTCATCTGACTTTGCAGTCAGCATGATAATCGGAACCTGTGAGAACTTCCGTATCTCCTTACAGGTCTCCCAGCCATCCATCTTCGGCATCATAACATCTAAAATGATCAGTCCGATGTCTTTATTATTCATAAAGATATCAACCGCTTCTTCACCATCTCCTGCTTCCAGAACAATATATCCTTTCTTACTCAGGAAATCCTTGACCAGCTTACGCATTCTGCTCTCATCGTCAACTACCAATACCTTTATACTATCCATATGCGACCTCCTGTTATTTCCATTTCTTGCTGTATTCTAACAAACATCTATGTCATAAATGTGAATTTCAAATGGGAATTTACCTTTTTCTCTTTTTCTTCTCCACAACCGGGTGATTTGCTTCATATTTCGCATACAGATCCGGCCGCCGTTCTTTTGTCCGGCTGATCGACTGTTCCAGTCTCCATGCCTCTATATTCTTATGATGACCGGAAAGCAGCACATCCGGAACCTTCTTCCCCATGAATTCTACCGGTCTTGTATACTGTGGATATTCTAACAGATCATCATGAAAGGATTCGATCTCCGCACTGTCATCATTGTTCAATACCCCAGGAACCAGTCTGGATACAGTATCAATGATCGCCATTGCCGGAAGCTCACCGCCGGTTAAGACAAAATCACCGATCGATACATAATCCGTTACGATCAGCTCCAGCACACGTTCATCGATACCCTCATAATGTCCGCATAAAAGCACCAGATCATCTTCAACGGCAAATTCTTCTGCCACCTTCTGTGTAAATGTCCGTCCCTGCGGTGTCATATATACAACCTTTAATTTCTTTCCTGTCTTTTCACACAAATACTGATAGGCATTATAAACCGGCTCCGCCTGCATGACCATTCCGGCTCCGCCGCCATACGGATAATCGTCTACATGCTTATGCTTATCCTTTGTAAAATCCCTGATATTCACTGCTTCAATATGGATCAGCCCTGCTTCCATCGCCCGGCCGGTAATACTGGTTCTAAGCCCGTCCATGATCATATCGGGGAATAATGTAAGAACATAAAAATTCATCATTCTCTCCATTCGTTCTAATCTTCTGCGATTTTCAGAAGATGTACCTTTACCGTTTTATTTACCGTATCAATATCTGTTACCCATTCCTTTACAACCGGAACATAGATATCGTCCTGTCCTTTTTTCTTTATAACAAAGATATGATTCGCCGGTGTCTCCAGTACATCATCAATCACACCGATCTCTGTGTCATTCTGATCGTATACCTTTGATCCGATCACATCACAGATAAAGAACTCACCATCCTCTAAGGCTACGGCATCCTCTCTGTTTACAAGAATATCATATTGTCTTAAAGCTTCTACATCATTTATACTATCATACCCTGCGAGCTTCAAAACTACCATGTTTTTTAAAAATTTACAGGATGTACATTCAGTTTCAATCTCTTTGCTGCCTGATACCAGAAAACATTTTTTCAGGCTTTTAAATCGATTCAGGTCATCCGTTGTCGGATATACTTTTACCTCTCCCTTGATACCATGCGGTGCTGTGATCACACCCACTCTCAGTCTGTCTTCCAAAATTATATCTTTCCTCCACTATAACTAAAAATGGGGGAGTTATGATAACTCCCCCAAAAAGATCTTTGTACTACTTAATATCTACAATTACCTTTTTGTCACCCTTTGAAGCAGCTGCTTTTACAACTGTACGGATGGATTTGGCAATTCTGCCTTGTTTTCCGATAACCTTGCCCATATCCTCTGGTGCAACAGTCAGTTCAACTTTAATTATATCGTCTTTCTCTGTCTCAGTAACAGATATTTGCTCTGGATGATCTACTAGGGATTTTGCAATGATTTCAACTAAATCTTTCATTTAAACACCTCCCTGGTGATATTATTTTTCAATACCTGCCTGCTTGAATAACTTAGCAACAGTCTCAGTTGGCTGAGCACCTGTCTGAAGCCACTTCTTAGCTGCTTCTTCATCGATCTTTACTACGCTTGGCTCCTGGTTAGGATCATATGTTCCAATCTCCTCGATGAATCTACCATCTCTTGGGGATCTTGAATCTGCAACGATTACTCTGTAAAAAGGATGCTTCTTATAACCCATTCTTCTTAATCTGATTTTTACTGCCATTTTGTTTGTTCCTCCTGAAATAAAATATAAAATATAAAAATTTATTTAAATCCAAACGGAAGCTTGAATCCACCGTGGCGTTTCTTGCCACCCATCATACCGGACATCTGCTTCATCATTTTCTTGGATTGTTCAAACTGCTTTAAGAAACGATTAACTTCCGCGATCTGAACGCCCGCGCCGTCTGCAATACGTTTCTTTCTGGATGGTGAGATCGGATCCTTCAGACATCTCTCATTCGGTGTCATGGACTGAATGATCGCCTTCGGCTTCTTGCCTGCATCTTCATCGATCTGTACATTCTTCATCTGACTGGACATTCCGGGCATCATGGAGAGCAGATCTCCGATTCCACCCATCTTCTCAAGCTGATCCATCTGTTCCATAAAATCATTGAAATCAAAGGATGCTTTCCGGAACTTCTGTTCCATCTCTTTCGCTTTCTCATCATCGATCGCATTCTGTGCTTTCTCGATCAGCGATTCCACATCACCCATTCCCAGGATCCGACTCGCCATACGGCTCGGATAAAATGGTTCCAGATCTGTCAGCTTCTCACCCATTCCTGCATACAGGATCGGCTTTCCGGTAACAGCCTTAATGGAAAGTGCCGCACCGCCTCTGGTGTCACCATCTAACTTCGTTAGGATCACACCATCTATACCAATCTTATCGTTAAATGTCGTTGCAACATTGACAGCATCCTGTCCTGTCATCGCATCAACGGTAAGAACTGTATATGTAACATTAATATTTTCCTTGATCTCCGCAAGCTCATCCATCATATCTTCATCTACATGAAGTCGTCCGGCAGTATCGATAAATACCAGATTCATATGATTCTTTTCTGCATGCAGGATCGCAGCCTTGGCAATATCAAGCGGCTTATGATTATCTCCCATCGTAAAGACAGGCACACCAACCTTTTCACCATTGATCTGCAGCTGCTTGATCGCAGCCGGTCTGTATACATCACAGGCAACTAACAATGGTTTCTTGCCTTTATTCTTAAACTGATATGCAAGTTTTGCAGCCGTTGTTGTCTTACCAGCACCCTGAAGACCGCACATCATAATGACTGTAATCTCATTTGACGGAAGTAATTTCAGCTCTGTTACATCAGAACCCATCAGCTTATCCATCTCTTCTTTTACAATCTTAATGACCATGTGTCCGGGATTCAAGCCCTTAAGGACTTCTTCACCAACAGCTCTGTCACTTACAGCTTTGATAAATGATTTAACAACCTTGAAGTTTACATCGGCTTCCAGTAAAGCACGCTTTACTTCTTTCATTGCCTCTTTTACATCATCTTCTGTAAGAACACCCTTGCTTCTCAGTTTCTTGAAAACATTTTGAAGCTTGTCAGATAAACTGTCAAAAGCCATGAATATCTCCCTTCGTTCCTAACACTCATCTACTAAAACTCGTCCAGTATCCGATCCGATAACCGGTCGATTGCTTCTATCTTCGAATTCAGCCTGTCATCCCGATTCTCCTCCATCAGCTCCGAAATGCAGTCTTTCATCTTCTCGACCTGCTTTCTCGCTTTCATGAATTTGTCAACAAGCTGTAACTTATCTTCATATTCTTCCAAGATCTTATCGCAGCGCTTGATCATGTCATAGACACCCTGTCTGCTGATCTGATTCATTCTGGCAATCTCGGAATAGGACATATCATTATTGACCACATCTTCATAAATTGCTTTCTGATGCTCCGTCAAAAGCTCTCCATAAAAATCATATAATAAAGACTGTCTGACTATTTTCTCCATACGATCACCGCCTGTAAAGTATTTTCCCTTTACCATGGGTTATTCTATACCATGTCTGCATCGTTGTCAAGTAAAATATCTTGACAAATTAATTTTTACCCGAATATCCTCTGTTTTGCCACTTCCATATCTGCAAGCATCTGTGCTTTTAATTCTGAAACACCTGAAAATTTCTGCTCTCCGCGAATAAAGGATAACAATTCCACGACCAGCTTCTGTTCATAGATATCCTCATCAAAATCAAAGATATGCGTCTCGATCGTTACCCTGCGATCTGTATTCACCGTCGGATTGTCTCCGATATTCGTAATCCCATAACAGACCCTGCCGTCCTCCAGATGTATCCTTGATGCATAAACACCCGTCACCGGATAGATTTTCCCATGCTTTGGAAGCAGATTTGCCGTTGGAACCTGGATCGTCCTGCCAAGCTCTCTGCCATGCACTACATGACCGGACAGAAAATAAGGTCTGCCAAGGAAGGTTTCTGCTTCTTCCATTTTTCCCTCACTGATCAACATTCTGATATAAGTGGAACTTACAATGACATCATGGATCTTTTTCTTTTCTATCACGATCACCTGATAGCCGTATTCTCCGGCCATCTTCCGCAGAAGCTCTACATTCCCGCGTTTCTTTTTTCCGAATCCGTAATCAGTTCCTACGACTACATATCCGGCATGTAACCTTTTTACAAGAATATCCGTTACGAAGGCTTCCGGTTCCATCGATGCAAATGCATCATCAAACGGATACTCCACCAGTACATCGATTCCCATCTGTTCTGCAAGCATACATTTTTCTTCCGAGGTTATGATGCTTTGAAGCTTATCTACATCAAAGATCGAATTTTTACGAATATCAAAGGTAAATACAACTCCGGTATATCCATCCCTCTGTAAACGAAGCACCTCGTCAAGCAGTAGCTTGTGGCCCTGATGAAAACCGTCAAACTTGCCAAGTGCAACGACGGAACCTTTTTCTGTATTGATCTGTATATCTTTCTGATTAAAATAATGCTGCATTGTCTTCTATCCTATCATTTATCTGTCTCTGCATTCTTCGGGAACATCTTTACCGGCCGGCAGCTGCCCTTTTCCGTTTCATACCGGTATATCGCTGCAAAGCTGTCCGTTTCATCATAGACACGGATACCCGGAACATCTGTAACCGTTTCCGGGCTCACAGTTTCCGCAAACTGGGACAGCTGAAGTTTGTTTCCATTTCTTAACAGCTTTCTTGCATATTCATCTGTACCGATATGAAGCTCCGGATATTCCGGCAGCAACAGCTCTTTCTTCATTACATATGATCCGATCGTTCCCTGATCTCTCGCCTGCTCGATCTCCGCAAGTGTCAGACTGTCTTCAACCCTGAAATTCTTCACTTCAGTACGGACCAACTTCTCCATGACTGCTCCGCAGCCAAGCTTTTCTCCGATATCCCGGCATAAGCTTCTGATATACGTTCCCTTGGAACAATGTACGGTAAATGTAACCCTTGGAAGCGACACATCTTCTATCTTTAATTCAAAGATCGTTACCTCTCTCGGGCTCCGCTCGATCTCAATTCCCTGTCTGGCATATTCATAGAGCTTTTTGCCGTTTACCTTGATAGCCGAATACATCGGCGGTATCTGGTCATAAGTACCGATAAAGCTGTTTACCGTTTCTATTACCGATGCTTCGTCCGGGATATCTGCTGTCTCTGTAAGGACTTTTCCTGTTACATCCTCTGTATCTGTTGTCTTTCCGAGCAGCATGACACAGCGGTATGTCTTATCCTTATCAATCAGCATTTCGCTTAATTTTGTTGCCTGTCCAAGACACACCAAAAGCACACCTTCCGCCATCGGATCAAGTGTGCCTGTGTGACCGATCTTCTTCTGTTTTAAAATACCACGAAGCTTGGCTACTACATCAAATGATGTATAGCCCTGCTCCTTGTATACATTTAAAAAGCCGTCTAGCATAACTGTTCCTTAATCTCCTCTATCACGCCGGCAAGGATCTCTTTGATATCTCCCTTCATGCTGAAACCTGCAGCACGAACATGACCACCACCGCCATGATTGCAGGATATCCTGCTTACATCAACGATATTATTCGACCGAAGTGAAATCTTGTATTCATCTTCTCCCGTCTGATAGATAAATACCGCCGTTTCCGTTCCCTCTGTGATCCGAAGCTGATCGACGATACCATCCGTATCGATCTTACCTGCACCACTTTTTCGGAAATCCTCTGCCTCAAGCACTGTGCTGATGATCCTGCCATCTGCATGCTGCTCTGCTTTTGTCAGAGCGATTCCAAGCAGCTTATTTGCGACAAATGTCTTCTTATAGAAGGTTTCATCTATAATAAATGACGGATTTGCACCCTTTTCGATCAGATCACCCGCTATACTCATCGCACTCTTTGTTGTATTGCTGTGTTTGAATACGCCTGTATCATGTACAATTCCCATATAGAGTGCTTCGGCAGCATTCTTATTAATCTTATCCTGTTCCATCAGCTTATAAAGTGCTTCTGCCGCGGAACACGCTTCTGCATCCACATAGCATACCTCACCAAATCCCGGATTGGAGATATGATGATCCACACACATTGTATGCTTCGCATGTTCAAAGATTGGAAGAAAATCTCCCTGTCTTTCCTTATCACCACAATCCACCGCAATACACAGATCATAGACCTGATCTGTCGGTGTATGACTGATCTTATCTGCATCATGTAAAAAGAGAAAATCCTTGGAGAATTCCTCTAGATAGATCTGTACCTGCTTATCATAATTGCTGATGATATAATTATATAATCCAACCGTTGAGCCTACACAATCGCCATCCGGACGTACATGTCCGGTTATAGCGATCGTGTCTGCCTGCTCGATCATGGTAAGAAAATCATTCTTCATTTTCTGTATCATCCTCATCATCTTCGATGTCTTTTACAACATCATCAATCTTTTTGGACATTGTTACACCGTATTCGATCGACTGATCCATGATAAATGTGATCTCAGGTGTATTTCTGAGATTAATGGAATGTGCAAGTTCTCTTCTGATAAATCCCATTGCACTGTTCAGTCCCTCCAGTGTGGAGTTTACGGAATCCTGATCTCCAAGGACACTGATGTATGCCTTGCAATATTTCAGATCCGGTGTTACAACCGCCTCTACTACGGATGTCATCGGATTAATACGGGGATCCTTGATCTCTCTGCTGATGATCCGTGAGAGTTCTCTCTGAACCTCTGCATTAATTCTTGTATTTTTTACACTGTTCTTTCTCATTATTTTCTTGGAACCTCTACCATCTGATATGCTTCAATCTGATCCTCTACCTGAATGTCATTAAAGTTCTCAAGAACAATACCACATTCAAATCCTGACTTAACTTCCTTCACATCATCCTTGAATCTCTTTAAGGAAGCCATCTTGCCTTCGTAGATCAGATTTCCTTCACGGGTTATTCTTACGCTGCAATTCCGGTTGATGATACCATCTAATACATAAGAACCTGCGATCATACCGACACCGGAAGCCTTGTAGGTCTGTCTGATCTCTGCATGACCAATTACCTGTTCTTCAAAGATAGGATCTAACATACCCTTCATTGCAGACTCAATATCTTCAATTGCATTGTAGATGACTCTGTATAAACGAACATCTACACCTTCTGTCTCTGCTGTCTCTTTTGCTCTTGCATCCGGCCGGATATTGAAACCGATTACGATCGCATTGGATGCGGATGCCAGAATGATATCTGACTCGTTGATCGCACCAACACCGGAATGGATACATTTTACTGCAACTTCATCATTTGAAAGCTTTAACAGACTCTGCTTAACAGCCTCTACAGAACCCTGTACATCAGCTTTGATAATGATGTTCAGTTCCTTGACATTACCTGCCTGGATCTGGCTGTACAGATCATCCAGTGACATTCTGGATTTCGTCTCAGCAAGCATCTTCACTCTGCTCTGCGAAATGTATGTCTCAGAAATCTGTCTTGCCTCTTTCTCATTATCAACTGCCATAAAGATCTCACCGGCTGATGGAACTGTATCCAGACCAAGGATCTGCACCGGAGTGGATGGAGTTGCTTCTGTTACACGGACACCCTTTGAATTGTGCATTGCACGAACCTTACCATGGGAAGATCCGACTGCAAGATAATCTCCTACATGAAGTGTACCCTTCTGCACTAACATAGTTGCAACAGGGCCACGTCCCTTATCAAGCTCTGCTTCGATTACGATACCACGGGCATTTCTGTTTGGATTTGCCTTTAACTCAAGAACCTCTGCAGTTAACAGGATCATCTCAAGCAAGTTATCCAGTCCTTCACCTGTATGTGCGGAAACCGGACAGAAGATCGTTGATCCGCCCCAGTCCTCAGGGATCAGTTCATATTCTGTAAGCTCCTGCTTTACACGCTCGATATTTGCACTTGGTTTATCGATCTTATTGATCGCAACGATGATCTCGATACCGGCTGCCTTTGCATGGTTAATAGCCTCTATCGTCTGTGGCATAACACCATCATCTGCTGCTACAACAAGGATAGCAATATCGGTAGACTGTGCGCCACGCATACGCATAGCTGTGAACGCCTCATGTCCAGGTGTATCTAAGAATGTGATCGTCTGTCCGTTGATCTCTACTACAGATGCACCAATCGCCTGTGTGATACCACCGGCCTCGGCTGATGTTACATTTGTCTTACGGATTGCATCAAGAAGGGATGTTTTACCATGGTCAACGTGACCCATAACGCAGACAACAGGTGGTCTGGAAACCATATCCTTCTCGTCTTCTTCATCCTCTTTTAAGAGCTCCTCGATCACATCAACTTTTTCTTCCTCTTCAGCAATACAATTATATTCCAACGCGATCTCTGCTGCTGCTTCAAAGTCTAACTCAGAGTTCACGTTATACATCTTACCTGCAAGGAAGAGCTTCTTGATCAACGCATTTACAGGCTCTTTGATAATGTCTGCAAGTTCTTTGATCGTTACAACTTCCGGAAGTGTGATCGTACGGATCGTTTCCTTATCCTCTGCCTGCTGCTGTGGCTGCTGCGGCTGATGATGCTTGTTTCTGACATTTTTAGCCAGTCTGCTGATATCTGCCTCAACCTCTTCCGGAGATCTTCTGTTGCCCTTACGAGGCTTATTCTTATCTCTGTTATAATTGTCTCTGTTCTGGCTCTTTAAATCTTTGCCCGGCATCTCTTTTGCTTCAAAATCCTTACGGGTATTTGCTTTTGGACTTCTTCTCTGATTGTTATTATTATCATCCTCGTCATCCTTGCCAAATCCCATCGGAGTATTGTTTCTATTATTGTTGAACCGGTTGTTTCTGTTATCCGGTCTGTCACCGAACTTCGGCTTGTCGAAGCCGCCCTGACGATCTCCGTTTCCGGAAAATCTGCCACGATCCTGACCACCACGGCCATTGTTTGAGAATCTTCCTCTGTCCTGACCATTTCTGTCATTGTTAAATCTCGGTCTGTCAGAATTATTTCTGTCGCCAGAATTATTGTATCTTGGTCTGTCAGTGTTATTTCTGTCAGTGTTATTTCTGTCATTGTTGTATCTTGGTCTGTCGGAATTGTTTCTGTCAGTACCGTTTCTGTCATTATTATATCTCGGTCTGTCAGAATTATTTCTATCACCATTTGTAAATCTTACACGGTCACCGTTATTTCTGTCGTTGTTATATCTTGGTCTGTCATTTCCCTGCTTGTCGCCAAATCTTGTCTTATCAGAATTCATACGCTCACTATTGTTAAATCTTACTCTCTCATTATTTTGTCTGTCGGAATTATTTCTGTTTCTGTCATCTCTGACAAATCTCGTATGTCCCTCATCTTTACCCTGTTTCGGCTTATTCGCTTCCCCTGTAGCCGGTCGATCATTTCTTACAGCCGTTTTCTTAGGCTCTTCTTTTACAGAAATCTCTTTCTGAACCTTTTCCGGTGCTGTCTTTGCCGCCTTTACGTCCTCCGACTTCTTTTCCGGTACAGGCTTTGCTGCCGGCGCATCTGCTTTCTTTGTACCGGTTCCGCATGCCTTCTTAACGATATTGATCATATTCTCATCAACAGCCGACATATGGCTCTTGATCTCGATACCATTTTTGCCAAGGATTGCTTTGATTTCATTGTTGCTTATATTCAGCTCTTTTGCCAATTCGTGTACTCTCAGTTTCGTCAAAAGTTACACCTCCATATTTTCACTCAAACTCATGTATTTTATGATCTGTTTCGCAAATCCTTCATCTAAGATCGCGATCGACGTCCGGAATTCTTTTCCAACGAATTTTCCCAGACTGTCTTTGTCTCCAAATTCAAAATATGGGATCTCATAAAAATTACATTTTTGATCAAATAGTTTCTTTGTATTATGGGCTGCATCACATGCCACGATCACGGCACATGCGCTTCCGTTTTTTACGGCCTTTTCTACTGAAAAGTTTCCGCTTACCAGCCTTCCAGCCTTTGCACATAAGGAAATCATGGAATAAATCTTCTTACTGTTCAATTGCCTCTAACTCCTTATCCAGTTTCTCATAAACCTCTTTTGGAATCTGCATCTTGAATGAGCGTTCCAGAGATTTACTCTTCATAGCTTTTTTCAGGCACTCTGCCTTACGGCATATATATGCCCCCCGTCCATTCATCTTGCCGGTCAGGTCGATCGCAAAATTATTCTCATTATCCTTCACGATACGGATGAGTTCTTTTTTCGGTATCATCTCATTACAACCAAGGCACTGTCTGAGCGGTATCTTCTTTGCCATAACATCACTTCCTATGCTTATATATTTATCTCCGTTCCAATCGGCATGGTACCCGGTCAGAACTTCATTTTATTCTTCATCTTCTTTTACTTCTTCTGCATCCTGCTGCTCCAGAGATTCTTCATAAGAACCATCAACGATATCGTCGATATTGTCAAATGCTTCTTCCTGCTCCGGCTCTTCGTAGTCATCATTTTCTTCTGAGAAATATCCCATCTCTTCTGCCTGTGACTCACTCTTAATGTCGATCTTATATCCTGTCAGCTTTGCAGCAAGTCTTGCATTCTGACCTTTCTTACCGATTGCAAGTGATAACTGATAATCCGGTACAACGACAAATGCGCTCTTTTCATTCAGATCTACATCAACTGCAATAACCTCTGATGGACTTAATGCATTCTTGATGAAGATTGCCGGATTCTCATCCCAACAAATAATATCGATCTTCTCACCGTTCAGATCTTCTACTACGTTGTTAACACGGCTTCCATTTACACCTACACATGCACCTACCGGATCTACATTCTCATCATGAGAATAAACAGCGATCTTGGAACGGGAACCGGCCTCACGGCAGGAGCTCTTGATCTCTACTGTACCGTCTGCGATCTCGGTTACTTCCTTTTCAAATAAACGCTTTACCAGATCAGGATGTGTTCTGGATACTGTGATCTTAGGTCCTCTGGAGCCTTTCTTTACTTCTGTTACATATAATTTGATACGGTCACCTCTGTTATATACTTCGCCGGGAACCATCTCAGACTCTTTTAATATTGCTTCTGTCTTATCATCCAGACTGACATTGATGTTGTTTCCAACATATCTCTGAACGATACCTGTGATGATATCCTTCTCTTTTGTATAGAAGTGATCGTAGATCGCATCTCTTTCGCTCTCATTAATTGCCTGAACGATTACATTTCTTGCTCTCTGTGCTGCGATTCTTCCGAAATCCTTTGTTGTGATCTCGATGTTGATGATATCTCCGAGATCATATTTGGAATTCATCATCTTAGCTTTTTCCAGAGAAATCTGTGTCGCAGGTCTTTCAACCTCTTCTACAACCTCTTTCTTCGCATATACATGAAACTCACCGGTCTCACGATCCATAACAACATCGATATTCTCATCGGTATCAAAGTCCTTCTTGCAGGCCGCCTTTAAGGATCTTTCGATCGCATCCAGCAGAATATCCTTGCTGATGTTTTTCTCCTTTTCTAATTGATTTAATGCTTCGATAATTTCTGACACTTTTTTATCCTCCCGCTTCTTTTATTAATATACAAATGCAAGTCTTATCATCGATATATCTTTTCTTGCAATCTTCAGTTCTTTCTCATCTTCTGTCAAAATGGTAACTGTTTCTTCATCGTACGCTGTAAGTTCACCTTCAAAATCTTTACAGTTATCGATCTTGGTATATGTCTTGATCTCTACGATCTTGCCAATACTCCGTTTAAAGTCATTTTCCTTCTTTAATGGTCTTGTAAGCCCCGGAGAGCTGACCTCAAGAATATAGGCATCCTTAATGAAGTCATCTGCATCCAGCAGATCACTCATGGCTCTGTTCACGATCTCACAATCTCCGATCGTTATTCCACCTTCTTTATCTGCATAGATCCGCAGATAATAATCACTGCCTTCTTTTACATATTCCACATCAACCAGTTCAAGGTTATTTGCTTCAATGATCGGCAGAACCATCTCTGTTGCTTTTGCTTCAATATCTGTTTTCTTCGTAGCAATACCACCTTTCTACAAAAACTAAGAGTGGGCCAAAACCCACTCTTAATAGTTACCATAATCTTACTAAAACAAGATTATAACACGTTATAAGGAAAATGCAAGTATTTTTTATCGCATACCCTTCGCTCTCAGCTCATCTTCCTTCGCATAACGATCCAGAATCTTATTTGCCTTTCGGTCATCGATCATATACTTATTGCTGATTGCCTGTTTGATGATCTCATCCAGTGCCATTTCCCTTAAATAAGCATCCTTGATATTAATGGACGCAATCTCTCGGTATGCTCCCATCTTTCTGGTCAAGGTTCCATACTCATAAGGAATCAGCTTCTCGATCATATTACGGATCTCCTTTGCTACATTTGAACTGTAGCCTCCTGTTGTGACCCCTATCACCAGGTCTTCACGCATAACAATTCCGGGGAACAGGAAGCTGCTGACATCCTTGTTATCTGCTACATTGACCGGAATATTATGTTCGTTACAATACTTTCCGATCTTAGCATTTACATCATCCCTCTTAGTCGCTGCAATTACCATATCTGCCGTATCAAGCGCATCTAATGTCATATTCGACTCATGTACACTGATTCCCGGTACTGTCTTGATCTCATCGCAGATCCTCGGTGCGATAACTGCGATCTTACAGTCAAACTTTATCAGAGAGTTAATCTTTCGAAGTGCGGTCTTTCCTCCGCCAAGTACGATTACTTTTTTGTTTTCCAGATTGATAAACATTGGAAAATATGCCATAGTGAAACCTCCTGTCGCTTCTTTTCTTTTATATTACTTTTCAATAAATTCTTTTTTCATATACCTCATCATTATATACCATGCATAACACTTGTTTCTGTCGTTTAAATCTTCTAAACGATCATTACACCACGCATAACATACATTCTTTCCTGCTTCTGCATTGATAAAGTATTATTGGCATGAAATATGATTTTGTCTCATATAATAAACAGATTATAATTCAGGATTACTAAAATGGCAAATGGAAACAATAACGGAACATTAAAAATCAGGATCATCTCGGAACAGACTGCATATCCGGTAACCGGTGCGGTCGTTTCTGTCGCATCAACCGGAACTCCGGATGAAGTTATAGAGGAACGGCAAACAGACAGCGACGGTATCATCGATGGCATCACCCTTGAAACTCCTCCACTGGAATACAGCATGGAACCATCTGACAACCAGCCATATTCCGAATACAATCTGAAAATCAATGCACCCGGATTTGAACCACGTATCATCTCCGGTGTACAGATGTTTACCGACGAAAAGGGCATTCAGTCAGTTAAGCTGCGTGTTTCTGATACTGACCAATCGAGCTATAACCCAACGGTGATCGGTGCTCATACCCTCTGGGAAGAATATCCGCCAAAGATTGCTGAGGATGAGATTAAAACAGTTGCAGAGACAGGCGAGATCGTCTTAAGCCGTGTCGTGATTCCGGAAACCATCGTGGTACATGATGGAGCTCCTTCCGACCCAACTGCAATCGACTACTATGTACCTTACAAAGACTACATAAAGAATGTTGCATCAAATGAAATCTACTCCACATGGCCGGATGCTTCCCTTCGAGCCAACATCCTTGCAATTATGTCCTTCACCTTAAACCGTGTCTATACAGAATGGTATCGCGGAAAGGGATACGATTTTACGATCACATCTTCAACCGCTTACGATCAGAAATGGATCTATAACAAGACTATATATAAAAATATCTCCCGTATCGTTGATGAACAATTTGCCAATTATCTGTCAAGGCCGGGTGTCACCCAACCGATCTTTACACAATACTGTGACGGGAAACGGGTCACCTGTCCAAACTGGATGACCCAATGGGGTTCCAAGTATCTTGCCGATCAGGGACTGTCTGCGATAGAGATCTTACGCTACTACTATGGCGATTCCATTTATATCAACTCTGCCGAAACCATTGCCGGTATTCCATCCTCTTATCCTGGATATGATCTGTCAATTGGCGCAACCGGTGACAAGGTTCGTCAGCTTCAGGAGCAGTTAAATCGTATCGCACAGAATTATCCATCCATACCAACTGTTGCCGCCGATGGCATCTATGGACCTGCCACTGCCGATGCCGTCAGACGCTTTCAACAGATCTTCGACCTGCCCGTTACCGGCATCACCGACTACTCCACCTGGTACAAAGTCTCCCAAATCTACGTTGGCGTCACCAAGATAGCCGAGAATATCTGATTTCCTGACGACAGAGACCCCTGCCATACCCTTTATTACGCAGAACACTTGCGTTCTATTTTTCACGTAACGGTACTAACCTCCTCACCTTCGGTGACTCGTTAAGGACCGACGTGAAAAAAGGTCTGCTCCATAAAGGTATGCAGTGGACTCTGTCTGTCTATAATAAGATATATTCTTCTTCGATACTTGATTCCACAGACAGATCAAAAATGCGTTGTTGCTTTTATATCATGGTATCTTGCTTTCATATCGTAAAAGATCGTATCTGGTTGTTCAGCAATCACTTTACCTTATAATTTAAAATGAGAACTGATATTACTATTATGAAGCAAGCCTGCCTGAGCGTTGGTACTTAGGCTGCGTCTTTTGCAGCCTTATGTACCACTACGTCGAAGGTAGAGCGAAAGCGTCTTGCGGAATAATATGTAATATCAGCTCTCATTTAATCGTCAAAGCATACCTCTTGCTGAACAACCAAATACGATCTTACATTACCGATCAAAGCAAACTACTATCGTATAAAGCAGCAACGTACTTTTGATCGTCCTCGTTAATATGTATCGTGGTCGTCGTAATCGTCGAATTCATCGCGTTCATGATCCATGAACTCACGGCTGGAAACCTTCTTTTTGGTACGTTCATCTTCTACCATATTTGATAACATTTCCTTGACCTCTCTGGACTTCTTGATGTTCTTGATCTCGAAATCTCCCATTGTCTTATCTGCGGAACAGCATTTGATCGTTCCAAGTCCGCACATTCTCTGCCATAATTTACGTTCCAATGAAACATCCATGATGCGATAAAGTCGTACTTCATCTTCTTGCACACTGAAGAACCCCGTACTGATAAATAACCGATCCTCTGATAAGCTGTACTTTGTAAATGTCCATGGTAATCCGAAAAATATACGTTTGCGATCCTTCCATATAATCTCTGCCATTTCAAAACCTCCCATATTTTTATAAATCTGTAAAAATACTAACACACCTCCCGCTAAAGTTCAACAAATGGATTTTCTCATCCGGCTGTTTTCAGATTTCCGATTGCAACCTTTCCTCTTTTCCTGTAAACTAGAGGCAAGAATTTTATCGCAATCCGTTGTTTATTGCAGGGAGGTAAGAGCTGCATATGCTTAATATAGAAATTACTGAAACAAAAAACTTCGTTAAAAAGCTTTTGATGGAACCGGTCTTTGACACATTTTTGCTGGTGGAAGCCTATGTCCGTTCCGACGTTTCTTATACGATCGACGGCAGACTGAATCCATCTTTTTTTGATACGGAAGAACTGGAAGAAATGACCTCAAAGACTTACACGACATGGGGAAATGTCAGGCAGCACATCTTCAATGTCATCAAGGGCAATAAACTCCCATTAAACTTCAAGATCGTGCTGATCTTATCGGACGCGAACATTAACCGGATCATTGAACAGAACCATCTGAATCTCACGGCATCCGACATTGCAAATCTGTCTTTAAACATCTACTTTGACGGAGAAAAGATCTCACTTACAACGATGGCATCCATGAACATTTTCTCCATGGATAAAACACTTGCAAACATCTGGGATGCAAATGTATCTGCTTTTTTTAAACAGAATCAGATCTTTTAACCACCTGTTACAGCATTCATTTCTAAATAAACCATAAAATATTTGTGAATTATTAGCACTCAACGTATTTGAGTGCTAATTTTGTCTTGACTTCTATTTTTTTCTGATTTATGATATCTGTTAGTGATAACACAGAACAGATAGGGCAGATATTTCTCTCATTACACATATATATATTTGCGTATTCCGATTTGTTCTGACAACTGGAATAATATAGAATTTATATAAGGAGATGCATTTTTTATGAAAAAAGGAAGTTTATCAATTAACAGCGAAAACATTTTCCCTGTCATCAAGAAATGGCTGTATTCCGACCATGATATCTTTGTCAGGGAATTAATCTCAAACGGCTGTGATGCTGTAACAAAATTAAAGAAATTATCTCTGATGGGCGAATTTGACGAACCGGACGAGCCTTATCGTATCGATGTGATCGCAAGCCCGGACAACAAGACCTTACAGTTTATTGATAATGGTATCGGTATGACTGCTGAAGAAGTCGAAAAGTATATTAATCAGATTGCATTTTCCGGTGCTGCTGCTTTCCTTGAGCAGTACAAGGACAAGGCAACAGAGGAACAGATCATCGGTCATTTCGGACTCGGTTTCTACTCCGCATTCATGGTTGCCGATAAGGTAACGATCGAATCCCTTTCCTACAAACAGGACGCAGAACCTGTATATTGGGAATGTGAGAACGGAACGGACTTCTCCATGGATAAAGGCGACAAAGAAACCAGAGGTACTGTTATCACCCTGTATCTGAATGAAGACAGCTATGAATTTGCAAATGAATACCGTATCAAAGAAGTAATCGACAAATACTGCTCTTTCATGCCTGTAGAGATCTACTTTACAAATGCAGATGCCCCTGCAAAAGATGAAGAAGAAAAGGCAACCGAAGCTGAAGCATCAGAAGAAGCTACTGCTGAAACCGATGAAACAAAGGATGCTGCCGAAAAGAAAGAAAAAGAAGCACCAAAGCCTTTAAATACTACAACACCTCTCTGGACCAAGCATCCAAATGACTGTACAGACGATGAATACAAAGACTTCTACCATAAAGTATTCCATGATTACAAAGATCCATTGTTCTGGATCCACCTGAACATGGACTATCCATTTAACCTGAAAGGAATCCTGTACTTCCCTAAGATCAATACCCAGTATGATAATCTGGAAGGAACGATCAAGTTGTATAACAACCAGGTATTCGTAGCTGATAATATCAAAGAAGTTATCCCTGAATTCCTGATGCTGTTAAAAGGTACCATCGACTGTCCGGATCTTCCGCTGAACGTATCCAGAAGTGCTCTGCAGAATGATGGATTTGTTAAGAAGATCTCCGATTACATCACAAAGAAGGTAGCCGATAAATTATCTGGTATGTATAAGGTTCACAGAGAAGATTATGAGAAATATTGGGATGACATCAACCCATTTATCAAATTCGGCTGCTTAAAGGATGAGAAATTCTTAGAGAAGATGAAAGACTTCTGTATCTACAAGAATCTGGAAGGCAAATACCTGACTCTGCCGGAATATCTGGAAGCCGGAAAAGAAAAATACGAAAACAAAGTCTTCTATGTTACGGATGAAGTTGCTCAGTCACAGTACATTAACATGTTCAAAGAGGAAGGCATGGATGCCCTGATCATGACACAGACGATTGACAGCCCATTTATCACGCTTCTGGAACAGAAAAATGAAAATGTACATTTCTACAGAATCGATGCAGATCTGTCCGATAATTTTGTAGATGAAGCATTATCCGAAGAAACAGCAAAGGATTATACCGACAAGCTGACCGAACTCTTCAAGAAAGCACTGGATGTCGAAAATATCACGATCAAGGTAGAAGCATTAAAGAATAAGGACTTATCTTCTATGCTGACCTTATCCGAAGAATCCAGACGTATGCAGGAAATGATGAAGATGTATGGTATGGCCGGCATGGGCATGGATCCTGCCATGTTCGGCGGCAAGGGTGAAACACTGGTATTAAATGCCAACAACAATCTGGTCAAATATGTCCTTGACAACCCGGATGGCGAGAACACTCCTACCATCTGCTGTCAGTTATATGACTTGGCAGTTCTTGCCAACAGACCATTATCTGCCGATGCCATGACCAAGTTCGTCGCAAGAAGCAACGAGATCTTAAGCATTCTGGCAAAATAATGCCATTCATTTAAAACATAAAACACAGGGATTGCCCCTATACAGACCATAAGCCCCATTATAAATGACTCGTTACGGTTTCTGTTCAATGCATATGCCTGATTCGTAAATACTCCTGCGCTAACTCGCCAACTAAACGTTGGCTCAGACAAGCGCTCGTATTTACTGGCAATATGCATTTCACGACGAAACCTTCACTAAATGTCATATTATAATGGGGCTTATGGTCTGTATAGGGGCAATCCCTGTGTTTTGTATAATTATGTGAAAGTATTATTTTGCCAGAATCTCAATTCCGTGCTCGGTCATAAGAAGGGTGTATTCCCACTGGGCAGATGGCTTGCCATCATCTGTACGAATTGTCCAGCCATCATCAGCATCCTGCCATACATCAGGCACACCAAGATTGATCATTGGCTCAATCGTAAATGTCATGCTTGGAGCAATCACATAATCCTTGCCCGGCTGTCCGATATGGCTGACATACGGATCTTCATGGATATCAAGTCCCACACCATGTCCGCCGATCTCACGGACGACAGAATAGCCCTGCTCTTTGGCAAATGTATTGATCGCATATCCGATATCACCGATCGTCGAATATGGCTTACATACTTCTACTCCAAGATCCAGTGCTTTCTTTGTATCCTCTACCAGTTTCTTCCAGACCGGATCAACATCTCCGATCATGAACATACGGGATGAATCGCCAAAATATCCATTATATTTCGTTGTACAGTCAATGTTGACAATATCTCCATTTTTCAGGATTGTTTTCTCATCCGGGATACCATGACAGACAACATCGTTGATCGATATACAGACACTCTTCGGATATCCTTCATATCCAAGGCAGGCAGGTATTGCATTGATTGATTTCGTATATTCATAGATTCTTCGATCAAGCTCACCTGTAGATACTCCTTCTTTTACAAATGGAGTGATGAAATCAAGCACCTCTGTATTTACCTTGGATGCCACACGGATTCCTTCAATCTGTTCCGGTGAACGCATCATTCTTCTCGTCGGGATCTTATATCCCTTTAGCTTCATTTCTTCCAGTTTGCTGTCGATGTTCAAATGGCAGGATTTGTATTTCTTTCCACTTCCGCACCAGCAGATATCATTTCTTCCTAGTTTCATTTTTCTACCAACCGTTTCTACTTTACGCCATAAATGTCATAATAAGCATCGATCGCAGCCTTTAACTTATCATCGATTATGACTTTTCCCTTATATTCTTTATTATATAAATGCTCTACAACCTCTGCCATTGTAACAATAGCAGTTGTCTGGATACCATATTCTTCCTGAATCTCTGTCAGTGCACTCTTCTTGCCCTGTCCACGCTCCATACGGTCAACAGAAACAACGAGTCCCATAACATCTACATCTCCCTGTGCCTTAATGATCGGCATAGTCTCCTGGATTGAGGTTCCGGCTGTTGTTACATCTTCAATGATAACAACCTTATCACCATCTGAGATCGGGCTTCCGAGTAAGATCCCCTTATCTCCGTGATCCTTGATCTCTTTTCTGTTTGAGCAATATTTGATGTCTTCATCATACATTTCTGCAATTGACATGGTAGTTGCTACTGAAAGCGGAATTCCCTTGTATGCAGGTCCAAACAATACATCAAAATCAAGACCAAACGCACTGTTGATTGCTTCCGCATAGAACTCACCCAGTCTCTTTAACTGTGCCCCTGTTCTGTAAAATCCGGTATTTACAAAGAAAGGTGTTTTTCTTCCACTCTTTGTTGTAAAATCTCCAAATTTTAATACATTACAATCGATCATAAATTCAATGAATTCCTGTTTGTACTGTTCCATTTTTCTTTCATTCCTCCTTGATTTCAGACCATTTATGTACCCTTTAGTTAGGCATTTCGAACTTATTCTAGCACAAATGGTTTCGAAACACAAATGGTTAATTTTTTCTGTTCCATTTTGTATCTAATTGTTGTACAATAGCCAAAGGTCTATATTTTTCGACATACCTTTAGAACAATTCCGTCCTATATTACCATATTTACGAAAAAATATATACATTAGAAAGGAAATTTTATCAATATGAAGAAAAAAACAGCACTTTTTCTCTGTCTGATCCTGCTTATTTCCACTATCGGAACAGGATGCAGCAGCAAAAAAGACGCCATCCGATTCGGTGCGGCAGATATCGGCGGTATCTATTATACCTTTGCAAATGCTTATGCCGGTCTGTTCAACAACGATGCCCCTGATTACAGCATTGAAGTAAAGAAGACTGCCGGATCTGCGGCAAATCTACGACTGCTTGCCGACGGTTACATTGATCTCTGTATTGCACAAAATGATATGATTGACGACGCAGTAAACGGCACAGGCACATTTGTAGGGAAATCCATCAGTGGATATTCCGCTATCGCCTCTCTGTATCCGGAAGCCTGCCAGATCATTGTAAAAAAAGATTCAAACATCAAGTCTCTCGATGACCTGACCGGAAAAACCATAAGCATCGGAGCATCCGATTCCGGTACGGAACGAAATGCAAAACAGATCCTTGAGGTTGCCGGTCTGAATAACGATCTGGTCAAAACCACAAACCTTGACTATATCGATGCTGCCGAAAGCCTGGTTTCCGGTGAAATTGATGCTTTCTTTGTTACAGCAGGCATTCAGACCACGGTCATTGAAGAGCTGACAAGAACCTGTGATATCCGTTTGATCGGACTTAACGACAGTTGTAAAAATAAGCTATTGTCTGCTTATTCGTATTACTCCGATTTTACCATTCCCGCAAATACCTATTCCGGTCAGACCGAGGATGTATCAACGGTCTGTGTGCAGGCTGTCATGCTTGCAGATAACGACTTATCGAAGGATACTGTAGAAGATCTTACGAGGCTGCTGTTTGAACATGCAAATGATCTGCAATATTCACTTTCGATCGATATGCAGTTAAATGAACAGGCAGCAACAAAGGGCATCACGATCCCATTTCACAAAGGGGCTGCTGCTTACTACAAAGAAAAAGGGATTACCGTTGATGTACGATAATTTCTGAACATAAGAAAGGGTAATTATGAAAATTCAATTAGATATGTATCAGACACTTGCGATTGCCGTCCTTGTGTTGATGCTTGGAACATTTTTGAAAAAAAGAATCTTCTTTCTGGAAAAATTCTGTATACCTTCTCCTGTTATCGGCGGACTCTTATTTGCAATCTTCACCTGTATCTGTTACAGTACGGGATTGGCAGAATTTTCCTTTGATGATACCCTACGGGAAGTCTGTATGGTATTCTTCTTTACCTCTGTAGGTTTTCAGGCAAATCTGAAGGTCTTAAAGAGCGGTGGCAAATCACTGGCGGTCTTTCTGGGGCTTGTTATTGCTCTGATCGTACTTCAAAACCTGCTTGCTGTCGGTATGTCCAGGATCCTTGGACTTGACCCTCTGATCGGTATGTGTACCGGATCAATCCCAATGGTCGGCGGACACGGAACCGCAGGTGCCTTCGGTCCGGTTCTGGAAGACTTTGACATATCCGGTGCAACCACAATCTGTACCGCAGCTGCAACCTTTGGTTTGATCGCCGGAAGTCTGATCGGCGGTCCACTCGGAAAACGACTGATCGAGAAAAAGAATCTGTTAGAAACGGTTGTGCCTGAAGATGACAGCCTTTTGATCGAAGAAGAAAAGAAACATGAACGTCATACAAATATGTATGCAGCCGCTGTTTTTCAATTGATCCTTGCAATAGGACTCGGAACGATATTCTCATGGTTACTAACAAAAACCGGGTTAACTTTTCCAATCTACATCGGTGCTATGATCGCAGCCGCACTGATTCGAAATATCGGTGAATATTCCGGTAAGTTCACGATTCATATGGGTGAGATCAACGATCTTGGCGGTATTGCTCTCTCCCTGTTCCTCGGTATTGCAATGATCACATTAAAACTATGGCAGCTTGCATCTCTCGCTCTTCCATTATTTATCCTGCTGACCAGTCAGGTTATTCTGATCTGTCTGTTCACATACTTTGTTGAATTCAACATCATGGGACGTGACTACGATGCTGCTGTTCTGGTTGCCGGAACCTGTGGTTTTGGAATGGGGGCAACACCAAATGCCATGGCAAATATGCAGGCAATCTGTGATAAATATTCGCCATCCGTAAAAGCCTATCTCCTGATTCCGCTTGTTGGCAGTTTATTTGCAGACTTTATCAACAGCCTTGTTATTACATTCTTCATCAACCTGTTATAAAAGGAGGATATTCTCATGTTCGGACATAGAAAAGATAAGAAAAAAGATTATAATCTGACTTACGACAATCTCGCAATCCCTGAAATTCATACGCAGTCAGACTCGGATTCGAATGACGCTGACACTTCGAATCCTGTACATACAGAATCTTCCAAGGAGGAAGCGAACATCTCCTATGATGTCGCCATCCCTGAAGTTCATATCCGGAAGAAAAAATAAAAAACTCCCTACAGACAGCATATATATTTTATGTAGCAGACCTATCTGAACGTCGGTTCTTAACGAATCACTGTAAAGTGATGAGTTTAGCACCGCTACGTGAAGATAGAACGAAAGTGTTCTGCGAAATAAAGATATATATGTCGTCTATAGGGAGTCTTTTATTTATTCTTCTCTTTTCATATAGACCTGCTCGAAGGATTCGATATCCACAGGCTTACTATACAGATAGCCCTGAATATGGTTGCATCCCATTTCCTTCAGGTATTCTGCCTGTTCCTTGGTCTCTACTCCTTCCGCTATACATTCCACTCCAAGATCTGTGCACATCTCAACCAGATGTCTTAGAATCGTTCTGCTGGCTATATTCTTGTCTATATTATAAACCATACTCCGATCCAGCTTGATCACATCAAACTTCATAGAAGAAAGAATCGATACATTGGAATATTTTGTTCCAAAGTCATCCATGGCAATCCTGAAACCTGCAGTATGCAGTTTATTTGCAATTCTGGTAACCATCTCATGTTCCATCTCACCAACAGACTCTGTAATCTCGATCTCGATCATATCCTTTGGAACTCCATAAGATTCAACAATCGCATTGATACGCTCCGGCATATCTTCTTCCAACAGAGATATTCTGGAAAAATTACAGGAGACCGGGATCAGATTATACCCTTCTTTTTTCCAACGTATAAGCATTTTACATACATTTTCAAGCACAAAGAGATCCATATACTTTATATTTCTGCTTTTTTCCAGACGATCGATCACATTTGCGAGGTTATCCGGTTTGGCATATCTCACCAGAGCTTCTGCACCATAACAACGACCATTCGAATAGTCCACCTTCGGCTGTAAATACACAAAGAACATTCCGTCTTTAATGTCTTTTTTTACAAGCTCTCTCGTTAATGTACTCCATTTATAAGAATGTTCATCCTTCTGATCGTACCACTTCTGTTTCTCCATATAGAGCATATCATACGCATGGTTTTCCATCCGCTTGATATCTTTCTCATAATCATCCCATACATATCCGATACATGCCGTAAAATCGCCAATCTTAAGCTGACCTTTCAATGCACGAACCTGATCCAGGAAATCACACTGTGAAATATTCTCACAAATTACAGCAAAATCGTCATCCCCAATCCGATAAATACAGGATTTCGGAAATACCTTATCTAACAGTCTGTAATAATCAATCATCAGATTATCAACAAAGGACTGTCCAAATTCATCAAATATATTACGCACTTCATTGATATCAATAATCACGATACCCACTGATTCCAGATTCTGTCTGCGGTTTATATAATCCATATAGCAGATACGATTATATGCTCCCGTTATACGATCATGCGTCACTTCATAATTTCGTTCTTCTGCAAGCGCCCGGCTGACAATATCATTTCCAATATACAAAGACAAAAGATTCATAAGCTTCAGGTCACCACTGTGAAGCTGCGGATTAAAGATAATGATCCTTCCAATAATCTCAGACTTATTGTCTTTGATCGGAACAGAATACATTGACCATATCCTGTTTTCCAAAAAAAACGAATACAGATCCGATGTTTTGTATGGGTAGTCCGAAATATGATTAATGATCAGTGCACCTTTTTTACTAGATATACTCTGCAGTTCTTTCCGGACAGTTTCTTTATAAAAGATCTCCAGTTTTTTCCCATACGAATTACTATTTGCTGATTTCCATTCATGACATTCATATAACTTATTGGAATCACATTCCACCAGACAAGCATGTTTTGCGCCATAATACTCTCCAAGTGTTTCTAACAGTTTGCTGTAATTTAAGGAATGCTCTACTCCTGTAGAAATCTGTGTAATACTGGATACCAACGCATCCTCAATATCATAACGGTTAGAAAGAACCTGTGTTACTTTATCGGCATCAGAAATATCAACAGCCATCTCCATACGACACTTTCTTCCATGCCAGTTTACAATCCTGTCTTTTAAAACATATTCTTTTCCGTTATTGAGATTCTTATGATGCGAGATAAAACTCTTCTCCGTTGATAACAGCTTATTCGTGCAGAAGCTGCACGGAAGATCCATACCCTGAAGCACCTTATAACAATGCTTGTCAATATAAGAAGTATCATCTTCATCCAGACCAACACCAAGCTTGGCTGCCTTATTCATATATTGCAGCTTATAAGAATTCATCTCCGTTACATATACAACATCTGAGATGTCATCCAACAGATAATCCTCTTCATCCGAATAACTGCTGAACTTGGAATTTAATACCGGTTTAGCCTCATCCATCTTCTCACAGAAAAGCATACAGCGGTCTTTGCCCTGCCGCTTGGAATAATATAACGCCTGATCTGCTTTATAATATAAAGAATCGAATTTTAATGACTTTGATATAGTATCAACTGCAATACCGATTGATGCCGAGTGCTCCGCCTTACATTTAATCGCACGAATTCCTTTATTAAGTGTCTTCGCAACCATACATGCCGTATCTTCATCGACTATATCCGGAATAAACATAGAAAATTCATCTCCACCGAGACGACCACAAAATCCACCATATGTATTTGCAACACTCTCCAGAACAACTGCTGTGTCACACAACAAATCATCTCCGGCATAATGTCCCAATGCGTCATTTACTAATTTAAAATCATCCAGATCGATCATATAGAGTGCACACAGCGTCTCATCAAATTCCACAAGAAACCTGGATACTTTAGACACAAAGGTGCTATGATTATAAACCCCTGTAAGGGAATCACGTTCCGCACGCAGAATTAATTCCTGACTCTGCAGTTTCTCCTCATGAATCGAATACAACTTACCTACAATCTTTTTTACCACACCGTTTGTATCAGCAACACTGACAAGCATTGCACGATGCCAGAGATACATACCGTTACCGATAAAATCGACCCTGATTTCAACGGTTTCGGTATCCTTAACAGCTGTCAGTTCAGCCAATACGTCTGATACCTCTTTTTTGTCTTCCGAGTAGATCAACTGACACTGAGCAAGGTTTGCAATAAAATCTTTATCATCAAAAACCGTTACGGTTCTGCCATCCATATATTTAGATATAACCATGCTGTCATCTTCAACCGTATAGGTAAACAAGAGTTCATCACTTCCCTGCGCCACTAACTTCAACATCTCGGTCTGTGCACTCTTTTCCAGTTCTTCTTTCTTTTTATTCGTAATATCTACACAAACAGCGCATATGGAAAAAACGCTTTTTCTTGCTGCAAGGAGCGACAGGCATACCTGCACCCAATAATATGATTCCGGATTATTTTTATTAATAAAGCGATATTCACCAATTGTCATCTTATTTGACAACAAGGTCTCCTTAATCTGTCGTTTCAGTTCTTTCCGATCTTCTGCAAATGCCAGATTGATATATTCATTTCCTTCTGTACCAAGCTGACCTTTTTTCAGGTTGAACATCTTATAAAAGCTCTCACTGATATATTCTACTGTGATCTTCGTATTTCCGATATCAAATACTCCGACACCGCCCGCCAGATTATTGAGAATAGACTCCAGCATACGATTCTTATCCGCTAATTCCATATTTAGTTCAGAATTGATATCGGTCAGATTTTCAAGCTGCTTCGACAACTTCTTGGTATTTGTTATATCTGTAATAAGGATCTCCCCGCACATTTCTCCTTCTTCCGACTGAAATGCCCTCCCAAAACAAAATACATATATAATTTCACCATTTTTCTTTTTTAACCGATGTCCCAGATATGCTTCTCCCCGGCTCGACATCTTTGCATAGATGATCTTTGTATAATCCTCCCAATCTTCATCCAGCATAATATCCTTTACATGAAGCTGTAAGCGCTCTACATCTTCCGCGGAATAACCAAGGATCTGTTCAAATCCCTCATCTACCTTTAGAATCTTCATATCTCTGATACGTGCCTGATATCTGGAATATATAATTTCCTCAAATTGTTTTTCCATAACCAACTAACTGCCTCCCCAATACATCCTGTAAAGCAGATAACCCAATATCTTTTATTTTACACACCCAATCAACTCATTTATATCATCAATCTGATTCTCGATCAGATACTTCTCAATTCCATCTGTAATCTCCACTGTTGCATATGGATTATTGAAGTTTGCTGTGCCGACTGCAATTGCCGATGCACCTGCCATGATCATTTCGAGAGCATCCTCAGTCGTAGCGATACCGCCCATGCCTATGATCGGAAGCTTGACAGCATTTGCGACCTGATACACCATCCGTACTGCGATCGGATGGATCGCGGGACCTGATACCCCGGCAGTCTTATTCTTTACAGCAAATGTACGACGCTTAACATCAATCTTCATGCCTGTAAGTGTATTAATAAGTGACAGCGCATCTGCTCCGCCTGCTTCCGCAGCTCTTGCCATCTCAGTAATATCTGTAACATTCGGACTGAGCTTCATGATCACCGGCTGCTTTGCAACCTTCTTTACTGCCTGTGTTATATCATAAAGAGCTTCCGGCTTCTGACCAAATGCAATTCCTCCCTCTTTTACATTCGGGCAGGATACATTCATCTCAAGCATATCAATATCTGTATCTGCCAGCCGTTCTACGACATCTATATAATCTTCCTTTGACTTTCCGCATACATTTACGATCACTTTTGTATCATATTTTGCAAGGAACGGAAGATCTCTTTTTATAAAAGTATCAATACCCGGATTTTGAAGTCCGATGGCATTCATCATTCCGCCATATGTCTCTGCAATTCTGGGTGTCGGATTGCCCGGCCACGGAACATTTGCCACACCCTTTGTCGTAACTGCTCCCAGACGGTTCAGATCGACAAATTCCGAATACTCCATACCTGAACCAAATGTACCGGATGCAACTGTAATTGGATTCTTCCATTCTACTCCTGCGATGTTTACCGCCATATTTACTTTACTCATTACAGTTCCACCTCCTCAGCATAAAAGACAGGACCATCTGCACAGATCCTTGCATTGTGTACCTTTGAATGCTCATCCACATTCTTTGTCTGACAGACACAGGCAAGACAGGCACCTACACCACATGCCATCTTTTCTTCCAATGAAATCTCACAACGGATATTCTGCTCTGCCGCATACTGTTTGATTCCCCGAAGCATCGGAGTCGGGCCACAGGCATATATGATATCACCGGTTACCGCACATGCTTTGATCGCATCTATTACATTTCCCTTTGTTCCATGCATTCCATCTTCGGAAGACAGATACACACTACCATATGGTTCAAATTCTTCATTTAAGAAAAGCTCATCCCGGTATCCAAGTACGATGGACTTCTCACAGTCCAGCTCTTTTGCGAGCTGCAGCATCGGTGGAATTCCGATTCCTCCACCGATCAGAATTGCTTTTCCAGACTCCTTCATAAAGCCATTTCCAAGCGGACCAAGAATATCAACCGTATCTCCTGCCTGTAATTTTGAGAACTCATTTGTTCCCTTTCCAGCGATACGATATACCAGACGAAGCGTACCTGCTTCTTTATCAATTCCACATAAACTGATCGGTCTTGGAAGCATGCGACTTCCATCCTTTGAATATACAGAAACAAACTGACCTGCAACCGCCTGCGATACAATCTCCCCTGCTTTCAGGATCAGACTATATATATCTGTTGCTATACAGGTCTGGCTCACAACCTCTGCTGTTATCTTTACTTTTCCCATGTATCTATGTCCTCCCGTGATCTCTTGCATATGATCTGTACGCCTCCACTATCACCACGCATCGTGTACTGCATACTGTTTTTCTGATAAATCCGATATTTATAATACGCTGTTGATATCTTCGATCATATCAACAACAGCCTGACGGGAAGCATCTGCATAATTTGCTTCGCCAAATGAAGCATATTTCTCCTGCTTGTATGCTGCAATGATCCCTCTGGATGAATTTACGATCGCACCAAGTCCGTCTTCATTGAAATAATGTACCAGATCAGCAGCCTTACCGCCCTGTGCTCCGTAGCCCGGAACAAGAATAAATGACTTCGGCATGATCTTACGAAGTACCTTACCCATCTCTGGATACGTTGCTCCTACAACAGCACCGACACTGCTGTAACCGCTCTCACCGATCGTATCTTTGCCCCATTCATTAACCATAGCGCCAACCAGCTCATATAACGGCTTACCATCGATCAGACGATCCTGGAATTCACCGGATGAAGGATTTGATGTCTTGACCAGTACAAAGATTCCCTTCTTCTCTTCCTTACATACATCTACAAAAGGCTTGATTCCATCGGTACCAAGATATGGATTTACAGTTGCAAAATCTTCACCAAATACGGAATATGTCTTACTTCCGACCGCAACCTTTCCAAGATGTCCGACTGCATATGCTGCAGATGTTGATCCGATATCGCCTCTTTTAATATCTGCGATCACAACCAGATCCTTTGACTTACAATAATCAACCGTCTTCTGGAATACCTTTAAGCCCTCGATACCAAACTGCTCATACATAGCAATCTGCGGCTTAACAGCAGGGATCAGATCATGAACTGCGTCCACAATACCCTTATTGTACTGCCAGATGGCTTCCGCTGCGCCCTCTAAAGTCTCACCATATTCATCAAATGCTGTCTTCTTTATATATTCCGGCACATAGGAAAGCATCGGATCCAGTCCAACAACGATCGGTGCCTTTGTCTCTTTGATTTTTTTTACTAATTTGTCTATCATGTCTTTTCTCCCTTATATATAAAAATTTATTGTTCACAATAATAGCTTCCAAGTATCTTAAATGTCTCTGTCTCATTTATCAACTGGAATACAAGTGCCTGGATCTCTTTCTGAAGCAGGTTTCCGTTTAACTCGATATAAAACCGATAATTCCATTCTCCTCCACGGAACGGCACCGAATGGATCTCGGTCAGATTCACGCCATAATCGGATATCATCGATAATACACTCGCCAGACTTCCGCTCTTATTCTTGCATACAAATACGATCTTTAACCGGTTATGCTCCGGCAGAACTACCAGTTGTTTCCCGAATGTAACGACCTTCTTCCGGTGTCCCTCGTCCAACACCTCATCACACCTGTAAATATAGAGATCATTCATGGCAAGTGCTTCATGCAGGGAATCCGATACGCCATAGCTGATATCCTCAAATATACCCATTCCGGCATCTGCTTCATCCTTCCGGATCAGCTCCATGACCTGTTCATAATCACTGACCGTATTTACCAGATCTCTGGAATAGCCCTGACATATGTAAAGTTCATGTTTCAGCATGGCAAGCTTCTTTACCTTCGGTTCCTCCGTCACAAACGATACATTCAGACAATTACGAAGTTCTAATGTTCTCCCATACTGATACTTTCTGCTGACCTCCATAATACGCTTGATCAGTGCCGTATATTCTTTCTTGATGCTGTCGTCTACATCCCCGGTCAGCTTCGTTATGATCGCTTCTTCCCGATCCGGCTTATATATAGCATCCTCTGATTCCGCCTTTACCCTTGCGACTTGATCTGCAAGTATCATTCGTTCCTTAAACAGCGACTTGATCTGCTTATCAACCACGTCGATCTGCTTTCTAACTTCCTCTAATGTCATTTCTCCGGCTCCTTTTGGCATAACATATATTCATTAATATATCATTTTTTCAGCATGAAGTAAACCGCTGCACACGGAAATGATCGAAGTCCTGCGTCAGTTTTTCAAAACGGGACAAATAGCAGAACGACAAATGCTGCAACCAACAGCACTCCCAAAAGTACTCCACAAATGATCTTCCATTTCGTATTCTTAGACAGAATCATACATATTAGAACAATCAACACTCCTGCCATATCGATCCCGACATCGATCATTTTTCCGCTCCTGCCCGGAACCAATAACTGATGCATCTCATCCGAACATGCATATAATAACGAAATTAAGACAGCTATGCTTCTGTTATAAAATCTGCTCTGGCTCATGGATATCTTCACCGTTGCCAGATATGAAAGTAAGAACAGGATCGCATATTCTGTCATATGTGCAGTCTTTCTTATAACAAGCTCCAGAATATCTTGTAGATTCTGCATCTCCTGCGGTGAATCCTGCCGTACCTTTTCCAAGAGATTTGTTATAAACAAACTGATCTTCCCACTCTGTCCGGAGGATTCCTGTCCGGTCTTTCCTGACATATAGAATATAAATACCATCCATATGATAACCGGAATTATATAAAGAAACTTTTTTTTACTTTCTGCTGTATTCTGCTTTCTTTTTCCTGATGAGAACTTACTGTTTGCCGATCTGTCTGTATTTTTATTTGCTTTTCTATTTGTTGTTCTTGATCCGCCTGAAGTTTTAGCTTTATTTGCATTTGTGGATTTTGCTTTATTTGTTGAATTATTCTTCTGCATCTCTGTCTAAATCCTTTTCTGATATGTTCATTCGACTCATTCTTTATTCTTTTACCTTACTGTTCTTTCATCTTGCCATTTCTTCTCCCGTGTTTTTCTAAAATAATTTACTTTGGTCAAATTATCCAAAAAATAATATTCAAACATCCCGTATACCTTTATAATAGCTGCTTTTTTTCAGCAGATTTCACATTGTCGAAAAATGGCGGATTTGATAAAATTTCAAAAGAGCGTAACTTGTATTCTATTGTACTACAAAAAGAAGAATTTTGCTCACAAAAACAAAAATGGGAGGACATTATATGTTTAACAAAAATAAGAGGACGAAGAAATTTTCCGATCTCCTGATTCCAGGCATTATATTGATAATCATCGGGATCGTATTTGCCTTTCAGGGAATCCGGGATTACAGCAAACTGAATGGGGATCTGCTCAATCTGAATACCGCATCTGAAAAGGATCTGGATGCCGGAAAATATGTAGAGATTGATGTTGACTATGCTTTTTATTCTTTCTGTGAGAATGTTGAAACTACAAATTATGTATTCAAAAGAACAACAGACCAGTATTATCTGATAAGTGCACTTAAAGACAACGAATACTACATTGGACTGAATATTGCTGAATCAAAAAAGTCTGAGCTTGAAGCTTTATCCGATTACACCTGGTCCCAGTCAGGTGCAGATCCGGGTACATTACACTACATCGGCAAATTATGCAAATCAGACAGTGAGATTATGGGATATATGAGAAATTATATCTACGACATGTATGAATCTGCCTATGATATCACTCTTACCTCCACAGAAAAAGCTACACTGGATTCTTATATGCTTCCATACTATATTAAGATCATGACAAAAGAGGGATGCCGTACATCTATCATTATTGGTCTTGTAGTTCTCGGTCTTGGTATCCTGCTCATTATATTAGGTATTATCCGTCACAAGAACACTGTATACGGTCCGGATATCCAGCCAGAACCATATACCGGTGCTTATGGCAATCCAACAACTCCTGATATGAACACTAGCATGAATTCAGGCTATGCCGATCCCAATGCACAGGAGCCAACGACTCCATTTTCAGATAACAATACATCTGAAGCAACCACAAGCGGCTTAGATCCTGACACCTTTGATGGCGATGGAACTTCATCTTTTAAATTGAAAGACTAACACAAAATCCGACTGATGGGAAATTCCTGTCAGCCGGATTTTTTATTAGAGTGTATTATATATTTACTTCTTAATTAGTGTTCTGTGCTATTCTGCACGATCATTCATAGAATGATTAACCGAAGTATCTCTTTAAGAGACCTTCAAATGCCTTTCCATGTCTTGCCTCATCCCTTGCCATCTCATGAACAGTATCATGGATTGCATCCAGATTCAGTGCTTTTGCACGTTTTGCAAGATCTGTCTTACCGGCAGTTGCACCATGCTCTGCTTCTACTCTCATCTCAAGGTTCTTCTTTGTTGAATCTGTAACTACTTCACCAAGAAGCTCTGCAAACTTAGCTGCATGCTCTGCTTCTTCATAAGCTGCCTTCTCCCAGTAATTACCAATCTCAGGATAGCCTTCTCTGAATGCTACACGAGCCATTGCAAGGTACATACCAACTTCTGAACATTCGCCCTGGAAGTTTGCTCTTAAATCTTCCATGATATCTTCCGGTGCACCCTGTGCTACACCTACAACATGCTCAGATGCCCATGTCTTATCATCACTCTGTTTGATAAACTTCTCAGCAGGTGCCTTACATACAGGGCACTGTGCAGGAGCTTCTTCTCCTTCATATACATATCCACATACACTACATACAAACTTTGCCATAATTAAAATCTCCTTTGCTTTTTGCTATTATTATTCTTATTGAGAAACGTTATCAATTTCTATGATTCTATTTTACACAATTTTTGATAAATGTCAATAGTTATTAGGAATGATTCTCAATTATTTTTTTATTTAATCAAACTTTGTTCCGGCTATCCTTATTCTGTAAGAAGCTGTTTATCTGTGTTCTCCAAGGAAGAACAATGCCAGTGTTCCCGGACCCGAATGTGCTCCGATCACCGGACCGACATAGGATATCGTGATCCTGTCATTTCCGAACCGCTCTTTAATAATAGAAGCAAGTTTCTCTGCATCTTCTATACAATCACCATGACTGATAAAAATATCCTGATCTTCCGGATGTACCGCCAGCTTCTCCATCCGGTTTGCAAGCTCTGTGATCGCTGCTTTTCTTCCTCTGACCTTACTTACATTGATCAGATGTCCCTCGTCATCCACATGCAGGATCGGCTTGATCGACAGCATTGTGCCAACTGTCGCTGTCACACCGGATACTCGTCCGCCTCTTTTTAAGAAAAACAGATCGTCTACTGTAAACCAGTGACACAGTTTTAATTTTATATCTTCGATATACTGTGCATTTTCTTCCAGACCTTTTCCTTCATCTCTTGCCTGACATGCTTTGTATACCAAAAGTCCCTGTCCCATAGATGCCGCAAGAGTATCAACACTGACCATCTTTCGTTCCGGATACTCCTCCATCAATTCCTGACCGGCCATATACACGGTCTGATAAGTAGAACTAAGCCCGGATGAAAAGCCCAGATATAAGATATCTTTCTTCTGATTAAATAAAGCTTCTATTGCCTCCGATGCCTGCGAGATATTTGCTGCAGAAGTCTTGATATTTGCCCCATTCCTTAATTTGCTATATACTTTCTCAATATCTGCCTGATCATTATGAAAACTTCCCTCGCCCTCAACAATAAAATCAAGCTGTAAGATCTCCAGTTGATATTTCTTCACGATATCATCCGGCAGATCACAGGATGAATCTGTCAATATAACATAATCATTCATTTTAACATCCTCCATTACCATTTTATGGCAAATATGGTTTTTAAAACCACATGATATATTTTACCAAATCGCTATGTAAAGTATACCACACCTTATAAACAGGCACAACAAAAAGGTGCTGACATATAATCTGTTCTGATATATATATCAACACCTTTTCATTAATTCTATGTTTTAATTATCTGTATGTTACCATTAAAGACTCTGTAAGTCCTGTACTCTTCTGGTACATAACAACGATCACATCTGAATATTTCTTACTTAATGTAATCTTCTTGGAATAACTGGATTTATTTACATTATAATATTTGCTTCCACCATTATATACGCTGACTGACTTAATGGTCCATCCCTTTTTAGCCTTTACGCTCAGTGTCTTCTTTGATACTTTCTTTGAAGTATAGGTGTAAGTATTCTTTGCAAAGCTTGATGTATAATTCTTGCTTCCAATCTTGATTGAACTTACAGGATTGGTATATTTCTTTACAGTAAATGTAGTTTTCAGCTTAACACCCTTTACTGTACATGTAATAGTTGCCTTACCAGCTTTCTTTCCATAGTCTACACGAATATATCCATCTTTGGCTGATACTTTCATGTTCTTGTTTGAACATTTTAACTTTTTGATCTGAGATGCCTTTGTACATCCCATGATACTGATAACACCGGATGCCTGAGTTACACGTCCCGGCTTATAGGAAACGACTCTGTCACTATACGGGTTAATATACACAGTCTTACTGGTTGCAGCGCTGACATCCTTCATGCTTGTTGCAGGTACTGCTAATAATGTGAATACCATTGCAAGGGCTAAAAATGCAGCTAATAATCTCTTTGTTGCTTTTTTCATTTTTCTACTACCTCCATAAAATCATCTTTTATCCGGCGGCATTCTGACCTCTCATCTGTATGCCCCAAATTTAGTTTTATTTTATACTATTTCCCATTTTTTTACAATAGGTGCAACGTATTTTAATCTTAATTTAACGCACTTTATTCTTCTTTCCCGTACCATTTAAAGAAACGTTTTGCATACTTCTCTGCCTTGTTCCTTGAAAAGTTAAATCCACGGATCGCACCTTTTTCTTTATAGGTATCCCGAATTCCATTAAAATACCATTCCATTCTGTTATACGAGAATCCCTTGATATCCTTATAATTATTATATTTGTTATAATAATCGTCGTATTGGTAGTTATCGTACTCGTAGTAATCATCATCCTGTCCCGTCATATAGTTATCTACAATGAACTCATATACTTCTTCCGCTCCATCTGCACCAAGTGACGTCACATACCGGAAATCCACATCCTTCGGATCCTGATTTTCCAGATTATATCTGGCAACCAGATAAGCCGGACGAAGGAACGATACGATGATATATACAGTAACGATCACAAACATCGAATAACGTACCAGCGGGAAATGGTCAGTATAGATTCTGACGATCACTCCTGCAAGTACCACAGCAAGAACAGCCAGTGCTGCAAACACCAGTATTCTCATATAAGTAAGATCATATGCTTTGATATACATAGTCATACGAAGCGCCGAGGATGCGATCATCACATAGGTACAGGCTGACATAATAGTCAGTACGATATTAAGCACTGTGCTTTTACGAAAGATTGCATGACAGATCAGCACCAGTATCACATTCAGCACCGATACGAACATAAGCTGGAAGAATCCCTGTCTGGCATATTCCGCATAAGTCATATCATCCGGCAGTGACATATTATTTGTAAACAGATATAGGATCTGGATCACTGAAAACAACAGATACACCAGGGTAAGCAGTCCCATTGCCGTGATCGCAATGATCGGTTCATGTGTTCCTTCTTTTGTCTGTCTGTGATATCTGCTTCCAAACGGTGCTGACACAATGATACCATATGTAAATAATAACGCCGCAAATGCAAATACAAGAAACCAGATTGCATCCCATGATAGGAAAATATTTCCAAGTAATGTTTCAACTGCATCTCCAAAGATCTGATCTGCACTGGAAAGCAGGCTGATCATTACGAACAGCAACGGAATCGCAACGACAACACCGATCAGAATATAGACAAATTTCGCACGTTTTCTTGCATTTTCATGTTCTCTGTTATATTGTCTGTAGTCTGAGAAAAAACGGTCAAAACAGGTAAACGGCTCTGCCATCTTCTCGATAACCGTAAGACCATATTCGACAAATCCCATGTTTTTAAGATCATCAAAATACCGGAGAAGCCCTGCACACACAAGGAATAAAATGCAAAGATGATCCAAAACGATCAAAAATGAATCATCGGTCCTGCAAACTGATACCCCAAGCAAAAGGATACCTGCATAATGCGGAATCAGCTTCGTCTGCTTTCCAAAAAGTTTCCCAAAAGATAACGATTCTCCGTCATTTACCGGCAGATTCTTCTCATGGCGCATGATACTGAAACTCATAAACAAAACGGTCATAACTGCCATGAATACAGCACAGATACTTGCATAATTCCGGTACATCAGCACACTGTAGATCATGGCATAACCAAACGCAAAACCGCCAAAAATCTCAAACCGTTCGGGCGATACCCCCGGTCTTGATCTTCTCGGCTTATAATCGTAATTTGACTGCCATCCAAAATTTGGCGGCACATTATTATAGTTTGATTGTCCTCCAAAATTCGGTGGTACATTATTATAGTTTGGCTGTCCTCCAAAGTTTGGTGGCACATTATTATAGTTTGGCTGTCCTCCAAAGTTTGGTGGCACATTATTATAGTTTGGCGGTACATTATTATAATTCGGCTGTTCTCCAAAATTTGGCGGTGTATTATTTATATCCATATTAAGTAACCTCCCATTCCTTCCTGTAACAAAAAATCCTACATCCATAGTTTCATGTTACCTGTTTTTTGTCAAGTGAATATTTGTTAATATACTTATATAGCAAAAACGCCAACTCTCCTGATAACTTTGTAAAATAAAAACTTCCGGATAGGAACCTCTGTTTTACAATACAAGGTCATATCCGGAAGTTTTTCCTTTATATTCTCTTACTGATATTTTAATTTTTCATCTTCAAACTCTTCCAAACGCTGTCTGTATGCTTCCATAATAACGGATTCATACGCAAGAACCGGTTCTTTTATACCAAGTAATTGCATCAGATATTTCACAAACAACGGATTCATAATAAGAAATGGTCCAACTGTATATGTTGCAAAGAAATTCTTTCTCTTCAAACCTTCTTGTTTTATTCCCGGATGAAAACCATCCCCGCGAATCACATCATAGAAATAATCCTTTGAATTATCTCCATAAGAATGACTGAACTGCGCTTTAAAACCAACCAGCTTTATATCTTCATACTGTCCAAATACAAGAGAATGATATCTATGCATCATATCTCTCTTTGCATAGGTATTAAAAATACCAAGTCCTTCTATTCGACTTCCATCTTCATTCTCAATGTACTGTTCAACGATCTCGACTGCATTCCCGGTAAAGAGAAATACTGTTCCAGCCTCGATTTGCTCTTCCAGCTCTTTCTTATATGGTTTCAATGCCTGAATCGCCAATTCCTGCTGATTCTCTGTCATTGCTCCCATATATACAAGGTTTGCCCTGCCCTCTGTAAATGCCGGTTTATCATATAAGCCGGTATAAATAACTGTTGCCTCCGGCATACAGTCTTTTAAATAATTTACGTTCTGTAATTCACCGAAAAGATTGGCAAATTCTCCATATAGAACTTCTATTGTAATATCTGTTCCCATTTGTTATGCCTCTCTTTCCTTCAAATATTGTTTCAGATTATCCCGAAGTACAAGCGCTGTATCATTTTCATGAATATCATGAAGAATGTATACACTGTCTGTTCCATCCAGATTCAGGGATTTATATGCACCTGCTTCATCCGTTGTCTCTTTGATCTTTTCTTCCGGAACCCCGGCCATCATTAAACGGAGCTTATAATCTTTCGTCCGCAGACCACCTATTACAATGTTCGTAATATTCGGCTGATTTAAGAACTCAAAATCCGTATCAAAGATCCATGTCATATTTTCAGATGAATTTTTCCGGTCAAATATATCTTCCAGCAAAAGAATGACCTCTTTATTTCCCGGTTCCTTAGACACATAATCAAATACACAGGAACATGCAATTGGATTCTGTCCTTTTGCCATATTGGTCACTATCGTGATCCCATCCACTGTACTTCTGGAATATCTCGATTCCACAATATTAAGATTCTGGATCGCGTTCCGGATCTGCTCACCTGTCAAACCAAATTCACGAAGAGCGGTAACTGCAGTCAACTCATTGTACAGATTAAATGTACTGTTACTGATCATCGGATACTGTTCCCTGCTCTCATTATGTGTAACTGTTATTACTTTGTTCTCATAATCAACATCTGCCTTATAATCGCCTTCCGGTGACGTATATCCACAGAACTCACAGACAGCTTTTCCAATATGATGATACCGGACATAGTTATATTTTAATTTATGATGACACTTTGGACAGATCCGCATATCATTGATCAGATTAATACATTCCTCCCGGTCAGATGGAAGTCTGTTGATTGAAAAGTATGTTTTTTCATTTTCCGATCCAAGATTTGAACTAATCAGATCATCCGCATTTAAGATCAGATGTGATTCTTTTGGCATATTATTATTGATAAAGTTAAAAATAAACTCCGGGTTTGCATTTCTCTGAATGGAATCACGGAACAGGTTCGTACATACCGCATATGTTGGCTTTACATATGGATAGATCAGCTTTGAACTTCTTTCATCGACTTCAAATACTGCATATTCTTTCTTTGCCTTTCCTGTCAGAGTACTTCCTGCGATCAATGAACTCGCTACTCCAGCATTCACATTAGAACCAGCACGGTTGTTCAAAACGTCATAGCCATTTGCCTCCAAAATATCTATGATCATATTACATACTGTTGTCTTGCCGTTGGTTCCTGTTACTGTTATGATCGTTTTCGGTTTATCTATACATCCCATGAAATCCGGACAAAGCTTGACTGCCAGCTTTCCCGGAAAATAACTTGCGTTCATCTTCAACATTCTCTGCATGGTTCTTGCCAGTTTGCCCATGAACAAAGCAAAAAAGAACCTTACATTCTTTTTATACATCTAGCTACCTCATTTCATATCTGTAAATTATCATTAGTATGTCCATTTAAGCCACATATAATATAACCACTTATTCAAAAATATGTCAATCAATTTGAACTATTTATTCGGTTTATTTCGCCAACACCCTCTTTTACTTAAAAATGGCATCTGCCGGATCAGGCAGATGCCAACTTGTTTTTTTCAATATCGAGGGTTTCTTTTATTCTTCCTCATTCACCTGTGAAAGCTTGGCTGCCTGGTCTGCTGCGATCAGACTGTCGATAATCTCATTCAGATCACCGTTTAAGATCTGTTCCAGCTTATACAAGGTGAGTTTGATTCTGTGATCGGTTACACGGCCTTCCGGGAAGTTATAAGTACGAATCTTCTCTGAACGATCTCCGGTTCCGATCTGGCTCTTACGGTCTGCAGCTTCTGCATCATGCTGCTTCTGAAGCTCCATATCATACAGCTTGGAACGGAGCAGCGCAAATGCCTTCGCCTTATTCTGAAGCTGGGACTTCTCGGTCTGGCTGTAAATCACGATACCGGTTGGTATATGTGTCAGACGAACGGCTGAATCTGTTGTATTGACACACTGACCACCGTTACCGGATGCTCGCATGACATCGATACGGATATCATTTTCATTGATCTCTACATCAACTTCCTCTGCTTCTGGCATAACTGCAACTGTTACAGTTGAGGTATGGATTCTTCCGCCAGACTCTGTCTTCGGGATTCTCTGTACACGGTGAACTCCACTCTCATATTTCATCTTGGAATATGCACCATCACCTGTGATCATGAATACCGCTTCCTTGAAACCACCGATTCCATTCTCATTCACGCTCATCAGTTCTACTTTCCATTTGAACTGATCAACGTATTTCTGATACATTCTGTAGATCTCATATGCAAATAATGCGGCTTCATCTCCGCCTGCACCTGCACGGATCTCGACGATAACATTCTTGGAATCGTTCGGATCTTTTGGAAGAAGCAGAATCTTTAATTCATTTTCCGTCTTTTCTACTGTTGCCTTTGCTTCATTTAATTCTTCCTTCGCCATTTCACGAAGCTCTTCATCATTTTCTTCTTCTAACATAAGCAGACTGTCTTCGATCGTCTGTTTTGCATCTTTATATTCTTTGTACTTTTCTACGATAGGAGTCAGTTCACTCTGCTCCTTCATTAATTTGCGGAATTTGTTCTGATCAGATACGATATCCGGATCTGTCAACTGGTTATTTAATGTATCAAGTCTGTCTACTAAATCTTCTAATTTATCAAACATAATAATCCTCCTGCAGCACATGCTCATTTCCTGTTCATGTGTCTGTTAATATATCCAGCCTTTTTTCAGGCTTTTCTTCCAATTACAACCCTGTCATTTTCTGCGAGGTCTTTCACTACGCGTACATCTTCAAAATGCTTATCTACAAGGAGCTGCTGCACATCATGTGCCTGATGATTACCAATTTCAAATAAAATATATCCTTTTTCATTTAAATAACTCTCCGCATTTTCTATAATTGCTCTGTAAAACTTCAATCCGTCCGCATCGCCGTCCAATGCCAGCCTCGGCTCATAATCCCGAACCTCCGGCATCAATCCGTCAATCACTTTGCTCTCTATATATGGTGGGTTGGACAGGATCATATCATATCTTTTATCTATCTTATCAAATAAATCTGATTTTATAACAGTATAATCAGATACTTCTAATCGTTTCGCATTTTTTGTCGTAAGTGCGATCGCGGAATCTGAGATATCACACAGATCTATATGAATATTCTGATTCATAAGTGCTACCGACAATCCAATGCACCCGGAACCACAGCACATATCCAGCACAGACATCTTATCAGAATGTATGTCCTGAATCAAGCGGTTTGCCTGTTCCACCAGAACTTCTGTGTCAAATCTTGGAATCAGTACATCCGGTGCAGTCTCAAAATCATACCCCATAAAGCACTGTATGCCTGTTATATATTGTAACGGAATACGTTTTGACCTTTTATCGATCAACGCTTCATAGGAAGAACGAATTGTTTCGGTAACATCTTCCTGCCGGTTCATAATATATGCCATCTTATCCTGCTTTGATACAAAGAGCCATAATAACTCTGCATCGATATCTGCATCCGGCACATTATGTTCGTTCAGTTTTTCTTTTCCTGCTGTTACAAGCTGATACTGAGTCATACGTCTATTTCCTTTTACATTCACTGGCATCATTTCAACTTCTTAATCTTCGATCTCTCCACGCTTCATAGCGTCCTGATAAGCACGCCAGTCGATCACCGCTTCTACCGAACGAATTGCCACCTCACACATCTCAAGATCCGGTTCCTTCGTCGTAAGACGCTGTACCCACATACCGGGTACACTTAATATATTCGCAAGCTTTGAGTCACTTCTGCCTGCAAACATGATAAATTCATACGAGATTCCCGCAATAATCGGAACCAGAAGTACACGCGACAGCAATCGCAGCCACATAGACTTCACATTTATAAACATAAATACAATAATGCTTATGATCATAACGACTACCAAAAAACTGGTTCCACAGCGTTTATGGTATCTGGAATGTTTCTTTACATTTTCCGGAGTCAGCGGATCGCCTGCTTCAAAACAGTTGATCGTCTTATGCTCTGCACCATGATACATAAATACACGTTTGATATCCTTCATCAATGATATTAATACTACATATGCAAGAAAGATCACCAACCGAAGCACACCTTCCGCTACCGCTATCAATACATTGCTTTTTGTCACATGCTCAAGCAGTCCTGCAATAAATGCCGGAAGCAGCATGAATAATGCGATCGCAATGGCAAGTGATACAATAACGGTTCCGATCATCATCAGATCATCTCCTGTACTGCTTTCTTTTTTATTGTTTTTACTGCCGTTCTCACCTGAACCGCTTCCATTATTACTTTCTGTATCTGACAACCTGGAATCATCTTTATTTTCACTCTTTCCAGTCGGTTCTTCCTCTTCATAAAAATCGGCTGAATATGTCAGCGTTTTAACTCCAATTACCAGCGACTCAAAGAAATTAACCACTCCACGAAGAATCGGCAATTTCAGGATTTTATATTTTTCACCTATCGGTGTATAGCTTTCTACTTTAACTTCAATTTCCTGATCCGGCTTTCTGACTGCTACTGCGTACTGATCCTCGTATTTCATCATTACGCCTTCGATCACCGCCTGACCACCTATTCTGGCTCTTTTCAAATTCTATACCTCGTAAAATTGTTTCCTAAAACAAAAATAGGCTGAGATTAAAAGCTTTAACCTCAACCTATCATCCTTTTTATTAGTTTGACTGTGAAACACCGTACTTACGGTTGAACATATCAATTCTACCACGAGCCTTAGCTGCCTTCTGCTGGCCTGTATAGAATGAATGACACTTTGAGCAAATTTCTACATGAATTTCTTCTTTTGTAGAACCTGTAACAAATTCGTTTCCGCAGTTACATACAACCTTTGCCTGATAATAATTTGGATGTATTCCTTCTCTCATTTAATCTCACCTCTTTATTATATTATTGATATATGAGAATAGGCCATCAGCCTCACTTCTTCATAAAACACAGCTTTTGTATTCTAACACAAACCGACATAGAAATGCAAGTGTTTTTTTATTTTCTTAATAATGATTTTTTAACATAATAGATAAACTCTTTATTATTCTTGGTTCGGACGAATAATTTCAGTACATCCTCCAGCATATCCTCTGCCTTATTACCGGATAATATCTTGTGAAGTGCGTATACAACTTCCTGTTCTTCCGGTGATAATAACAGATCATCCCGTCTGGTACTGGATTTTGCAATGTCGATTGCAGGGAAGATTCTCTTTTCTGCGAGCTTCCGGTCAAGCACCAGTTCCATATTACCGGTTCCTTTGAATTCCTCGAATACGACATCATCCATCTTGCTTCCTGTCTCAACCAGCGCTGTCGCAAGGATCGTAAGACTTCCACCCTCACGCATATTACGGGCAGCACCAAAGAATTTCTTCGGCATATGTAACGCCGCAGGATCAAGACCACCGGATAAGGTTCTTCCACTTGGTGGAACTGTAAGGTTGTACGCTCTTGCAAGTCTTGTAATACTGTCAAGTAAGATCACGACATCTTTCTTCTGCTCTACCAATCGTTTTGCACGTTCGATCACCATTTCCGATACACGCTTATGATGCTCCGGCAGCTCATCAAATGTCGAATAAATAACTTCTACATTTGGTCCCTCTATGGATTCCCTGATATCCGTTACTTCCTCCGGTCTTTCATCAATCAGAAGCACCAGCAAATGAATCTCACTGTATCTGGTACTGATACATTTTGCGATCTGTTTCAGCAAGGTTGTCTTACCTGTCTTTGGAGGGGAAACGATCATACCACGCTGTCCTTTACCGATCGGTGACAGCAGATCGATCATACGGATCGGAATCGGGCTGTCCTCCCCATCCATATTGATCCGTTCATTCGGGAAAATCGGCGTCAGATCTTCAAATGCTTTTCTTCCTGCAATGCTTGCAGGACTTTCTCCATTGACAGAAGCTACATATAATAATGCGCCAAACTTTTCTCCCTGCGTCTTTACGCGGATATTTCCCATTATGATATCTCCGGTCTTAAGTCCAAATCTACGGATCTGCGCCGGTGATACATAGATATCCTGATCTCCCGGCAGATAATTGGCACTTCTTATAAATCCATATCCTTCCTGCATTACTTCCAGGATTCCATGTGCCATCTTACCGCTGTCAAGCTCCGGTCCATTTGGTTCCTGCTGAGCAGATGATCCTTCCTGCCTGTTCTCAGGCTTCGTCTCCATTCTTACCTCTGCTTTTATCTCTGTATCTGCAGCCGTATTTTTTTCTTCTATAACTGATTTTTCATATGCTGCTTTCTTTTCTGATACTACAGAACTTTCAACAGCTACTTTTTTCTCTTCCATTGCAGACTTTTCAAGAACTGCTTTTTCCATATTCATTTCCAGCTTTGTCATCTCGGCTGCAAGCGGTTTGTTCTCCTGAACATGGTCTTTTCTTCCGTTATTTACAATTGGTGTATTGTTTCCATGATTGGAATTGTTATTTCTGTTATTATACCCCTGTGACCGATAGTCCTGTCTTTTTCCATTCCGGTTGGTCTGCCGTCCGGTATTGCTTCTATGCTGTCTTCTACCGGAATCTACTGATCTCTGTCCATTCTCAGCTCTGTTCCTGTCCACTTTCTTCACAGCATCTTCCGATTTTTCCTGTTGTTCTTCCTGCTCTGCTTCCGCAGGTTTTTCCGTCTGCTCTACCTTTTCTCGCTTTCGTACTTTTTCTGTCTTTTTTATCTTTTCTGCATCGTTTCTTCGTGGTTTTTCCTCATTTTTTTTCGTCGCAGGATCTGCTTCACCACTGTAATTCTTCTCAAGGAATTCGATCAGAGCCGGCTTACGAAGTGCTGATACACCCTTTATCTTATGCTCCTTTACGAATTGCTTCAATTCCTCTAATGATGCATTTCTAAAATCCATCTTCTACTCCTTCCGATTTTATCCGTTTTATTCAATTCACACACATTCTTATTCTTGGGGATTATCCTAATGAATTCTTTTCGAAACAGGTATATCAACTGTATGACTACCTGTGCATCCTGCTTATCAGATATCCGGATGCCATATGAGCGTTGTATTTAATAGCCTTAGTATAGCATAAAAAAAAGTTTTGTAAATCATTTTCTTTTCCGGGAACATTGCTTCATTGATTTTATGCTTTTGATATCTGGAAACAAAAAAAGCAGTGGAGACCGTATTGTCCGGTCTTTACCCACTGCATATAGCAATCTTATATATACTGGAGAAACATCCCGCACAGTCGTCACCCCCTGCTCCATCACTCCTTATTCTATATACAAATAAGTTGTATTTTGTAGAAACTCAAGATAGCAAACTGTACAGATTTGGTTAATATATCTCCTCTGCCAAATAACCCCAACCTCTGTTTCACTTATTTAATCTTAAACTTGACAAATGAATCCGATTTTCTCTTTGTAGAATAATGTACATATAGCCTGTATGTTCCAGGTGTCAGCTTTGATATATCATAATAGTCTGACAATCTATAATATCCCAATCGAGATGTGTGCGCAGGTACATAATTTATAATACCTAAATCAACATAATCCGGCAAATAATCTACATTTTTCCACTTACCATTTACATATTTTTGCAAATACCGACTAGTTGAATATCTTACTTTTTTATTCGACCCATTATACATTCTATATGTCAATATCCATGTTCTATTAGAGAAATTTATTTCAGATGCATTTACCTTTTTTCCATTATATTTCTTTTCCCTAATTCTCTTCTTAATAGTAAGATTTATTTTATATTTAACCTTTCCATTAATCTTTGCTTTAATCGTACATGTTCCTGTTATGCCATTTGTATCAATTCCAATCCTCGTTCCATCCTTTTCAATTTTGGTAACCATAACCATTTCTTTATTCGAAACAATCCACTTGGCTTTTACCAGATTTTTAGGCACTTTCATTTCGTATCCGCTATATGTATACACTATAAGTTTTTTTGTCTTAACCGTATTGCAAACAGCATCCTTCTCTTTGGCCTGGTTTATACTTGACGATATTACTATGGACATAACAAGCACTACGCTTAAAATATAACTTATTATTTTTTTCATATATAATCCTCCCGAATTAATTGACTGCTTTTGCAGACAACACCTTTGAAAAAGGGGTATATTTATAACCACTTCCATATTTCATAGCACCCCTCACCTTATAATAATAAGTTGTTCCCGCAGTTACATTTTTGTCAGTAAATTCATTCGATTCATAATTATAAGAATCATCACATTTAATTGTTTTTATTTCAGTGTATTTTCCATCTTTGCTTGTTGCTCTATATATCTGGATTATCTCTGGTCCATATAAATCCACCATATCCCAGTATATTTTTATTTTTTTACCTGAAGCTGCTTTTACATTTGTCAACTTAATTCTGCTATTCTTAAACTCAGTATATTTGGCATATTCTACTGCCAGACCTGCATTTAGAAATCCACAGTTAAAATAAGAACTTTTTATCTTCGTAGAACTGTCATATAACAGCTTTCTTATTTCTGATGGTTCCAGTATAGGATTGACGCATAACATCAATCCAACTGTAGAAGAAACAAGCGGTGTTGAGTATGAAGTTCCTTTATATGTATTTTTAGTATAATACCCATTATCACCTGTGTTTGTTGAAATAAAGCCTGTGGCTGGAGCAACTATATTAACCCATGTACCATAATTAGAATCAATCCATTTTTTATTAATACTTTTTCCCTCTGTTCCTCCTACACCAATAACATTGTCTATAGAAGCCGGAAAAATCTTATTATTTGTACTCTCATTTCCTGCCGCAGCTACAACTACAACACCTGCTTTTTCTGCTTTATTAATTACTTTTTGGTAACTACTACTATATTTATACTCGCCAAGGCTCAAATTGATAACCTCAGCACCTGAATTTATGGCATAGTCAATTCCTTTTATTATATCAGCATGATCAATCCACGGAGTAATTCCATCTGGATCCCGAAAGTCCCCATTAAAATCTCCTCCATGTGAAACCTTGATCGGTATAACTCTACAATTAGCATTATCCCATCCCTTTGCCGCTCCTGCAATTCCTTTTGAGTTGTTTGCATTAGCTGCTATTATACCTGTCACAACAGTACCATGATTATTATCATATGGTTTCTCCAAATCTGACAATCTGACATAATTTCCATTCTTATCCTTCTGCGTGATATCGACAGCATATTTACTCACTATTGAGCCTTTTAGATCAGGGTGTTTTATATTACATCCAGTATCTACTACTGCAATCCATATATCATAACAGCCTGTTGTATCAGCGCAATCCCATGCGTCTTTGAAGTTGCATGTGTCCAAATAATACTGCTTACCACTATATGTATCATTTACTTCACCTGTAAGTCCTGCTGCTTCACATTTAATATTTTCTTCAGCTTCTATAACACATTCAAATTGTTCAAATTCTTTCGCTGCACTTTCTACAGTTTGATCCAAATCAAGATTAACCTTTACCACAATATCAGTTTCATAATTTTCAAGTGCTCTCAGTCGTTCCTTTTTGCGTTCACTTAATGTTTCGTCTATTTCAAAATCATTGTCGAAAATTATCTCATAGGAATCAGAAATTCCACTTACTATTGCATCTATTTCTCCTTTTGAAGTATCCTTGTCAAATATTACAAGTTCCTCACCCGTTACATATCCAAGATTTTTATCGTTATCACGTTCCTCTCTTGCCACCTTGTACGCTTCAATCTTATCTTTAATATCAATATTTAACGTAGCATCAAATTCTTCTACTTTTTCTTCATCAACAACCTTCTCACTGAAATATGTATCAAGCACCTCTTTTACGCCAACATCAATAGCATCGCTCTCCTCATCCAGCTTATTTAATATTTTACCAGCTGTCTCACCGCTCTGTGTAGCTTTTTCTACCGCCTTATTTACGACACTCTGTTCCTTTCTGCTCAAATCTTTTATTTCTGGTATCATTTTCAAATCGTTTGTATCAATATAATTACCTTCACTTACCTTTAAGTCTCTTGCTTCATTTCCAGAACTTTTTTCCTGCCCTGTCACATTTTCGTCCGCTTTTGAAATATTATAAAAGTTCCCTATACTAGCAAATGCCATTACCACAGCAAGAATTGTTCCCATAAATCTTCTTTTAACCATTATCGTTTTTCTCTCTCCTTTGAATATAATAAAAAATAATTACATTATTAACCTATAGAATCGATACATTTTATATTGTATAATTACTAGCTCAATATCAATCTATCTAATGGTATCACTCCTTTCATATTTATATCATCTACTTCTTCAGTTGCATTTACCTATACTTTAAACTCAAAATAGATTGTCTATAAAATTATTCAATGAAGCAACATATCAAATTAAAATATTCTGTGGATTTCTGTACGAATATCACATTCATGTTTATGAATGTCCTGTTGTACCATATGAATGATATATTCCCCGCCCCATTTAGATAAATTATATAGAATTAATATTATATATTAAATTAACATATCATTATATATTTGTCAATTCAGAGGTTTAAAGTATATCCTTTGTCAGTGTAGAATTACAATACATTTTCTTTCACCGCAGCATTGCTTCATTGATTTTATGCTTTTCTTGTGATACATTTATTCTTACAAAACATACAAAGGATATTATTATGAATACTGAATCGATCGTCTTATACAAATTAATTATATTATACATGCTGGATCGTGTGGATTTCACACTGACCAATTCCCAGATTTCCGATTTTGTTCTGACAAAGGGATATACGAACTACTTCACGCTTCAGGAAGCCATTAATGGACTGATCGAGTGTGATTTTGTCTATGTCTCCATGATACGGTCTTCTTCCCATTATAAGATCACTGACAAGGGTGAAGAAGCCTTAAGCATGTTTGAAAACCGTATTCCATATGCTATTAAACAGGATATCCTGGACTATTTCGATAATCAGAAAATTAATCTGAAAAACGAATCTGAGATCTATGCCGATTATGCCTTAAATGATTATGGCGAATATGTCGTTACCTGTGTGATCAAGGATCGGAAAGAAACTCTGGTCGATCTGAAATTTAACGTACCAACAAAAACGCACGCCGTTGCTATCTGTGATAACTGGCGTGCGAAAAGTGCCGAAGTATATGACTATCTCGTCAATACTCTCTGGCTGTATTCTGATGATAAGGGCGAAAAACAGTCCTGATCATTTATTCTGATTCTGCGATCCGGTCTTCGATCAATTGCAGGATCTCTTCTTTTCCCTGCTTGGTCTGTGCCGAGAACGGAATTATGATCGTTCCCTCTACCGGCTGGATCTTCTGTCTGATGATCTTCAGATTCTTCTGGATCTGGCTTCTCTTGATCTTATCAAGCTTTGTTGCAATAATTACCGGTTCATATCCGTTTTTTACAATCCAGTCATACATGATGCAATCATTCTCTGATGGCTCATGACGGATATCAATCAACAAAAATACAAGCCGCAACTGTTTTGAGGTATGCAGATACCATTCTACCATCTTACCCCATTTTGCACGGATCTCTACGGATACCTGTGCATAGCCATATCCCGGAAGATCGACAAAATACAGATCATGATTAATATTATAATAATTGATCGTCTGTGTCTTGCCCGGCTGTGATGATGTTCTTGCGAGCGACTTCCGGTTTAACAATCCATTGATCAAGGAGGATTTTCCTACATTTGACTTACCGGCAAATGCGATCTCTGGCATCTCTGTCTCTGGAAGTGTACTTGTAATTCCACATACTGTTTCAAGTTCAGCACTCTTAATTATCATTTCTTTTCTCCTTTTGCAAGTGCAAGACTAAGCACCTGTTCCATTGTTTTCACACAGGTAATATCCAGTCCGTCTGTAATCTCTGTACTGATATCATTAAGGTCTCTGCGGTTCATCTCAGGGATCAGCACCTTCTTAATACCGATCGTTTTTGCTGCCAGAAGCTTTTCTTTTAAACCACCGATAGGAAGTACGCTACCCCGCAGAGTGATCTCTCCTGTCATCGCAAGATCTCCTCTTACCGGCTTATTAAATATCGCAGAATAAATGGCTGTCGCCATCGTGATTCCCGCAGAAGGTCCATCCTTTGGAACTGCTCCTTCCGGAATATGGATGTGGATATCATGCTTTTCAAAATAATCTTCACCCAGTGTCTCTGATTCCTTCATCGTACGGATATACGATAAACCTGTAACAGCAGACTCCTTCATGACATCTCCTAATTTTCCGGTAAGCTGTATACTGCCATTTCCCGGCATGATATTTACTTCTATATTAAGTGTTACTCCACCTACCGCAGTCCATGCAAGACCTCGTACAGAGCCTACCTTATTGGTCAGATCATAGCTGTCATCCATGTACTTCTCTGTTCCGAGAAGCTGTGGTATCATGTCCTTTGTTACTTTTACCGTCTCCACCTGTTCTGTAAGGATCATTCTGCATGCTTTTCTACATATCTTATCAATATTTCGCTCCAGATCACGCACACCAGCTTCTCTGGTGTAATGACGGATGATATATTTGATCGCTGATCCATTGATCTTGAACTGCTTCTTTGTCAGTCCGTTTCTCTCGATCGCCTTATTGACCAGATACAGCTTTGCAATGTTGAACTTCTCATTTTCCGTGTATCCGCTGATCTCGATCATCTCCATACGATCGGCTAACGGTCCCGGAATCAGGGATGCATCATTTGCTGTTGCGATAAATAATACCTTGCTCAGGTCGATCGGCACTTCAAAATAATGATCGTAAAATTTATTATTCTGTTCGCTGTCTAAAACCTCTAACAAAGCAGAGGATACATCTCCCTTGTAGTCGCTGCTTACCTTGTCTATCTCATCAAGCAGTACCAGCGGATTCTCTGTCTTTGTCTTTGCGATCGACTGTGCGATCCTGCCCGGCATAGCACCGATATAGGTTCTTCTGTGTCCACGGATCTCTGCTTCATCCCGAACGCCGCCAAGTGACATACGGACATATTCTTTTCCTGTCGCGGTAGCGATCGATCTTGCGATCGATGTCTTACCGGTTCCCGGAGGTCCAACCAGACACAGGATCGGCATGTTGCCTTTTTCATTTAAGATATGAACCGCCAGATAATCTATAATCCGTTCCTTTACTTCTTCCAGACCATAATGATCCCGTTCCAGAATCTTAATTGCCTTTTCCAGATTATCATTCTCTTTTGAAGATTTGCCCCATGGATAGTCGAGCAAAGTCTCGATATAGTTTGTAAGGATACCGGATTCAGCAGCCATCGGCGGCAATGCACGAAGTCTGGATATCTCTTTCGTAAGCTTCTCTTTGACTTCCTCCGGAGCAGTCAGATTCTGTAAACGCTCCATATATTCATCTGCCGCTTTTTCTGTATTATCATCCTCGCCAAGCTCTTTCTTTATGACCTTCATCTGTTCCCGGAGAACATATTCTCTCTGATGCTTATTTACGCAGTCCTGTAATTTCTCCTGAATCTCCTGACGGATGGCTAAAATCTCCATCTCCTCATCCATCGTCTGAAGGATCTTCATTACACGTTCTTTTACATCGAGAGTTTCCAGTATCTCCTGCTTCTTCGTATATGGCGCAGGAATGAATTCTGTCACTCCATCGGCAAATTTTGCAAGGTCATCGATCGTAAGCAGTTTTTTATATAACAGCTTATTTGTTCCCATTCCATTTGCAAATGCTTGTCTGAGCTTATCCGTAAGCATACGGATCAATGTTTTTTCCTCTACTTCATCCAGATGGTTTGTTTCTTCTGTATCTATATATTCAAAGTCTGCATTATATGCTCCATCTTCCTTATAAAATGAAACGATCCTTGCACGTTTTTCTGCTTCGATCAGAATGCGAACTGTTTTGTTCGGCATTTTCAGATATTGTTTGATCTTTGCTGTAACACCGATCGGATAAAGATCAGGAACCTTGCTATTCTCCTTTACTTCCTTTGCCGTAACCAGCAGGATGCTGCAATCACCTTTCATCGCATTGGCAACTGCTTCACAGGATTCCTTGCTGATCACATCCAGATGTGAGGAAGTATCTGGCATTATAACAATATTGTTCAAAACGATCATCGGTCTGTTCCAGACGATATTATCCATACTTTTATCTCCTTTATATCAAAAAACCGGGATGCATAACATCCCGGCTTTCTGCTTAAGCTATTTCATCACTGTTTTTTACTGAACGCTTCTTCTTTATCTGCTTTTTCTCAGCCGGATTATCAGAATAAGTGATTTCTGGTTGTGCTCCATCCGTTATAACTTCTTTTGTGATCACGCATTTTGCAACTCTGTCATCTGATGGAATCTCATACATAAGATCAAGCGTTGCTTTCTCTATGATAGAACGAAGTCCTCTGGCTCCGGTCTTTCTCTCCATCGCTTCTTCTGCTATAGCGTAAAGCGCATCCTTATCAAATTCCAATTCCACGCCATCTAATTCAAATAATTTCTTATACTGCTTGCAGATCGCACTCTTTGTATCTGTCAGGATTCTTACAAGCGCATCCTTATTCAACAGATCAAGTGTAACTGTGATCGGCAGACGTCCGACAAATTCAGGGATCAGGCCATATTTTACAAAGTCCTGAGGAGTAACCTGCTTTAACAGTTCTCCGATATCCTGCTCTGTCTTATCAACAACCTCTGCATTGAAGCCGATGGCTTTCTTGCCGATTCTGTTGTCAATGATCTTCTCCAGACCATCAAATGCACCACCGCAAATAAATAAAATATTTGATGTATCGATCTGTATAAATTCCTGATGTGGATGTTTTCTGCCCCCCTGTGGTGGCACTGATGCAACCGTTCCCTCCACGATCTTTAACAGCGCCTGCTGTACACCTTCACCGGATACATCTCTGGTAATGGATACATTCTCACTCTTCTTCGTGATCTTATCGATCTCATCAATATAGATAATTCCATGCTCTGCACGTTCTACATCATAATCGGCCGCCTGAATCAGCTTCAGCAGAATATTCTCTACATCCTCACCAACATATCCGGCCTCTGTCAATGCAGTTGCATCGGCAATGGCAAACGGAACATTCAAGATCTTCGCAAGTGTCTGTGCCAGATATGTCTTACCGGAACCGGTTGGTCCGACCATAAGAATATTACTCTTCTGAAGCTCTACATCAAAGTCCTTATCCGCCATGATACGCTTATAATGATTGTATACTGCAACGGATAAAACCTTCTTCGCTTCTTCCTGACCAATTACATACTGATCCAGAAATTCACGGATCTCCTTTGGTTTCAGTAAATTAATGGAATCTTCAGCACCTGTTTCTTCCAGCTCTTCGTCAACGATCTCTGCACATATCTGTACGCACTCATCACAAATGTAAGCGTTTGGTCCTGCTATAAGTTTTCTGACCTGATCCTGCGTCTTATTACAGAAGGAACATCTAAGTAGTTTTCTATCTTCACTACGATTTGCCATTCCAATACCTCTTTATACTATCTTTTTGCGATCACACTATCAATCAGACCATATGCACATGCTTCTTCTGCTGACATCCAGTTATCTCTCTCTGTATCAGCAGCGATGGTCTCATATGGCTTTCCGGTATTCTCGCTTAACATTCTATTTAATTTCTCTTTTGTCTTTAAAATATGCTTCGCAGCAATTTCAATCTCTGTAGCCTGACCCTGTGATCCGCCGGATGGCTGATGGATCATGATCTCGGCATTTGGAAGTGCAAATCTCTTACCTTTTGCACCACCTGCAAGCAGGAATGCACCCATACTTGCTGCCATTCCACAGCAGATTGTAGATACATCACATTTGATGTACTGCATTGTATCATAAATCCCAAGTCCTGCTGTTACAGAACCGCCCGGACTGTTGATATACAATGAGATATCCTTGGATGGATCTTCGGACTCCAGGAACAGGAGCTGTGCGATCACTATACTTGCTGATGTATCATTTACTTCTTCTCCCAGAAAGATAATTCTGTCTTTCAGAAGTCTTGAATAAATATCATATGAACGTTCACCACGGCTGGTCTGTTCAATGACATAAGGTACTAAACTCATATTTACACCTCCAAAATATCGCAATCAGAAATTATGGATTAAACTTCCTTTGCGTTATCTACAACAACCTTAACTGCCTTTTTAACAGCAAGATCCTTTTTAATGCTATCCTTTTCTGCATCACCCATGAAGCCTTCGATATCTTCTACATTCATCTGATACTGTTTTGCCATAGCTTCCAGTTCTTCATGTACTTCATCGTCTGATACTTCAATGTTTTCAGCAGCAGCAATTGCTTCCAGAACAAGACGGGATTTGATTCTCTTCTCTGCGTCTGGTTTGATTCTCTCCATTAATGCTTCCTCTGTAATATTGCAGATCTGCATATACTGCTCAAGGTTGATTCCCTGATACTGAAGATTCTGAGCGAACTCATCTTTAATTCTTTCCTGTACATCTGCAACCTGTGCATCTGCAACGTCCATCTTAGCATTCTCGATTACTTTCTCGATCAGCTTGTTTTCTTTCTCGTTCTCAGCATCCTTCTGTTTCTTCTCAGCAGCCTTGCTCTTGATGTCTTCTTTGTATTCATCTAATGTCTCAAAATCTGAAACTTCACTTGCAAATTCATCATCTAACTCTGGTAATTCTACAGCCTTGATCTCTTTGATCTTGCATTTGAATACTGCTGGCTTACCTGCTAAATCTTCTGCCTGATAATCTTCTGGGAATGTAACATTTACTTCTACATCCTCATCGATGTTCTTGCCAACGAGCTGATCTTCAAATGTATCAATGAATGAATGGGAACCAAGAACGAGCTTGTAGTTCTCAGCCTTACCGCCTTCGAAAGGAACACCATCAACTGATCCTTCGAAATCAAGTGTAACTTCATCATCCATCTGTGCTGCTCTATCTGTTACAGGGTTATATCTTGAGTTCTCTTTCTGAACCTTTAAAAGCTCTGCCATAACTTCATCATCTGTTACTTCTACGTCAGCCTTTTCTACTTCGAGTCCCTTATAATCGCCAAGTTCAACTTCAGGCTTAACAGCTACTTCTGCTGTAAAGATGAAATCCTTGCCCTTTTCGATCTGAGTTACATCGATAACCGGTCTTGATACAACATCAACATCTGATGCACTTACTTCCTTTGGATAATACTCATTAATTAATGAATTAGCTGCCTCTTCATAAAATACTGCAGGTCCATACATCTTCTCAATAAATGCCTGTGGTACATGACCCTTTCTGAAACCAGGTACATTGAATTTACCTTTCTGCTTATTGTAGGCAGTTGTCATTGCCTTACCAAACTCCTCTGCCGGTACTGTGATTGTAAGTTTTGCCATACTGTGTTCCAGATTTTCTACTGCTAAACTCATTTTTTATTTCCTCCTTAAAATTATGCAAATGATGCCTTATGCCATCATCTTTTAATAATATATAAGGCATTATTTAGCATCCATTTATCATTTCGTTTTTATTGTGGGCATAAAAATACCCGCATCAATCATCCGATTATACCATATATACTGGATATATGTCCAGTCCATTTTCCATAATAACGCAGAAAAAGGTTATTGTCTTTTCGACAATAACCCCTTCCTGCTAAGCAAAAGCTAAAGATTTCTCTTATTTTACCGCTTATCTGCCTGACATCTGTTCTTCCTGTCTCTTGATCATCTGACGAACCATCTCGCCACCGATTGATCCGCTCTGAGCAGATGTTAAGTCACCATTGTAACCATCCTTGAGGTTTACACCGATTTCCTTAGCAACCTCCATTTTGAACTTGTTCATAGCGTCCTTAGCTTCCGGAACACTCATCTTGCTTGTTCCTGTTGAATTTGAACTTGCCATAATACATTTCCTCCAATACATTTATTTAAGACTTTGTTGTCTTGATTCTATTATGTGTATTATAAGAAAAACTATTATGCCAATTTTTGTATTTTTACGGTTCACAGGCAAAATGTCAATCAATCATCAAATTAATATGTCATCGGCTCTTCTTCGCCATTCATAACTCTTAATGCTCCCTGTGCAAGTGCAAGAAGTTCATCCTCACCAGGATATACTGTAAACGGAGCGATAAATCCGGCTCTCTTTTCCAGTTCTGCACATGTATGCTTGGAATATGCGATACCACCTGTTAAGATGATCTGATCTACTTTGCCGCAAAGTACGGTTGACATAGCACCGATATCCTTTGCTACCTGCTGATGGAATGCGTCCTGAACAAGCTTTGCATGCTCATCACCTTCCTGAACGAGCTTCTCAAGATCTCTTGCATCATTGCTGCCGATATATGCATTGAATCCGCCGTTACCGACAAGTTTCTTTGTAACTTCCTGTTGTGTATATTTTCCTGAAAAGCACATCTTAACAAGATCACCTGATGGAACTCCACCTGCTCTCTCCGGTGAAAATGCACCTTCACCATCTAATGCATTGTTAACATCAACGATACGTCCGTTTAAATGAGCACCAACAGATACACCGCCGCCCATGTGTACAACGATCAGGTTCAGATCTTCATATTTCTTGCCATGCTCTTTTGCATATCTCTTTGCAACTGCCTTCTGGTTTAACGCATGGAATACACTTCTTCTTGGAAGCTCAGGTACACCGGATAAACGGGAGGATGGCATCAGCTCATCTACAACAACCGGGTCTACAATGTAAGATGGGATTCCCAACTCATCGCCGATCTCTCTTGCAAGGATACCACCAAGGTTGGATGCATGCTGACCCTGCTTACCGATCTTTAAGTCCTCTAATAATTCATCACTTACAGGATATGTACCACCTGGAATTGGCTTTAACATACCACCACGACCTACACATACATCTAATGTCTTGATGTCAAATTTTTTCTCTGCAAGAATGTCAAGGATAACTTTCTTTCTGAAGTCCTTCTGCTCAACGATAAGGTTGAAGCCCGCAAGTTCCTCTGTTGTGTGTCTTAATGTCTCTTCAAATAATAAATTCTCGTCTTCAAATACACCTATCTTTGTAGATGTTGAACCCGGATTGATGATCAAAATTTTGTATGACATATTCTTCCTCCAAAATTCTTATATATTTATTCCGTAACCATAACGGTCTGATTACTGCTCATTCTTGATTGCTTCTGCAACAACTGCTGCAAGAGCAATAGAGTTCATCTTTACTTCAAAGCTGTCTGATCTGGATGTCAGGATAACAGGCGCCTTTGTTCCTGTCAGGATACAACCGTTCTTGCTTGCAGTTGTATGTGTCAGGCACTTGTATACGAGGTTTCCTGCGTGGATATCAGGGAATAAAAGGATATCTGCATCTCCGACGATCTTACGATCTTCTGCTCCCTTATGCTTAGCTGCTTCCGGATCGATAGCAAGGTCAAGTGATAATGGTCCGTCAACGATACATCCTGTGATCTCTCCATTCTCGTTCATCTTTGTAAGCTCTGCTGCATCTACCGTTACAGGCATCTTAGGATTTACAACCTCAACTGCCGCAAGTGGAGCAACCTTTGGGCATGGGATACCACATGCATGAACAACTTTTACTGTATTTTCAATAATCGCTTTCTTATCCTCAAGAGATGGATATGTCATGAATGCTACGTCTGAAAGATATAATAATCTGTCAACACCAGGAACCTCAAAAACTGCTACATGTGATAACGGCTTACCGGTTCTTAAACCTACTTCCTTATCCAGAACGCTCTTTAAGAAGTTCTTTGTATCAATGATACCCTTCATATACATATCTGCTTTATTATTATGTACCAGCTCTACAGCCTTATGTGCAGCCTGAATGCTGTCCGGTTCGTTTATGATCTCATACTCATCCAGATTCATATCAAGTTCAGCAGCGATCTTTCTGATCTCAGCTTCATCACCAACAAGGATCGCATCTGCAATACCTTTTTCCTTTGCTGCCTTAACGGCTTCCAGAACCGGCTTGTCCTGAGCACACGCTACAGATACTGTCTTCTTGCTGCATTTTGCAACTTTGGCTAATAAATCTTCAAAACTCTTACTCATTCGTTTACACCTCTCGCGATTTTATTCTTTTTCCATATTTATTATGGGTTGCCGCACTCTCCCGGCAATCTTTATCTGTTATCGTATCACTTTGAAAAAAAAAGGTCAACCCTCTGGATAGTTCAGGCGGTCTTCACCTATATTATATAAAACCTCTTTCAAGAATTTCTCAGCCAGATAATTTGCCATGTTCAGATTCATGTCCTGATAATTTCCACATTCTCTCGGATTTGCGCCCGGAATCGGATCATGATAATGGCGGATAAATTCAAACATTGAGATCATCAGATCCACGATATCCTCTGACTTATAATCACCTGCAAGAATCAGATAAAATCCGGTTCTGCATCCCATCGGTCCAAAATAGATTACTTTGTCCTTATAATCCTCGTGATTTCTGAGATAAGTAGCTGCCAGATGCTCGATCGTATGAATCTCTGCTGTATTCATAACCGGTTCAAAGTTTGGCTTTGTCATGCGGATATCAAAAGTCGTAAGGATTGCATCTCCAGCCTTATCCTTTCTGGATACATAGATTCCAGGATTTAATAATAAATGATTGATCTGAAAACTTTTTATCTTTTCCATAGTTTTTCAACTGCCTCCTTTTAACATAACTTTACAAATTCTGTCATAAGTGCAACACTGTTATCGATTGCCATAGCCGCAAAAGATGGATAATCCATTTCTGCACTGTCATCTGCTTTATCTGAAATCGCACGGACAACCAGATATGGAATCTTGTTCAGACTTGCAACATGTCCGATCGATGCTCCCTCCATCTCTGCACAGGTTCCGTCAAATGTCTCAATCAGCCATTTTTTCTTGTCTTTACTTGATATGAACTGATCTCCGCTGACTACACGTCCGGTAAAGACCTTGATGGAAAGTTCTGCCCGCTTTGCTGCAGTAAGAGCAAGCTCCAACATTTTTTCATCTGTCTTGAAAATATTTTCATCATCTTTTAAATCCGGATTGATTCCCGGAGCATATCCAAGAGCAGAGACATCCATGTCATGCTCTAATGCATCCTTTGCCAGCACGATATCTCCGATGTTGATGTCTGCATTTAACGAGCCTGCAATTCCGGTATTTACAATTCCGTCTACCGGAAACAGGTCGATCATTGCCTGTGTACACATTGCTGCATGAACCTTACCTACACCACATTTTACCACAACCACTTCATGGTCACACAAAGTACCTCTGTAAAACTGCATACCTGCTTTTTCAATAATATGCACCTGTTCCATTTTTTCTTTTAACTTTGCAACTTCTTCGTCCATTGCTCCTATAATTCCAAGCATGTCTTCTTTCCTTTCTTACTGCATTTGTTCTTTTTATCCTGCTTATTCTTCACCAACCAGCTCAATCTGGCACATCTTCATCGTTTCAAGTGCAGCCGCCTTTGATTCCGGTGTCACGCCTGCCGTACATCTGACATCAACTGCCACACGTATCTCCGGATATAATGCCTTTATGATAAGCGCATTTGATACTACACAGATATCGGTACAAAGCCCGATCAGACAGACATCTTCAAATCCATACTGATTCCAGCCTGTATATCCAAAGGATGGCTTATCTATGATCTTACAGCCATCTGCATATATTCCATCTGCGATCTCCCAGCCGGCTGTTCCTTTTATACAATGTTCCACTGGAAGATGCCTTCCCTCATTTGTCTGCATATAATTTGTTTCATGGGTATCTCTGGTATAAATCACCTCGTCTCCCCGGTTCTTATATTCCTGTATCAGATTTCTTACCGGATCCACGATTGCCTCTGCTTCTTTCGTACCAAGTGAACCATCAATAAAATCATTCTGCATATCAATTACGATCAGTGTCCTCTTCATTTTTTTCACCATAAGACCAGTTCAGGTCACCTTTCCATACATATTTCCATGCGATTACTTTCCGCCAGTCCGTTATAAAGGTCTGATCTGAAAATTTGATCACAAACTGCCGTTTCTTTGATACATATTCTCCGATCTGCCATTGATATATCCCGTTTTTTGTCTTCCAGACATAGATACATCTGGTACCATTATCCGGATAACCAAACTTCTTTACAAAATTAAAATCTGAAAAATCCAGTTGAAAATCAGTCGGATCTTCTTTTCTGGTATCATCCGTCTGATCTTTAACTCCATCCTCTTCCTGCTTATGAAATGCAAGATGCAATGCCTGTGCCACCCGTGACCAGAATCCCTGTTTTTCATTTTCATTCTTTTTCTTTTCCAGCACAGCTTCTCTCTCATGCACACGGTGCATACTCCACGAATATGTTTCAATATTTTCAATGGCATATTTTATCTTGGTATTGGATGTAAATTCACTCTGGATATGAAATCCTTTTTCAAATACACGATGCCCATCTTTCACATGATAATTATTATGCAGTAGTCTGACATTTCCCGGATGATCCAGAAAAACAATCTTCCAGGTATCTTCATTATGCCATACCGTCAATGTATCCCCATTTACTTTTGTTTTCATCTCACAGTCAACATACATATGTCTCAGCATGTCAACCGGTATCATCATGCGCTTAAATAAATTCTCATAATCCACTGTTTTTTCAGGATCCAATGCCCCGATATGAATATATGTTTCTATTGCACATCTCGGACATTGTTTCATCCACTTTGGATAATTGACCAGATATTTCAGATCGCTGTCCTTAATATTTCTCGCCAGGATACAGCATTTATCATGAATCACATTCTCATTTCTGGAACAGATATATTTGACGTTATCATCTGCCATGATTTTTCGTCTGAGTTTGGAATATTCTACATAATTTCTGTCATTTTCTGCTATACGCAGGTCATTATAATATGGCTTCTGGCTTGATCTCTGTTCTCTCGGTTTTCCGGAATTTCCCGTATAGTTGCCGTTTTTCCCATATGACTTTCGTCTGGAATTCGTCTCCCCATATACAGATCTGTTTTCCCTCTGACGGTAATTATTCCTATACTCTGCCAATTTTCTCTCTCACCACCTTTCCTATAGTTTTTTACTTTATAGGACATCTTATCCTATAAAGTAAAAAATCGAGCTTATTGTAACATTTTATTCAAACATCTACAATAAGCTCTTTAAAAAGGAAATATATAAAAAGGAACTATAAGAATAAATGAATATACCTATAATGCTGCTTTAATCTGCTTATAGATGCCCTCTGCGTCGAGTTCACACTTATGAAGCAGGTCTTTTGCCGGGCCGGATGTCCTGCTTTTGCAGAATGTACGGCTGATACGATTCCTTTACGAACCTCTACAGCAGTTTTCTGAAGTTCTAATTTATTCATTGTATTCTCCAACCTCTGATAAATCTAAATAACTTTTATTCGCCAAATACAGCCTTGTAATCTGCCTGGAACTTTGCAATACCCTGATCTGTTAACGGGTGCTTTGTCATCTGCTCGATTACCTTGTATGGTACAGTTGCAATATGTGCACCTGCAAGAGCACAGTCTGTAACGTGGATAGGATTTCTTACAGAGGCTGCGATGATCTCTGTATCTAAACCATAATTGTCAAATATTGTTACGATATCTTCGACCAGGTTGATACCTGTTGTGCTGATATCATCTAATCTTCCAAGGAACGGAGATACATAAGATGCACCTGCTCTTGCTGCAAGAAGCGCCTGATTTGCCGTAAAGATCAGAGTTACGTTTGTCTTGATTCCTTCTGCCGATAATACCTTGACTGCCTTTAAGCCTTCAACTGTCATAGGGATCTTAACAACCATATTGGGATGGATCGCTGCAATCTCTCTTCCTTCTTTGATCATGCCTTCTGCATCTACAGTTGTTGCCTTTACTTCTCCACTGATAGGACCATCTACAATTGTTGTGATCTCTTTGATAACTTCATTAAAATCTCTTCCTTCTTTTGCGATCAGAGATGGGTTGGTTGTTACACCACAGATCACTCCCATGTCATTTGCTTTTCTGATGTCATCTACATTTGCTGTATCAATAAAAAATTTCATATTCCTTTACCTCGCTTTATTTTCTTTTTATTCTTTTTATTTACAGGCATGTCATTCATGCTTTGCTTTTATATGCATACATGCAAATTTCATGCCTTGTTTTCTCCTTTATCTGCTGTATCAGTCTGCCGACAATGCTGCCTCTACTTCTTCTCTCTTTGGAATTGACTGAACAGCTCCATTTCTGGTTACTGCTATAGAAGATGCCTTCGCACTCATTCTTAAGATATCCGGTATCTCCATGCCGCGGATCAGTCCTGCAAGAAAATATCCGGTAAAGGTATCTCCTGCTGCTGTCGTATCGACTGCTTTTACCGGAAAGATCGGCTGTTCATACTCACAGTCCTTGTCTGAATACCTTGCGCCATCTTTACCAAGTGTCAGTACGATCTTTGCTTCCGGGAAACGCTTTCTCATGGAAGCAAGTATATCATTCGGCTCTGTCAGTCCTGTGATCTGTGCACCCTCGATCTCATTTAACAGGAAGATGCTGATCTTTGAAAGATCACAAGCTTCAATCTTTTCATTATATGGAGATGGATTGAGTGCAATCACAAGCTTTCTGTCATATGCCCGGTCAATGATATAATCCAACTTATTAACTTCGTTCTGAAGTAACAGAATATCTCCGGCTTCAAAATGTTCTAATACTTCATCTATATATTCCTCTGTCAGGCTCTGATTTGCTCCTCCAAAGAGCAGAATGCAATTCTGTGCATTCTTGTCTACCTGAATGATCGTGTGCCCGGTCTTCTCATCGATCGTACGGATAAATTCATCATGCACACCATGATCTCTGCATGCATCCAAGAATACCTGTCCGTCTTCTCCGATCATTCCACCATGATAGATATCTACACCTGCCTTTGCAAGTGCAATGGACTGATTAATTCCTTTTCCTCCGAGAAATACATTCATTCCGTAGGTTGCCTGCGTCTCACCCGGTGCGATGATATGATCGACACTGTAGACATAATCAAGATTCATGGAACCAATATTTAAAACTTTCATCATTCACCTCCAAAATCTGTATTTTTCTGTCGTTATTACTTATGCAGGGAATGCAACTCCTGCTGTAAGGATAATATTTGGATATGGTGTAAATTCACCTGTCCGAATTGCAAATTTCACGTTCTTTGACATTTCCTTTAATGCCATATGAGAGATCATGGATTCTTCTGCCTCCGGAAGACTCTCTCTTATATATGCAAGGAGCGGCTGATTCTTCTCAACAATCTTTGCTTCCGCTGTGATACTTCCCGGATGGCTAAATGCAAGTGGATAGGTAAGCTTTGCTTTTCCCTTTGCGATTGAGATCGGCCATGGTCCACAGTGCTGAAGCAGCTCACCATTTGGATTGTCAGGATGACGGATCGTCCAGTCCGCAAAAAAGCTTCTTGACTCTCCCATACCTGCTGCCTCAACCATCAGTGAGGTGATCGCTCCGTGAATATCAGTCTCACATACAACCGGAATACCTTCATCATTTAACAGTGCGTTTACTGCACATGGCATAATTCCGATCTCGCTCTGTAAATCTCTCTGCTGTCAGTCCTCTGTACTTTACAGCATCCGGTGCTGAGAAAATACTTCTTCGTGTCGGTGCATAACCTATTTTAATCTTATCCATGTTATATCCTCCTTGTCCTTTTCTTATATTTCGTTTTGTCGTTTTTTGTCTGTTCGTTTGTTATGAGCTGATTATATGCCTCCGGCAACTTAATTAATAGTGTAAATTAAGTATAATTAACTTAATCATCAACTTAATTTAAAACTTAATATTGCTTTTATTTTCATTTTATGTATAATGAAAACATACCAAAAAGAACCGCATATTTTTTGAATTTTCGATTATATCTTGTGCAGTTTTTACAATACAGACAGAATGTATTATTACTTTCTTCTGAATGCAAGGTTTAACGACTATAATACAGCTTATGATAATTCAATTAATCGGGAACTTAATTCATATATGAAGGGAGTGTATTTCATGTCAATTACAGCTAAAGAACTTGCTAAAATACTTAATCTGTCTGAAGCCGCCGTATCCATGGCATTAAATGATAAGCCAGGTGTAAGCACGGAGACACGAAAGCGTGTATTGGAAACTGCACACAATTATGCTTATGATTTTACAAAGATCAAGAAACCATCGAAATCATCCGGAATAATCTATCTTCTTATATATAGGAAGCATGGAGCTGTTATTTCAAACAACTCTTTCTTCGATGTTCTGATTGAGAGCATTAATGAGAATTGCAGCGCAAATGGCTATCGCCTATATTCACACCACGTTTATGAATATGCTGCCGAAAGTGTCACCAACCAGTTAAACCACATCATCAAATCGGAATGTGACGGTGTTATCTTACTGGGTACAGAGATGTACAAAGAGGATTTCTTCCCATTTGTATATCTGACGCTTCCGATCGTGGTGGTCGATACCTACTTCAACAGCGTAAAGATGGACTGTGTCAATATTAATAATGTACAGGGCGCCCAGCAGGCAACTCATTTCCTGATTCAGCGCCGCCAGAAGATGCCGGGCTACCTACACTCTTCTTACAGCATCCATAATTTTGAAGAACGAGCCGACGGATATTATCAGGCACTTCGAATGGCAGGTTTTGCCGCATCAAAAGCTATCGTGCATCAGCTTCCGCCATATATGGATGGCGCACATGCAGAGATGCTCGCAATATTAGATAATAACGAACCGATTGCTGATTCTTATTTTGCAGATAATGATCTGATCGCCGCCGGTGCTATGAAAGCATTTAAAGAACGCGGTTATCGTATTCCGGAGGATATTGCCATCGTGGGCTTTGATAATGTACCGATGTGCACTTATCTGGAGCCAAATCTGACAACCGTTAATGTTCCTGTTAAATACATGGGAAAAATGGCAGTAGAACGACTGATTTCTGTTATTAACAGCAAACAGTATATGCCGATCAAAATTGAAGTTAACACTAATCTTATAAAGAGACGAAGTGTATAAGCCCTCCCCCCTCCTTTCCGGGCTGTGCACTTCGTCTCAGGCAGAACAAATAAATAAAGTTAAATCTTTCTCGCCTGTATATGGCATTTTCTAATCTTCTGATCTGTTCGATACATTCTTTCTTGTGATCTTTAATAGCGACAGGATTGTCTGGCTGATGACTTTTCGGTTGGCTTCGTCCATCTTCTTGATCGAGGTCAGAATCCTTCCGATATCCTTATGCCAGTTATTTTGCAGATCATCCGTGGTCTTCGCATCGCATTCATCCAGCAGGTCGAACAGGGAGTTTACGAACTGCCTGCGCTGGTCGTAGTCCATATTGTCGATCCATTCTTTTAAGGAAGCATTTAACACACGACATTCATCTGTGATCCTCTCCTCATGGATCAGGGATGGTCCAAAAACCTCCCAGCTATAAACATCATGCTGCATGAAGCCCTCCTGCATACTTCGGATCACGACATATTTCTCTCTGTGCTCAAGCAGCATCCCCACTACGGAATTCTGTGGTATGTATGTGATCATCCGTGATAGCATTCGGTTGTAACCGGCAAGCTCTAACACATTTGGTTCAAATCCCGGACCATCCATACTGCATACCTTCAGAATCCTATCCTGCAGAGTACGTTCACAGGTTGCTGCTGCATAGATTGCAAGATTTCCGCCTTTGGAATGTCCGCACAGCAGGAATGTTCCTGGTATCTGTTCTGCTGCCTGCCGCAAATACTCGACTGCTGTCCGCTGGGACGGAACCGGTGAAAGAAATGCCATATTACAATCCTCCCGCCAACCGACAACTGTTTTATCGGTTCCTCGATATACCACACAGCTTACATCGTCAAATATTTTTACTGTGATTGCTGAAAACTGTTTCTGTATCTCCTCATCCAACTGATTCACATAACCGCATAAGAGCAGATCACCAAATCGTCGGCTTGCTCCCATTGCAGCAAGCAGCTTCAGATCATCTTCATAAATCACCTGTGTCATGCGCTCCGCATCTCCTAAGAAACGCTCTGCCGCCTCTGCTACCGTGACAGTATGATTAAAATCATCCGGCACGATCCCCTCAAACGGTATATATGAAAATCTTGAAAATACAACTGCATCCACCTCATTAAAAGCCGATGTCTCAAACGGCAGATCACCCCGCCATTCCAGATAGTCTAATATATTTGCCATATTCATACCCCCGGCTTATCTAAAAACCTTCTTTACGTCTCTGTCCTCTGAGTTCTCTCCGTTTCTCTCCTGCCAGCCATTCTGCTTGTTCACTTTCGTTCTCAAGTGTCAGCCCCGGAACCGGTCTTGGTTTGTCATTTTCATCGACAGCCACCAATGTCAGATACGCTCGATTGATCGAGCGCCGGATTCCTCTGTGATCCTCGATATAAGTATCCACACGGACATCCATCGAGGTATGTCCAACATAGGTAATACGGCCTACTAATACGATCAGATCCTTCAGATAAGCACCTCGCATGAATTTCAGATTATCAACCGAGGCTGTGATCACATCTCCATTTGAATGACGAATCCCAACAAGACCTGCAACTTCATCAATCCATGCCATTAACTGTCCGCCAAATAATCGTCCGGCACCATTTAAATGCTCCGGCCGCACCTGAAAAACCTGCTCTACCATTGAATCACTGACTTTTTTCGTATTTCGCTCCATACACACCGTTCCCTTTCTGTATTTTCATCCTGTTTATAATTGGAGTATTCATCCGGTATTATTCCTGTTCTACTCATTTTATCATAACAGACGCAAATACACAATCGGCAGCCGGTCTGTCCGACAATACCCTTTTATTCCGTCTATCCTGCAATGCTCTCTTGTCCGGTCTGTTAAACAATATGCTTTCTTCTGTCGCGTACATCCATACATATGCACAGTATAAAACATATAAATCCTGATATCGTGATAATAATTCCCGGTACAAACATAGGATATACAAAGGAAATCTCTGTATGCCTCTCATGCACAACAAGAAGATTCATCTGCTCGGAAATCTCCTGATCAGATGTAAATATGTCCTGTGCCGCAATCGACGTATTGACACCTGTTTCCTGATCAAAATCCGCATCAACATCGATCGATAGTCCATCTTCTTTATAAGCTATTGTGATTGGAACAAGTTCTCTGTCCGGAAGCTGTTCATTTGATATCCCGAGCACATCATTTAAGATGTCAACCAGTGCCGCATCCTTCCTGCTAACAGCTTCATACATCAGATTCAGTCCGAGGAAATATACATTTGGCAGATCATCTTTCATACCTAAAAACGTCAGCTTCTGATTGCCCATCTGAAACGTTCCGATCTCGGTATCGGTTCCGGTTATATAAGCTGTACTAAAATCCCTGTCTTCCTCCGCAAAGTCATCACTTCGGATCTCGCTGTTCTGATAAGAAAGAACCGGATACCGTTCATCAAAATGGATCTGCTGTGCAAATACACCGAGAAACATTTCCTGTTTATTACTCTTATTAGCCGGAACATGGGTACTGTCGATCACAACTCTGGTACCTGCTGCCGCCACGTCCGTAAGTATCGCTTCTGCCTTACTCTGATTCCTGTATTCAAATCCGGTTAAGAACAAAGTATCATACCGGCTCAATTCTTCCACTGAATAATCCTCGATCACATCCGAGCTTCCTGCCACAAATGCCGGATAAAGCAGAGTCATTTCATTTGCATATTTTCCGATTGCAAGCCCATAGTATCCGGTGACCGTTCCAAAGTTCTCCGGTGTCTCACGTTTATAAGTATATGCAGTCGTCATTTCTTGCACCATAGAATAACCGCTGGCTGCCGCATCCTGCTCAATATCAGAGATTGTAATGTCCTGTTTCTCAAGATCAATCTTCCGTATCAGAACCGTATCAGCTCCAAGCTCTACTGCACGATCAAACAGAAAACGATAGTATTTTCGGTCAAGTGCTTCATTTAACAGAACAATATTATCTCCTGTCTCAGCACCCTGCCATGCCCAGCCATACGTGTACATCGTATGACTGCTGCCACTGATTCCATAGGATGGATAAGAACCGTAAGAACTCTTATCAATGACAGCCGTCCGCTGGTCTGTCAGTTCCGTGAGCTGCTGCATCTCCATTTTCGTTTCATCTGATGTAGCAACGCTGTAAAAATCCAGATTCATACATGATATGCTGTCTACACACAAAAGCGCAGCCAGAAGCACACAATATTTTTTCTTCAGACGAACCCATTCCAGACATGCACTGAAGAAAAAACCATAGGTCATCGGCGCAAACCGAGTCATCCAGAACAACTGGCTGAACGGAAGCTTTACCAGTATCCGGTATGCAGCAGGCGTTGTACAGGCAAGCATGACCAGTAAAAATACAAAACCGGCTTTCTTTCCGCCTCTTGCAAGCAGGATCCCGGCTATCGCGATAAGTACTGCGGCCAGTCCGAAATAAAAGCTGTCATTTCCTGCACTCAGACGTTTAAATGGATTTAATGACGTCGTAAGTGGATAGATCAAAGTTGACATAACACTTCCGTCTCCACTCTCCGACGTCACAAGCCCGCCTTTTAAAGAAGGAATCACCCATATACCCGCTGTCAGGATTCCACAGATCATATAGATAAGAGCAAATATTTTTCTTCTAGTATCCTTATTCCATATCTGATCGATCAGCAGATATAAAAATGCAGATACGCCCATGATCGCAGTAACCATCAGATGCGTAAAACTCATCAATGTCATACAAACAAACAATCCAACAGCTGCACAATTATTCTTCTTTCTTACATAGAGCCATAAGAACCAGATCGCATATGGTACAAGCATCGTCGTCACCATCTGCGGCAGATTTCCCGCTGTAAAATAAATTCTGATATGCTCCGGCATAAAGAACCAGAGCAGTCCGAAGAAGGTTCCAAGCACTCTGCGGTTCTCATGGATCCCCCAGAGAATCCACGGAAGTCCACCGACTACGAATATAACAAAGGCAAGCAGCCTGTAAGCCAAAAGAAGATCGCCCCCTGTAAGAAACATCAGTCCCGCCATAATATAATAAGAGAGCGGTCCCCAATATCTGAAAAGCTGGATTCCGTTATACCAGTATGGGGAGAACAACGGAAAGACATTCCCTTTTTTCAGGCTCTCATACATTTCCTGCGACTTATAGAGATGTCCCCAGATATCACCACCGGACGGCTCATATCCTGATAGCACAAGATACAGTGCAAGCCCTGCACCTGCAAGTAACAGGATGCTTATACATATGCAGTTTTTCCGGATTCTCTTGTGACTGTCTGTCATATCTCTTACTCTCCAATATGTTTTATCTCATCTAAGATCAGATCTGTAAGCGTCTGCACCGTCTGATTCTGCTCCATCTCCTGCTCATCCAGCATACTGATCACATATGTTCTTCCCGGTGTCTCACTCATCTCGATCATCAGGAAGATCCATCCCATTGCATTTAATATCTCCTGCAATTTTTCTTTAAAATACAGGCATACGTTTTCGATCGTTGGATTTAATATATCAAACGGCTTTATATCATTCAGATAATTATTCTGAAAAGGTTCCAGAAATTCCTCAACTGCCTTTTCAAGTATATGAAATGGTTCAAAATTCTCCTTTCCCTTCACCACATGCAGAGCGATCTCCCAGGTATGCGGATGTACTTCGCCTAATTTTCCACCGATATAGATAGCATGCCTGGCATCCATATAGAATTTGAATTTATACTGTTGATATCTCATTCTGCTACACCTCCTCCTGCTTTCTGGTATAAGCATCGTACACATCCACCGGTTTTTTTACCCCAACATCGATTAAGTCATATCGTATCGAGCGATATGCATTCTCGGACTTTCGGATACAGTACCGATAAATCTCATCCGCCCTGTCTTTTGCCTGCTGTTCATCCAGCCTGTAAAGCAGAATAACAAAAAATCCTTTCTTCACCTCACCCATGATCTCATTCTGATGAAGTCTGGAACGAATCTTTCTCATAAAATGAAAAATCTCCTGTCTGCTGTAATAACGATCCATCATGTCCAGATGAATGAACATATAATGGATCGGTTTTAACGCTTCATCATCCGATTTCTGAAGCATGATACGAAGAAAATTATTATCATAGAATTCATGCGAGCTGTTATATTGATTCTGTACATAGATATTCTTTGCCATCTCGTCATCTAAAGCCTTTTCAAACCCCATATTCCCGGCATTGCTCGTCACCTTTTCAAGCTTCCGGTTACGTTTGTCCAGTTCTTTCTTCGTACCCTTCAAATTCTTCTCTGCCTTGTTCCAGGATTCTAACAATGCAATCAACAGCCCGAGCAGAACAACACTTACAAGTCCTGTTGCAATTACAATATAATATCCATGCTTTATTGTCGATGTCCGTTCCAGAATACTATCCGTATCAGACACCACACTGATCGTACATTCTTCCTGTCCGACCGTCCATCTGACTGTATCCACCACAACATCCTGCTCACGTATCATCTTCCAGAATTCTGTGATCTCTGCATATTTACCTAATGTATTCGTTGTATTCTCATTCTTTGCCCACAGCACTTCCGAACCTCTTGTATATACCAAGAACCTCTCTCCGGAGGAAACAGTCTGCTCCTGTAAAAAAGCAAGAACCTCCGCATCTTTTCCTGACTTCTGAACTGACTGAATGTTGCAGGCTAATAACTGTAGATAGTCCTCCTGATCATCCACATACGCCTGTATCACTGCTTCCCGGTTCTGTAACAGCTCATAACAGATACATCCCATAAATATCATAATAAACAGGATCACGGTTGCGGATATCGAAAAAATCCTATGATTCGGTGATGTATATAATTTTTTTATCCATGATTGTTTTTTCTCTTTATTCACTGGTATTTACCTCATCTCTGATCTTCTCCAGCACCCGGTGTGCTCCTGCAAAATCATGCATCACGACCTGTTTAAAGTCATTCCATTCTTCATGCAGGTCTCTTGTCCGCCATGTTCTTGTTTTTCTGGTTGAATTAATAATTCCTGCAAACCGGAACCAGAATACAATAAAATTAAACAGCGGAAGTAAAAAGATCAGATACCATTTCCTTGCATAATATTTTCTCAAATACGGAAAATCCTTTAAAAACAGAATAATACAGATATACAACAGGAAGTTGGCCATACTGTATAAAAAGAATAAGAATACGAGTGATGTCACAATAAGCTTCATCGGATAATTGATAAATGCCAGACAGATAATCGCAAAATACCAGATCATTCGAGGAAACGCAAACGTATGATCATACACAAGGATCCGCATGACGAAATCTTTAAAGAAACTCCTGCCAATGTTCATCTTGTCCTTTCGGAACATATGAAGCACTTCCAGTTCACCGCTCTGCCACCGCTGTCTTTGAACATATAGTTTATTTAAGCTCTCGATCGGATCTACAAAAAAGATCGCATTCGGACAAAGTGCCACACGTTTCTTCATCTGAAACCGTACCTGAAAAGTTACATGCGTATCCTCGCACAGGGTATCCGTATTATATAACTGCGTCTTCATGATCGCAGATTTACGGAACGCCGAAAAAGCACCCGACAGAGTAAAGATACTGTTCAACTCCGACTGGAAATTACGGCCGGATAGAAATGCCTGACAATATTCACCAAACTCCATCTTCTGCAGTAACCGTAAAGCGCATCGATTCGTCTGATCGATCAACTCCGGATTCGTCAGTACTGTTCCGGTCAGGCTGTGGACTTCCTGTTCATTCTCAAACATTGTTACAATATTTCTGATAGCATCCGGTTCTAACATTCCATCACTGTCAATATGGATAATATATTTACCCTGGCAGTTAAACAATGCCAGATTAAGGGCTTTGGATTTTCCCTGCTTCGAATTCATCCAATTAATCGAAAGATTCGGGAAATCCTTCTGACATTTGCTGTATATCTCAAAGCTGTTATCCTGACTCATATTATTGACAAGCAGAACAAATATCTTATCCTTCGGGTAATTCGATTGATAGATCGACTGCACACAGGCATACAGGGTTTCAGCCGAATTATAGACCGGAACGATCAGAGATACCTCCGGATAATGGGATAACGGCTTATATTTCTTCTTCATGATCCTGCGTTTTAACAGGATGATAAAATTCCCGACCGTCGGAATCACTTCCATGATCAACGGAATGACGATCCATGCCACCCAGAAGATCACGGAAGACATAAGCATATTTTTAATTGCTGTCATAACGGAATGCACCTACCTTCTGTCTGACAATCTGTGGTTTCGTGAATACATAGAAATACAGGAATACTGTACATCCATAGAACAGGATTCTGGCAAATATCGTATGTGCAAAGAAATACATATCGATGCCCCATATATGAACTAACAGGCAGATAAAGAAGATTCGAAGTACATTTGCGAGGAAGATCGCCATCACTCCGATCATACTTACAACCACTCTCTCATATTTGTCATAAACCGGAAAGAACCAGAGCAGTGCAAGAAACGCCAGCATCTCGATCACACCGGAACACTCAAAATCAATATATAAGGACAGACTGGTTCCGCCATTCTGGATAAACAGAATCCCCTGCTGAAAATAAGAATCATAGAGATGCGTCAGCCCACCGATCACACCGGCAACAGCAGAGACAGCCTTTTGAAGCGGAACTACGACATACGGTTCTATCAGTATCAGACTGAAAATAAACAATCCCACACTTCCGCAGATATAATACCAGAAATTCAATTCTGCCCGATATAATACTGTTAATATATAGATCCAACCAAGAAGACAGACAAATACCAGCCAGTTCATCCTCTACCTTTTATCCTTTCTTTTCTTTGCAACATAGCCTGCTGCCAGTAATAGAGCGATCAACACACCTACGACCGGTCCTGTAGAAGATCCGGCAATCGACACACCCTGACCTCCGATATTCGGATTCTGGATCGTGATAGTTCCCATCTCATCCGCAGGAATACCTGTTAATTCTGCCAGACGTTTCAGACTGAGCGAGAATTCCACCTCATCTCCCGGCGTATTATCCTTATGTTCTGCATCATACACTGTATATGCTACTTTACTGTCACATTCATTATTATTTCCATATCCGATAAAAGCTTTCAAGTTAGTATGGATTCCTTCTGATCTCGGAGCCTGCGTACTCCAGTCGATATTTCCGTTCTTTTCCGGCTGGATCTGCATGGCAAATGTCTTGCCGTTGATCGTCAGATACCAGATCTGAAGCTGCATACCGGAGGTATATAATTCATTCATCTTAAAATGGCCATATAAGGTATCCCCGTCTAATGCAAGCTGACCATAATGATTACACTGTTTGTTATTACTAGAATATGTAATCTCCGTCTTCGGTCTTCCTTCCCAATCATCATAATATCCATCGATCTGGATATTGCCGCCTACATAGATTCCGCCTGTTGTTTCTGTTGTTGCCTCGTCCGTCATTTCTCCGGTAGTGCTTGCATTATTGTTATGCTCCGATGTAGTCTCAGTAATTGTTGCACTGCTGTCTTCTGATTCCGTACCGGATATCTCTGTTGTGCTCTCATCAGTACTGTCTGCAGTAGTATCTTCACTTACTGCTTCAGTAACACCCTGTTCCGTTGTCCCGGGAACTGTTGTATCATTTTTTTCAGTTTCAGTTGTATCTTCGGTCGTCAGAATTTCTTCCGTTGAGTCCTTCTCTGTAGCAGATGTAATTTCTTCCGTATTTTCTGTAGAAGCTTCTTCCGTAGTATTCTTTGTACCAATCGCAACTTCCGTGCTCTGCCCTTTATATGTTACCTTCAGCGTATCAAGATTAAAAGCCTCATAAGTATCAAGTGGAACCTGAATCTTCCATGTCATAAATTCATATCCGTAATATTGTTTTTTTCCGGTATTTGTAACCATTCCGGAAGCCCCGCTGATTTCCGAACTCCATGCATCCTTTACTGAAAATGAACTTCCGTCTCCATTATTTCCATTATTCAATATGATCGCATTCAATCGATCCAGTGACACTCCGTCTGCCGACAGGTCAAAACGCTCATTCAGATATCCTGACCAGCTTCCATTATAACGGATGCACAAATAATCATTATCCGTATATATATCTACTGTATTTCCATTATCTTCAAACGTTGCTGCCTGACTCCTCATTCCTGTCATTGGCATACAGGAAACAGCGATCAATAATACCGCTATCCCTACAGTTATTAGTTTTTTACAGATTTTCTTATGTCTCATCATACATGCCTTCTTTCTGTCTGTTTTATGACATTCCACACAAAAAAGACCCATCTTATCCGAATGAGTCCCTATCTATTTTTTCTGGTCAGGCATCTGTTTCTTATAGAACAAGATTGCCTCCAGATTTTCTCTGCTCCGTTTCTCATTAACCGTCGGTAACAAAATGCGATCACACACCTGATACACCCCAAGCGGTGTATCCCCTATATCAAGCTGCATCAGCTCCGCATTCAATTCCGATAATTTTATCTTTAATTGTTCGTAAAAATAATCTCCGATTGCCTCTATACTTGCATTCCCGACAAAACAGGAAAGTTCATTCAGATATAAGCCCTCATATCTGCCGAGAAAAATCTCTATCATTCTGTCAAGCCGTTTAAAATCCATATCTCGGCCAGAAAGATTACGAATATACAGTATCATCGTAAATGTATGACTGTGTGCCTGTTCTTTATTGCCATCAAAGCTATGGCTGGCGTTAAAATGATACTGGCACTTATAATAATCAATCACATTATCACCTCAATCTTCTAGCCATTTGGGCATTATGCTACCTTTTCGACTGCTATTCTAGTATAGAAAACAAGCAAATTCAAGGAAGTACAGCATTTTTTCACATTTGGAGATAACGAATTTTTTCAGCTGTTTCAGTCATTTTGCACAATTTACGTGTGAAATCCATATTCTTATATTTCATCTATCAAAAATCTCAGATTATTTCTGAAAAGGTTCAACATTTTGCCTAAAACAAAACCATTATACAAGAGGTTTTTATTCGATCATTCAAAATTCAAAAAAATCACATTTTTTCCTTGTCTAATCGGCACAATAATATTAAGATAGAGATAATTTGTAAATAAAAATAAAAATGCAGGAGTTTATTATGAAGAAAGTTGTTAAATTTGGTGGAAGTTCCCTGGCAAGTGCAGAGCAGTTCAAGAAGGTCGGTAAAATCATCCATGCAGATGATAGCCGTGTATATGTTGTTCCTTCTGCTCCGGGAAAAAGATTTGATGGAGATACTAAGGTAACCGATATGTTACTTCATGCATATCAGACCGCCAGCGAAGGCAATGATGTTGACGAAGAATTAAAGGCGATCAAAGCAAGATACGATGAGATCATCACAGGTCTTGAGCTGAAGGATTTCAGTCTGGATGACGATTTTGCGGAGATCAAAAAGAACCTCGCCGAGAATCCTCAGAGCGATTATGCTGCATCCAGAGGTGAATACTTAAACGGTAAAGTCATGGCAGCTTACCTTGGTATTCCATTTATCGATTCGGCAGAAGTCATCTTCTTCAACGAAGAAGGAAATCTGAATGATTATAAGACATACAAGCGTCTGACCGAGCGTCTCGCTCAAAATGAACGCGCCGTTATCCCCGGCTTCTACGGAATGGGTAAAGATGGAAATGTTAAGACCTTCTCTCGTGGTGGTTCCGATGTAACAGGTTCTATCGTTGCAAGAGCCAGCCGCGCAGATGTATATGAGAACTGGACAGATGTATCCGGTTTCCTTGTAGCTGACCCAAGAATCGTTCCGGATCCAAAGCCGATCAAATATATCACATACCGCGAGCTTCGTGAGTTATCCTACATGGGTGCTTCTGTTCTCCACGAAGATGCAATCTTCCCAGTAAGAAGCTGTGGTATTCCTATCAATATCAAGAATACAAATGCACCGGAAGATGCAGGAACATGGATCGTTGAAAGTACCTGCCAGAAGCAGGATTATGTCGTAACCGGTATTGCCGGAAAGAAAGATTTCTGTACAATCTTCATTACAAAAGCAATGATGAATTCAGAGATCGGCTTCGGTCGTAAGGTTCTTCAGGCATTTGAAGAGAACAATATCTCCTTCGAGCATATGCCATCCGGTATTGATACTATGACCATCGTTGTTCATGCAGACGAATTCATCGATAAGGAACAGAGCGTTGTATCTGCTATCCATCGTCTGGCAGAACCGGATTCTGTTGAGATCGAATCCGGTCTTGCACTGATCGCGGTTGTAGGTCGTGGTATGAAGTCAGCCAGCGGTACAGCAGGTAAGCTTTTCACTGCTCTCGCAAACAAGGGCATCAATATCAAGATGATCGATCAGGGTTCTTCTGAGCTTAACATCATCATCGGTGTTGAAAACCGTGACTTCGAGACAGCAATCAAAGCAATCTACAGCACGTTTATTACAAAATAATATTTATATCGTGGGCAATTATCAGAGCACATTGTATAAATACAGACTTTAGCTTACTGTCCTCGCACAGGTAATACAAACGCCTGTCATTGGTTCTTATTCAATCCAATGGCAGGCGTTTGTATTCATATTAAATATATTCCCATTTTACCAGACATCATTATAATTCTGATATGTAATTTTTTTTAACTTTCCTAATGATTTTACTTTTTTCTGATAAGCTTTTTTTGTTGTTCTCTTACCATTTACATAATACTCGTTTATTGTTACCGGATCCATGCGTGTGCTATATTTCGCGACCTCTGTTCCACCCGACTTTGTCTTTTTGAAATATGTCTTTATATACACACCCATACGTCCGGTAAATTCATCTACAAATGCTTTATCAGACATTTTTGTTATACGTGTATATATTCCATGTTGATCACTCTATGTACTTTTACTTCTAAGTTTTCCTTTATAATAATATTTAAACTTTAAAGATTTACCATTTGTCTTATAAAAATATTTATCCAAACACTTCTTGTATGTTGCCTTTGCTTTTTAGTAAACTTAGATGCTGTCTCGCTTCCACTACATGGCAGTATGAGTGCAATGATCAATAATGCACATAATAATAAAATACTTCTTTTTCTTTCGTAAATGTCTCCCTCCAAATTATTGATATATAAATAATAATATATATTATTTATTATTTCAACCAACTCATTTTCATTTGACATTTACACAATAAAACATTTGCCCACGACTTTAAGAACAGTTATAAATTTTATCTCTTACTGTGCGTCCGGCTGGCACATCTTGATCCGCTCTGCCGTATCCTTGGTAATTGCAAGGCATCGTCCGTGTACCCGGACGATGACATTTCCGAAAAACGATGATACCACCTGAACCTCATCCCCCGTATCTAACGGACAATCTCCAAATAATTCTTTATCTGCACAGTTCCACGCGATCGTTGAACAAAATCCATCCGCTGCATTTGATAATGACATCATAATAACCACCCTTTCTTCTGACAAATATGTGTCAATCATCTGCTGATATATGCTTAGTATATCCCCAGTTATATAAATTATACTTCCGCACTTCCTGTGCAAGTCAATGCTAATTATTGTTCAACAATCTAATCTTTCTTATCAGAAACTAACTATCTGGTCAACCATGCTTTAGAAACCTTTTTGTTCACAAGTTCTGCTATTTATATTTTGTGTGAACAGCTCTCAAGTTGATGGGAAAAAACTAGAACATTCACAACATTTCCATCAATATTAAATACAACCACATAATTCATCTGTGGCACAACCGCCTCTCTGTTATCAACATACATAACTCTTCTAATACATTATGCCTTGTCCGACAATTATAGAGTTATCTTTATATGAATATAGTTCATTCTCCTTTCGTTTAGTTTGCCCACTTCATTGCCCACCTAAAAAAATAAAGCCCTGAAAACTCAGTGTTTTCAAGGCTTTCTAGCAGGGGATGAGAGAATCGAACTCCCACCAAAGGTTTTGGAGACCCCTATCATACCATTTGACCAATCCCCTATACTGCTTAAGTGTCCTAAATTGGGACACTTAACAAGTAGATGAAATATTTACTT